>NZ_JBFAML010000046.1:0-26329 GCF_040660295.1 Micromonospora sp. NPDC049891
TCACCGTCCCCTGGCCCACAATCTCCCCCACCTGACCCCCACCCCTGCCACCTGGGTGAAGTGGGTGGGGTTAGAGGGTGCAGTTGATGAGCACGACCGGGCCACGGCGTTTGTCAGAAGTAGTCGATGAGGTGGGCGGTGGGTCCGGCGGCGAGCAGGTCCAGGGCGCTCGGGTCGGGTGTGCTGTGGTGCAGCAGTCCGGTTTCGGCGAGGGTGCGGGCGGTGGCGGTGCCGGTGTAGAGGCGGGCGAAGCCGCGTACGGTCAGGTGCAGGTCGGGGTCGGTGCTGCTGCGGGACAGGTCGGCGTGGCCGTCGGCGACGGTGAGTTGCCAGGTGCCGGTGTTCCAGTCGGCGAGGTCGTCGGTGAGGGTGAAGGTGACCTGGCCGCGGGTGTGGGTGGGCCAGCCGCGGGCGGCGACGGCGCGGGCGATGTCGACGGGTCGGTGCATCCAGGCGTCGCGTTCGTGTTCGCGGGCCCGTTCCAGGGGCAGGTGGGTGCTGATGGTGTCGCCGGGTAGCGGGGTCAGTCGCAGGGTCGGGGTGACGCTGTACCAGCTGGCGAGGACGTCGACGAGGGCGCGGGCGGCCTCGGCGGTGGTGGCGAGGATGTCGTCGACGGTGAGGATGGCGTCGGGGCCGTAGCCGCGCCCTCGGTTCCAGCCGGCGTAGCCGACCAGCTGGCCGTCGTGTTCGACGACTGTGAGTCCGTCGTAGGGCAGGTTGTCGGTGGCGGTGAACCGGCGGTGGGTGCGGGTGAGCAGGCCGTTGCGGTGGTGTGCGACGCGTCGGTAGAGCTCGGCGGTGGCGGGCAGGTCGGCGGTGGTGCCGGTGCGTACGGTCAGCCGTGGGTCGGTGCGGTGCCGGGGCAGCGTCGCGGTGGGCAGGTCGAGGGTGCGTAGCTGTCCGGTGATCTCCCACCCGCAGGCGCGGTAGGGGGCGGCGGTGGTGGGGAACAGCGTGCTGACGGCGGCGCCGCGGTCGCGGGCGCTGCGGAGCAGGGTGGTCAGCAGGGCGCGGGCGACTCCGCTGCCGCGGGCCTCGGCGGCGACGGCGACGCCTGCGACGTCTGCGGCGGGTACGACGTGTCCGCTCCACCACTGCTCGTCGTGCAGGTCGACGGCCTTGCCGATGAGTTGTCCGGTGGTGGGGTGGAAGGCGCCCCAGCTGGTGCGGCCGGCGGTGTTCGGTGGTGGGGGTGGTTGCGGGTCGGAGCCGAAGGCGAGCCGGCCGAGCTGCCAGGCGTCGTCGAGGTCGTCGGGGGTGAGTTCACGCACGTCGGGCACGGGCCGACGATAGCGGTCGTGGTGGTGGGGTCGACCGAATTTGTGGGTCGGCTGGTCAGGTGGTGGTGACGGGGTCGTGGCGGACCGGGAAGTTGACCGAGTTGGCGATGAAGCAGGTGTGGTGGGCGTCGTCGTGCAGTGCGGTGGCGATGTCGGCGGTGGCGGGGTCGGCGACGGTGACGTGTGGTCGCAGGATCACCTCGGTGAAGTGGCCGTTTCCGGTGTTGTCGGTGGTCATGGTGCCGGTGGCGTGGTCGACGTAGTCGGTGACGACGACGCCTTTGTCGGCGCACAGGTGCAGGTAGGCGAGCATGTGGCACTGGGACAGGGCGGCCAGCAGGAGTTGTTCGGGGTTCCAGCGGGTGCGGTCGCCGTGGAAGGTGGGGTCGGAGCTGCCGGGGATGGGTGGGCGGCCGTCGGTGGTGATGTCGTGCTCGCGTCGGTAGTCGCGGTAGCCGCTGGTGCCGGTGCCGAGGTTGCCGGTCCAGGTGACGGTGGTGGCGTAGTGGTGGGTGCGGGGCATGCTCAGCCTTTCGGTTCGTTGTGGTGGGTGAGCAGGAGGTCGAGTAGGCGGACGAGTTCGCGGCGGTCGGTGGGGTCCAGTGGTGCGAGCAGGGTGTCCTGGGCGGTGTCGAGGGCGTGTTGCAGGGTGGTGAGTTCGCGTCGGCCGGTGGGTGTGATGTGGACGATGTTGCGGCGCCGGTCGGTGGGGTCGGGTTCGCGGCGTACGAGGTGGCGGTCGGCGAGGTCGTTGAGGGTGGCGACGATGTCGCTGCGGTCGATGCCGCTGTGCCGGCCGAGGTCGGCCTGGCTGGCGGGGCCGGTTTCGGCGAGGGTCGCCAGCAGTCGGTAGTGGTAGCCGCGGGCGTGGTGGGCGCCGAGTGCGGTGGTGACGAGGCGTCCGGCGTGGGCGGCGGTCTGGGTGAGCAGCCAGCTGGGGGTGGTGCGCAGTCGGCCGGGGGTGGGGGCGCTGGGGTGCTCCATGCGGTGACTGTACGCGATTTCGTTGGTGGTACCCACGACCCGTGTTATGTTGGCCAAGCCAACGTTGGTATTGCCAATGAATAGGGGTTGTCATGTCCACCACCCTCAACGGGCAGATCCTCGGCCGGACCCACTACGCCACCCGGGCGGTGCTGGAGCGGGAACTGGGCCGGCTCGGGTTGACCTTCGCGCAGGCGCTGCTGCTCAACGCGCTGGCCGCCGCCGACGCCCCGCTCCCCCGCACCGAGGCCGCCCGCCGGCTGGTCGACGCGGTGAAGGTGCCGACCGCGACGGCGCACGGCACGCTCACCGAGCTGATCGCGGCGACGCTCGTGGCGCCGCTGCCGACCGACGCCTCCCGGGTCGCGCTGACCCCGACCGGGCGGCAGGCCCAGCACCTGGTCGCCGCGGCCTCCGCCGAGATCGGGGCCCGGCTGTGGGCTGATCTGCCCGCCGACGACCTGGTCGCCGCGGCTCGGGTGTTGGAGGTGGTGCGGCGGCGCGCCGAGCAGGCCCTGGCGGCGGTGTGACGCCGGGCGGGCCCGGGTGCCACCGGGCCCGCCCGGCGGTCAGTGCTGCGGGATGTGGGCGACGCCGATGCGCTTGCGGAACACCCAGTACGTCCAGCCCTGGTAGGCCAGCACGATCGGGGTGAAGAACACCGCCACCCACGTCATGATCGTGAGGGTGTACGGGGTGGAGGCGGCGTTGGTGGCGGTGAGCGTGCCGGCGGGGTCCAGCGTGGAGGGCAGCACGTTCGGGAACAGTGCGGCGAACAGGGTGGCCACGGCCAGGCCGATCGCGGCGGCGGTGCCGGTGAACGCCCAGCCCTCGCGGCGTACCGTGGCGGCCGCGAGACCGCCGAGCAGGGCGAGCGCGGCACCGACGGCGAGCACGACGGCGGCGGTGCTGGAGCGGATGGTCAGGGTCCAGCTCAGGAAGGCGACCGCGAGGACGGCCGCGGTGACGCCCAGGCGCACGGCGAGCGCGGCCGCCCGCTCGCGGATGTCGCCGACGGTCTTGAGGGCGACGAAGACGGCGCCGTGGGTGGCGAACAGCGCCGCGGTGGTCGCGCCGCCGAGCAGGGCGTACGGGTTGAGCAGGTTGAGCAGTCCGCCGACGTACTCGTGCTCGGCGTCCAGTGGCACGCCGCGCAGGATGTTGGCGAAGGCGACGCCCCACAGGATCGCCGGGACGAGTGAGCCGAAGAAGATGGCGTTGTCCCAGCGGCGTTTCCAGGACGCCTCGGGTCGCTTGTGGCGGTACTCGAAGGCGACTCCCCGGGCGATCAGGGCCAGCAGGATCAGCAGCAGGGGCAGGTAGAAGCCGGAGAAGAGGGTGGCGTACCACTCGGGGAAGGCGGCGAACATGGCGCCACCGGCGGTGATCAGCCAGACCTCGTTGCCGTCCCAGACCGGCCCGATGGTGTTGATCATTACGCGGCGTTCCTTGTCGTCGCGGCCGAGTACGGGCAGCAGCATCCCGACGCCGAAGTCGAAGCCCTCAAGGATGAAGTAGCCGGTGAACAGCACGGCGACGAGGAGAAACCAGATGGTGGTCAGTTCCACGGTGGGGCTCCGGGTCAGTAGGCGAAGGCGAGCGGGCGCTCGGCGTCGTCGGTGTCGTCGGGTTCGGGGGCCGGGGTGACGTCGGGTACGCCGGCCTTGGCGTAGCGGATCAGCAGCTTCACCTCGATGACGGCGAGGACGGCGTAGATGAGGGTGAAGGCGGTGAAGGAGGTGAGGACCTCGGTCAGGGAGACGCTGCGGGACACGCCGTCGCGGGTGAGCATCTCGCCGAAGACGATCCACGGCTGGCGGCCCATCTCGGTGAAGATCCAGCCGAAGGAGTTGGCCAGCAGTGGCAGGATCGGCATGGCCAGGCCGGCGCGCAGCAGCCACCTGCTGGTGGGGGTACGGCCCTTGCGTTGGCTCCAGAGCACCAGCAGGGCGATGGCGGCGGCGGCGAGCCCGAAGCCGATCATCAGTCGGAAGCTCCAGTAGGTGACCGGGATGATCGGGGTGTAACTGCCGGCGCCGTACTGGGCGCTGTAGAGGGCCTGGAGGTCGTTGATGCCCTGCACGGTGCCGTTGGGGTCGCCGGTGCCCAGGTAGGACAGCAGGTACGGGATCTTGAGGGCGAACAGCTCGCGGCTGCCGTCGAGGCTGCCGATGGTCAGTACGGAGAACGACGCGGGGCTCTCGGTGGAGTAGAGCCCTTCGGCGGCGGCCATCTTCATCGGCTGCACCTGCGTCATGATCTTGCCTTGGATGTCGCCGGTGATGACGACGACGGCGGCGGAGACCAGGGTGACCCAGGATCCGAAGCGGGCGGCGAAGCGGTAGGCCGGGGTGTCGGCGCTGTCGCGGTTGCGGATCAGGTGCCACAGGGCGACGGCCACCAGCAGTGACCCGGCGACCAGGAAGGCGCCGGCGATGGTGTGCGGGAAGGTGATCAGGGCGACCTTGTTGGTCAGCACGGCGACGAAGTCGGTCAGCTCGGCTCGGCCGGTGTCCGGGTTGTAGCGGTAGCCGACCGGATTCTGCATGAACGAGTTCGCGGCGAGGATGAAGTAGGCCGACAGGTTGGTGCCGATGGCGGCGGCCCAGATGCTGGCCAGGTGCAGGCGGGCGGGTAGCCGGTCCCATCCGAAGATCCACAGGCCGATGAATGTGGATTCGAGGAAGAACGCGACCAGGGCCTCGATGGCCAGGGGCGCGCCGAAGATGTCGCCGACGAAGCGGGAGTAGTCGCTCCAGTTCATGCCGAACTGGAACTCCTGCACGATGCCGGTTACCACACCCATGGCAAAGTTGATCAGGAAGAGTTTGCCGTAGAACTTGGTGAGCTTGAGGTACTTCTCGTCCCCCGTACGGTGCCAGAGGGTCTGGAGGATGGCGACCAGAACGGACAGGCCGATGGTCAGCGGTACGAAGAGAAAGTGGTAGACGGTGGTGACACCGAACTGCCAGCGGGCGACGTCCAACGCGTCCACCTGCGACCCCCAGGCTATTCATACTACAAGGCGTAGTAAATACTACAGCGCGTCGTACGTGAGTTGGCAGAGGCGGGCGGCCCGAACCGCCCCGGGACCAATGACCCTGCTCACCTCTGCCGTACGGCCCGCCCTGGCCGCCCCGGTCCCCACCCGCCGTGCGACCATGTCCCGCTGATGGAAGCAGCCCACTCCCCCTGGCGTCCGCCGCTGATCTGGCGCATCGCGCTGCTGCTGGCCCGCGCCGTCGTCGGGATGCTGGCCCGGCTGGAGGTCACCGGCGACATCCCGGCCCGGCTCCGCGGCGGGCCGCTGATCCTGGCCGCCAACCACATCAGCCCGTTCGACCCGATCGTGCTCGCCGCGGCCTGCCGGGCCCGCCGGGTGGCACCCAGGATCATGGCCACCGGCGGGCTGTTCCGCGCCCCGCTGATCGGCACCGCGATGCGCAGCGCCGGGCACATCCGCGTCGACCGGGGCACCAGCGCCGTACACCGGGCCCTGGACGACGCCGCCGCCGCGGTCGGCGCCGGCGCGCCGATCCTGGTCTATCCGGAAGGGCGCATCGGCCTCGACCCGGGCATGTGGCCCGAACGCGGCAAGACCGGCGCCGCCCGGCTCGCCCTGGCCTGTGGCGCACCCGTCATCCCGGTCGCCCAGTGGGGCTCGCACGAAATACTGCCCTACCACGCGCCCAGGGGGATGCTGCGCGGCATCGCCCGGGCGCTGGTGCGCCGCCCGACCGTACGGGTGCACTTCGGTGACCCGGTGGAGCTGGCCGAAGTGCCCCGCGCCGTGCCCGGCGCGGCCCGGCTGGCCACCGACCGGATCATCGACGCGCTCACCGACACCCTCGCCCCGCTGCGACCGGACGAACCCGACCGGCCCCGCCACGTCGACCCGAGCCGGCCGGTCGACACCAGCCGCGCGCATCGACGCCGTCCCGCCGCCGGCTGAGCGCAGAGCGTGGGTGAGCAGGCTCGCCCGTAGCGAGCCGAGTCCCAGGCGCAGGAAAGGCATGGCCTGCTGCGACCACACCCTCAGGTTGCCTGCTGCACCGCCCGCAGCACCTCGGTCACCGCCGAGGCCACCGGCGCCACCGGGGCGGCCAGCGCCGCCAGGCGCTGCAACAGCGCCGTCACCCGGGCCGGTTCCGGATCCGGGCGGGCCAGGTGGACGCGCAGTTCGGCGGCCACCGCCCGGGCCGGCTCCGGCAACTCGTCACGGTGCCTGTCGAGCGTCTGCACCAGTTGGGCGACCAGAGCCGGCACGTCCACTCCCGGTGCCGTGGCCCACAGCGCCCCACCGACCGCGTGCGCTCCCGGACCCACCGCCTGGTTACCGACCTGGCTCACCCCGCCCGACTGCTGGATGCCGAAGTTGATCGAGTTGTCGGACGTGGTCATGACGGCCTCCCGGTGCCGGCTCGGCGGTTCGTACCCTGTGGCGACGGCTGCTCCGTGGTGCTCTGCTGCTCCGCTCGCGCCCCGGCTCCCACCGCCTGGTTACCGACGACGCTGAGGCCACCGGTCTGGATCACGCCCTGGTTCAGGATCATGGTCTGCCGGGTCCGGAACTCGGCGGTGTCCACGCCCTTGTCCTCCAGGAAGTCGACGATGGCCGCCAGCACGTGACGCTCGACCACCTTGAGATGCTTCGCGGCGTCGAGCACCTGGAAGTAGTTGTGGTAGGTGGTCCCGGTGGCCATCTCCCGCACCCCGGCCCGGGCACCGTAGTCGTAGCCGAGGTCCTCGCGGGCCATCCGCCGCGACCGCGACTGCCGGATCTGATGACGCAACACGCGGACGCCGTCGCGTACCAGGCGCAGCGGCGCGCCGACGGAGGTGCGTACCAACTGCTCGGCGGCGGTGGTGAACAACTGGACGAACTGGCGCACCGGGATCCACTCGGTCAGCCGGTCGACGTCGTGGTACTCGATGCGGGGCGGCTCCAGCAAGGTCCGGGCGCACTCCAGGTACAGCACCCGACCATCGGTGGAGAAGTGCAGGAACGTGCAGGCCACCACCTCGCCACCCCAGGACGGCACCAGGGCGCACAGGAAATGCCGGGCGGCGCCCTGCGGCCGGCTCGCCACCGCCCGCAGCCGCTCGTCGGACCAGCGTTGTCGGGGCATCCGGTTGCGCTCGGGCAGCAGCTGCGGATCGTCGGTCAGCAGACCGCCGTGCACGAAGACACGATCCTCCAGCACCAGCCCCGCGAGCCGCTCCGGATTGAGCTCCGGATCGCCGGCCGGGTCGAGTCGGATCGCCGCCAGCCGTTGCCGCACGTGGTCGATCAGATCCACGACGGCGAACCGTACGGTGGCGTCCGCGTCGCCGGTGACGGTGCTCGACGAATCGGACAACTGCTGCTCGGCCCGGTGGATCGGCAGGGCGAACGACCAGCCGGCCACCGGGGCGCCGTGCCCGACGAACGGGGTGTACCCGCTGTAGATCGTCACGTTGCCGCGCTGCGCCGTGTCGATCTGCGCCAGTCGTGCGGCGTAGCGCTGCGGCACCGGGCTGGTGCCGGGTGTCGTGGGCTGGAAGTGACCGCGCCGCAGCCGCTCCACAAGTAGCTGCCGGGTGCCCAACAGGTGCAGCACGAGGATGAGGTAGGCGACCAGGCCGGCCACCAGCGCCAGCCACGGCAGGCCGATCATCCAGCTGAGCAGGCCGCTCTCACCGTCGGTGTCGAACCCGGCGAACTGCGCCATCAGCCACAGCGACACCACGGCGACCCCGACGAGGGCCAGCACCGAAGCGAGCGGACCGTACGGGCCGCGCCGGTTGGCCCGGGACAGCGACATGCCGATCGCCAGCACCACCGCCGCCTGCAACGTCCACAGCGGCGACAGCAGCAGGGCCAGACTTCCGGCGATCAGCAGGCCGGCGTCGCGGCGGATGCGTCGCTGGCGTGCCTCCAGGCAGTGCCGCAGCACGGTGCTCAGGTCGAATCCGACCGAGGGTGCCACCGCCCGCAGTTCGTCGTCGAAGACCTCGGCCAGGGCCGAGTCGGCGAACGTGTCGTCGGTGTGGGCCGCCACGCACAGGTAGCGGGTCGCCTCGCTCGTGGCGTCCGCCGGGTCTGTCGTCGGGGCCTCGGCGGTGGCCTGCCGGATCACCATGTCAGTTGCCTCCCAGGCCGGGGACGGTCGGTCGGGACCGGGGCCGTCGGGCCGGCACCGCCGCCAGCAGCAGACCGACGACGAGACCGCACAGCAGCGCCCGTACCAGTTCGTTGAACAGTTCCCCGCGCATGGCCGACCCGACGTAGACGCCGCTGTCGACGGCCAGGTGCACGAAGACGCCGCCGACCGTGGCGAGCAGCGCCGCCACCACCGTGGCGCCGAGCGTGCCGAAGATCCGGTACGCCCGCGGCGGCGTGGCACCGGCGGCCAGCCTGCGCAGCACCACCAGCACGATCAGCAGGAACAGCGCCAGCTGGGCGTTCTGCGCGAGCTGAAAGCTGGACAGCGTCTCCGGACCGTCGGCGCTGCCCCAGCGCAGCCACGACAGTCCCAGCAGCATCGCGTCGAGCATGGTCGTGACGATCCCGGCGGGGCCGTCGGTCCGCGGCAGATTGAGGCTCAGCTCCCGGATCACCGCGAATCCCCCGGGGCTTCCGGCGACAAGCGTCGTGACCAGCAACGCCCAGAACCCGGACGGAAGGTGACGGGCCGTCGTGCGGCGCGGCGACGGGACCCGCCCGGGCAGCGCGTGCACGGGACGGATGGTCAGCACCGCCGGCGTCTGGGGCGGGTCGTCACGTCGCTCTGCGGGATTGGTCCACGCCATCACCCGGGCATTCTCGCCATCGCCGAGCGAGCGGGGAAGATTACTGTCCGGCATCCGGCAGTCACCAGCGGGTACGACGTGGTGTGTGGACGACCTGACGCACCCGGCTCGCCGCCGGCCCGCCACCGGGCGGTCACCAGGGCCAGGCATACTGCGCCGCGTGCCCACGACCGCGCACCCCTACCTCGACGCGCCCACCCCGCTGGCCTTCGCGCACCGCGGCGGCGCCGCCGACGGCGACGAGAACACCGCAGCCGCCTTCGCCCGGGCGGTGGAGCTGGGCTACCGGTACGTCGAGACCGACGTGCACGGCACCGTCGACGGGGTGGCCGTGGTGTTCCACGACGACACCCTGGAGCGGGTCACCGGGCAACGTGGCCGGGTGGGTGCGATGCGCTGGGCGGACCTGGCCACGGTTCGCGTCGGCGGCGCCGCCGTGGTGCCCCGCCTGGACGAGGTGCTCGGCGCCTGGCCGCAGGTGCGGTTCAACATCGACGTCAAGTCCGACGGTGGCGTGGCGCCCGCGGTGGCCACGGTCGACCGGGTCGGTGCCGCCGACCGGGTGCTGCTTGCCTCGTTCAGCGACGCCCGGCTGACCCGGCTGCGGGCGCTGACCGGCGGGCGGGTCGCCACCAGTCTGGGGGTGCGCGGGGTGGCCCGGCTGCGGTGGGCCTCGTGGACCGGTCGACGGCTGCGGCTACCGCCGTCGGTGGTGGCCGCGCAGGTGCCGGTGCGGTACGGCCGGGTGCCGGTGGTCGACAGTCGCTTCCTGCGGACGGCCCACCGGCTCGGCCTTCAGGTGCATGTCTGGACGATCGACGAACCCACCGAGATGCACGAGTTACTTGATCTTGGTGTTGATGGCATCATGACCGACCACGTCGGCGTGCTGCGCGACGTCTACCGCAGCCGCGGCCACTGGGCCGCCTGAACAACCTGGGCGGAGGACCCCCATGGCCGAGACGGTCACCCCGGCGGCGCAGGACACCCCACCGCCGGGCAGCACCCGCCGCGAGCGCACCGGCTGGTACTTCTACGACTGGGCCAACTCGGCCTTCCAGACCACAGTCATCACCGTCTTCCTCGGACCGTTCCTGACCAGCGTGGCCAAGCTCGCCGCCGGCTGCGAACTGGGTGCGGACGAATGCTCCGGCTACGTGTACCCGCTGGGCATCAAGGTGGCCGCCGGCTCGTACTACCCGTACCTGATCTCCCTGTCGGTGCTGCTGACGGTCTTCGTGCTGCCGGTGATCGGTGCCGTCGCCGACCGGTCACTGCACAAGAAACGGCTGCTGGCCGCCACGGCCTACACCGGTGCCGCCGCGACCGTCGGAATGCTCTTCGTGACCGGGGACCGGTACCTGCTCGGTGGCGCGCTGTTCATGATCGCCAACATCAGCTTCGGGGCGGCGATCGTGGTGTACAACTCGTTCCTGCCGCAACTTGGCGGGCCGGACGAGCGCGACGCCATCTCCAGCCGCGGCTGGGCGCTGGGCTACCTGGGCGGCGGTCTGCTGCTGGCGTTGAACCTCGTCGCGGTGCAGTCGTTCGACAACGGCACCGCCGAACGCACCCTGGACCTGGCCCGCTGGTCCATCGTCTCGGCCGGGCTGTGGTGGGCGGCGTTCACCCTGGTGCCGCTGCGCTGGCTGCGGGAGCACCCGACCGCCGCCGCGCTGGCCGCCGGTGGCCGCGGCAATGTGCTCACCGACGGGTTCCGGCAGCTCGGCCGCACCCTGCGGGAGATCAAGGCGTACCCGCTGACGCTGTTCTTCCTGCTGGCGTTCCTGGTCTACAACGACGGCATCCAGACCGTCATCACCCTGGCCAGCCAGTACGGCACCGAGGAACTGCGGCTGGGGCAGAGTACCCTGATCGTGACGATCCTGCTGGTCCAGTTCCTGGCCTTCGGAGGCGCGCTGGGGCTGGGTGCCCTGGCCGGGCGGATCGGGGCCTGGAAGACGGTCCTGCTCAGCCTGGTGCTGTGGACCGCGGTGATCATCGCGGCGTTCCGGCTGCCGGCCGAGGCGCCGCTGCCGTTCATGGTGCTCGGCGCGGGCATCGGCCTGGTCCTGGGCGGTAGCCAGGCGCTGAGCCGGTCGCTGTTCAGTCAGCTGATCCCCGCCGGCAAGGAAGGCGAGTACTACGGCTTCTACGAGATCAGCGACAAGGGCACCAGTTGGCTCGGCCCACTCGCGTTCGGTCTGGTGTTCCAGTTGACCAACTCCTACCGGGTCGGCCTGGTCTCCCTGCTGATCTTCTTCGTGGTCGGTTTCCTGCTGCTGCTGGCGGTGCCGATCCGGCGGGCCATCATCGCCGCCGGCAACACCCCGCCCCGGGTGCTCTGACCCCGCCATCAGCACGTCGCCAGTGCGATGATCGACACCAGCGGCGGGCCGGTCGGGCGTGGCGGGGGCACCCGGCATTAGGCTGCCGGTCCGTGACGACCGACGACGCCGTACCGACCTGCCTGGCCCGCCCGCCGCTGCCCGGTGAGGGTGACAACCCGGCCGGGTGTGTCGCCGCCCGTGGCGTCGACGGGCGGCCGGCGCACGCCGCCGCGCTGCGGTTCTACTGGGGGCCGATGGACTGCGGCAAGTCCACCATGGCGCTGCAGATGAACTACAACCACGCCCGGCAGGGACGCCGGGGACTGGTCACCACCCGCATCGACCGTTCGCTCGGACCGCAGGTGACCACCCGGATCGGGCTGGCCCACGAGGCCATCGAGGTGACCGACTCGCTGGACCTGCGCACCCTGGTGCGCGACGCCTGGGCCGACGGGGTACGGGTGGACTACCTGATCTGCGACGAGGCCAGCTTCTACGCCGTCGAGCACGTGGAGCAGATGGCCGACCTGGTCGACAGCTACGACGTCGACGTGTACGCCTTCGGTCTGGCCACCGACTTCCGTTCCTGCCTGTTCCCGGCCGCGCAGCGGCTGTTCGAACTGGCCGACTCGGTGGCCCGGATCCAGGTCGAGGTGCTCTGCTGGTGCGGACGTGAGGGCCTGCTCAACGCCCGCGTCGCCGACGGGCGGGTGGCTCGCGAGGGCGCACAGGTCGTCATCGGCGACACGGTCGACACCGCGGACGTGCGCTACCAGGTGCTCTGCCGGCGGCACCACCGCGCCGGTGACCTCGGCCCCCGGGGTGTGACGCCCGGCACCTGAGCAGCCGTCCTGATCGCTGCTGGATAACAAAACGATCACCGCTGCGAACCTTTCCCGGTGGTCGGCCCCTTCTGGTGCATGACGGGAGCAACCAGGGGCCGCACGGCCCGCGAACCGGCGGGGGTACAGGACGAATGAGGTTCGCGTTGCGGCGTGCCCGGGCCACGAAGGGCCTGCTGCTGGCCGCCGCCGGGGCGGCGCTGGTGGCCACCGTCGCGCTCACCGGTCTGGCGGCGTACAACCGGGACGTCGTCGACTCCGGCACCCGCAACGTGCTGGCCGCGGCCACCGCCGAGGAGCGCTCGATCCTGGTACGCGCTTCCGCCGGGCGCACCGACGAGGCGCTGCGGGAACGCGACGGCGCGTTGCGGGAGCGGGTCTCCGCCGACCTGGCCGGTCTGCCGGCCCGGGTCAGCACCGCCGGGTACGCGGCCGGTCGGCAGCTGCGCGGCGACACCGGTGACGCCGTCGCCGACCGTAGCGGCACCACCTACGCGTCGGTGATGTTCCTCGACGATCTGCCCGCGCACGCCCGGCTGACCGCCGGGGCGTGGCCGCAGCCCGGGGCGGGTCCGGTGCAGACCGCGATCGCCGAGGTGGCGGCGACGACGTTGCGGGTGGGCGTCGGCGACCGCATCCCGATCACCGACGGGCTCAGCGGGCGGGTCACCGAGGTTGTCGTGTCGGGCGTGTTCACTCCCGTCGACCCGGACGCCGCGTACTGGCGGCTGGCGCCGGAGACGGCGACCGGCTCACTGCCGCAGGCGGCCACCTACGGCCCGCTGACGGTGTCCCGCGACGACTTCGCCACCCACTTCCTGGCCAACGCCTCCGCCGGCTGGCTGGTCGAGCCCGATCTGGCCGGGGTCGGCCCGGCCGCCCTGGACCGGCTCGCCGACGCCGCGGGCCGGATCACCACGAGCACGCCGGCCGAGGCCGGCCTCGGCGAGTCGGCGGTGGTCTCCAGTGACCTGGTGGCCCTGGTGCACCGCCTGCAACAGGCCACCCTCGTCGGCCGGTCCGCCCTGGTCACCCCGATGCTGCTGGTGGTGGTGCTCGGCGGGTACGCGCTACTGCTCGTGGCGATCCTGCTCACCGAGCACCGGCGGGGCGAGACCGCGTTGCTGCGGGCCCGGGGCGCGGCCCGCTGGCAGTTGGCCGGGCTGACCGCCCGGGAGGCCACATTTGTCGTCCTGCCGGCCGTGGTCCTCGCCCCACCGCTCGTCGTGGAGCTGCTGGGGCTGGCCGGCCGGCTGCCCGGACTCGGCGCCGTGTCGTTTCGTCCGGACCTCTCCGCCGACTCGACGGTGTGGCTGGTGGCCGGGCTCGCGGCCGCCGGCTGCGCGTTGGCGATGATCGGCCCGAGCCTGCGCCGGGGCGACAGTTACGTCGCCGACCTGGCCAGCCGGTCCCGCCCGAGCCGGCGGGGCATGGTCCAGCGGGCCGGGCTGGACGTCCTGCTCGTCGGCCTGGCCCTGCTGAGCTGGTACCAGCTGAGCCGGTACTCGTCCCCGCTGTCCCGGTCCCGAGGTGGCGAGCTGGGCATCGATCCGCTGCTGGCGGCCGCGCCGACGCTCGGGGTGCTGGCCGGGGCGGTGCTCGCGCTGCGGCTGCTGCCGCCGCTGGTCCGGCTGGCGGCGCGTTGGGTGGACCGCCGGCCGTGGACCGCCGTCATGCTCGGCACCTGGCAGGCCGGCCGTCGCCCGCACGCCGGTCCGGTGCTGCTGCTCGCCCTCGCCGTGGCGGTCGGCACCCTCGCCTGGTCTCTCACCGGGACGTCGCAACGTTCCCTCGATGACCAGGCCGCCCACCGGGTCGGTGCCGATCTGCGGCTGACCGAGGCCAAGGGTGCCGCCCCCGACGGCCGCGCCGACCAGCTCGCCGGTCTGCCGGGGAGCCGGGCGGTCCTGCCGGTCTGGCGGGAGCCGGTGCGTCTCGGCTCCGGCGCCGAGCCGGCGACCATGTTGGCGGTGGACGCCGGCACCGCGGGCGCGGTGCTGCGGCTCCGTTCGGACCTGGCCGGTGGATCCACCGACCGGCTGCTCGGCGGCCTCGCGGACGCGCGGGTGCAGGCACCGCAGACGCTGCTGCCGGCAGGCACCCGACGACTGACCGGCCAGTTGCGTACCCGGGGCGACGTCGAGGACGGCTCGGCGCCCATCCGCCATGAGGTGGTGCTCAGCGACGCCCGGGGCGACCACCGTCGGGTGGCCCTGGGAACCACCGGCTGGGACGGTCAGCCCCTGCGGTTCGCCGTCGATCTGCCGGCCGGCGACGGACCGTGGCGGCTGGCAGGCTTCACCGCCGAGACCCTCGGTGGCCCGCGGCTGAGCCTCGACTGGCGGTTGTCGAACCTGCGGGCCAGCCCGGACAGCACCACCGGCAGCCGGGTGGACCTGGCGGTGGACGGGGCGTGGCAGCTGGTCGACCGCGCCGGGACGGCCACCGCGTCGACGGTCTCCGGCACCACCCTGTCCGGCCGCTACGAACGTGATACTCCGGCGAACTGGAACGCCCCGCGCACCCCGGTGCAACTGGCCGTCACCCGTCCGGTCGGCACGGACCGGGTGCCGGTGGTCGCCACCGGGTCGGCGCTGGACGTGCTGCACGTTGATGTCGGGGCGCAGACCCGGCTGTTCCTGGGTGGTGCCGAGGTCGACGTGGTCGTGGTGGACCGGGTCGCGGCCCTGCCCGGCGACGTCGAGGACGCCGCGCTGCTCGTCGACCTGCCGTCGCTGCGTGCCCGGCTGTTCCACGAGCGGGGCATCGTCCGCGCGCCGCAGGAGTGGTGGGTCGCCGCCCGTCCCGGAGCGGCGGCACAGGTGGCCGGTGCGGCCGTCGAACTCGGCGACCTGACCGTGCTGGATCGCCAGGACGTCGCCGACGAGCTGGCTCGCGACCCGTTCGGAGTGGGCGCCCGTGGTGCGCTCTTCGTCGCCGCCCTCGCCGCGGTGCTGCTGGCCGCGGTGGGTGTGGCCGTGGACGTCAGCGCGACGGCACGGCGTCGGGCCAGGGAACTGGCGGTGCTGCACACTCTCGGCGCGGGTCACCGCCTGGTGGCCCGGTCGCTGCTGGCCGAGCAGTCGTTCCTCGCCGGCATGGGGGTGCTTGTCGGGTTGGCCGTGGGGATCGGCGTGGCGGCGACGATGGCCCCGCTGGTCATCCTGACCCCGTCGGCGGACCGTCCCGATCCCCCGCCGCTGCTGAGCGTCGACTGGCCGCCGGTGCTGGGCACCGGCGTCGGACTGCTGGCACTGGCACTGGCGTTCAGCGCCGCGGTGTCGGTGAGCGTGCGGCGCCGGCTCACCGCCGCGCAGCTGCGCGGTGGGGAGGACCAGTGAACCCGAGGAGTACGGCGAGACAGGGCCCCGCAGCCGCGAACGAAAGGCCGGTCCAGTGAGCGCGAGGCGGATCAGAGCGTACGGCGGGCAGGTGGGCCTGCTGGCGGTGCTCGGGCTGGTGGCGGCGCTGCTGCTGACCGCCGCACCCCGGCTGACCGGCGAGTACGCCGATCGGGGGTTGCGCGCGGACGTGGCCCGGCTGCCGCACCTGGTCCGTGACGTCTCGCTCGCCGTGGAGCGGCCCGCGCCGGCCGCGGCCGGGCAGGCCGACCTGGACCGCTACGCCGCCGAGCTGCCGTCGCCGCTGCCCACCCTGGTGAACAGCCGGTGGTACGCGGCGTCGTTGGACGAGGAGCAGTTGCTCGCCACCGGCGACGATCCGCCGATGGACGGCGGTGCACAGAAGATGTTCGGGCTGCGCGCCCAGACCGGCGTCACGGAGGCGGCCGAGCTGACCGCCGGACGCTGGCCGCGCACCCGCCCGGGCGGCCCGGCCGAGGTCGTCGTCTCCGGCGCGGTGGCCGAGACGTTGTCGTTGCGCGCCGGCCAACGGTTGCGGTTCGCCGGTCGCGACGGTCAGGCGCCCGCGCACATCGTCGGGGTGTTCGAGCCGCGCGACGCCGGTGACCCGGTCTGGGACGACCTTGGGTACGCCCTGGAGCCGGTGATCCCGGTGCTGGACGGTGAGCCGTACATCGTGGCGGGGGTGACCGACTGGGTCGGTGTGGACGTCGTCGCCGCCGGTACCGGCGTACCCGCCGTGAGCGGTTGGCGGTACCGCCTCGACGAGCAGCGCCTGAACACCTCGACGCTGGAGTCGGTGACCGCGGCGGTGGCCGAGGCGCGCCGCATGTCGTGGACCTCGGGAGCGACGGTGCAGACGTCGCTGGACAGCGCGCTGTCGCGTTTCGCGGGACAGTTGCACGCCGTGCAGGCCCTGCTCGCCGTCGTCCAGGCGGGTCTGGTCGCCAGCCTGCTCGGGCTGATCCTGCTGGCCGCCCGGTTGACGGTGCTGCGGCGACGCGAGGAGTTCGCGTTGCTGCGGGCCCGGGGCGCCGCCCTGACCGCCATCGGACTGCGTACCCTCGCCGAGTCCGCGCCCGTGCAGCCGGTCGCCGTGCTCGTCGGTTGGCTTGTCGGCACCCGGGTGCCCGGCCGCGACGGTGGTTTTCCGTGGCTGGTGCTGGCCCTGGCGGTGCTCACCACGGCGGTGGTGCCGGTGCTGGCGATGCACTCGCAGCGGCGGGTCGGGGTGGTCACCGGTCGGGCCGATGTCGCCTGGCGGCGCCCGTCGGCGCGGCGACTGACCGTCGAGGCGGGCGTGCTGGTGCTGGCCGGGCTCGGGGTGGTGCTGCTGCGCCGCCGTGGTCTGGACCCGGGTGCCGGCGTCGACGCGTACCTCAGTTCGGTGCCGGTGCTGGTCGCGGTCGCTGCCGCGTTGGTGGCGGTACGGCTGCTGCCGTGGCCGCTGCGGTTGGCCGGCCGGGTGGCCGCGCGGGCCCGGGGCGCGTTGCTGTTCCTCGGTGTCGCCCGCGCCGGACGGGGCGCGCCGGTGGCGTTGGGTCCGTTGGCGGTGCTGATCGTCGCGGTCAGCACCGGGGTCTTCGGCGGGGTGGTCACCACCACGGTCGGCGCGGCCCGGGACCGGGCGGCGACCTTGACGGTGCCGGCGGACGCCTGGTTGACCGGGTACACCTTCGCCCCTGACGCCGGCGACGCGTTGACCCGGGTGTCCGGGGTGACGGCGGTGGCCCGGGTGTGGGTGGATTCGAATCGGCGGCTGGTGCCGGACGCCGCGACGCCGGCCCGGCAGATCGGCACGGCCCGGGTGCTGGTGGTGGACGCTCCGGCGTTCGCCGAGGTGGTGGCGCGCAGTGGTGTCGACGTGGACGTGCCGGCCGCCCTGCGGGCCGCCGCCCGGGGTGACGGGCCGGTGCCGGCGGTGGTGTCCCCGGCGGTGGCCACGGGTGTCGGTGACCGGGCCGCCGTGGATGTACAGGGCAGGTTGTACGAGTTCCGGGTCGCCGGGTTGGCCGACGCCTTCCCGGGCGTGGGGTTGGGCACCGAACGGTTCGTGGTGCTGCCGTGGCAGGCGCTGCCCGAGTACGAGTACACGCCGATCATCCCGAACCGGTATCTGGTCGCCGGTGACGACATCGACGACGCGCAGCTGCTGCGGGTGGCCGACGACGCGCAGCGGCAGCGGCAGTCGGAGGTGCTCGGCGTGCCGGTGACCCGTACGCAGGTGCCGGCGTCGTTGCAGACCCGGCGGGCGTACCGCGAGGACCTGGACCGTACCGGGGCCAACGACGTACTGACCCTGGCGTTCACCGCCGGTGCGGCCGGAGGCACCGCGCTGGCCGTGCTCGCCGTCGGGTTCGCGGTGGTCGCCGACGCCGCCGGCCGGGGTCGGATGTTGTCCCGGCTGCGCACCCTGGGGCTGTCCGCCGGCCGTGGCCGGCGGCTGCTGGTGTACGAGCTGGTGCCGTTGGTCCTGGTCGCGGCGGTGACCGGGGCGGCGGTGGGGGTGGCCCTACCCCGGATCCTGGGACCCACCCTCGGGCTGTCCGCGTTCGCGCCCGGCGTGCCGATCCGCGATCACCTGGATCCGCTGGTCCTGGCCTCGGTACTGGGGCTGGTGGTGCTGGGCCTGGCGACCGGGCTGGCGGTGGAGAACCTGATGAACCGACGGATGCGCCTCGGTGAGGTGCTGCGTCTGGGAGAGGAGAACCCATGACGACTGTGGCACCGGATGTTCCGGACCTGGCGACGTTGCAGCGGCGTGCGGCGGAACGGGCCGCCGCACGGGCCGGCGGCGCGGACCGCCTGCGCGGGCACATCGTCTGCGACGGGCTGGTGCGCATCTTCACCAGCGAGGGCGTGGAGGTCGTCGCGTTGCAGGGCCTCGACCTGGTCGTGGACCGTGGTGAACTGCTGGCCATCGTGGGCGCGTCCGGTTCCGGCAAGTCGACGGTGCTGAACATCCTGTCCGGGTTGGACACGCCGACCGCGGGCATCGCCCGGGTGGCCGGCTACGACCTGCTGACCATGTCGGCCGCCAAGCGGCTGCGGTATCGGCGGCACACCGTCGGGTTCGTGTGGCAGCAGACCGGACGCAACCTGTTGCCGTACCTGAGCGCGCGGGAGAACGTGGAGCTGCCGATGCGGCTGTCGCGCCGGGGTGGCCGGGCCGCTCGGCGGCGGGCGTCCGAGCTGCTGGAGATGGTCGGCGTGGGCTACTGCGCGGACCGTCGGCCGGGGCAGATGAGCGGTGGTGAGCAGCAACGCTGCGCCGTCGCGGTGGCGGTGGCCAACGACCCGGAGGTGCTCTTCGCCGACGAGCCGACAGGTGAGCTGGACGAGGCGACGGCCGGGGAGGTCTTCGCCGCGCTGCGCACCATCAACGCCGAGCTGGGGGTGACGGTGGTGGTGGTGACCCACGACCCGCAGGTCGCCTCCCAGGTCCGCCGTACGGTGGCGATCCGCGACGGCCGGACCGCCTCGGAGGTGCACCGCACCGCGCGGGTCGGCGCCGACGGCGTGGAGGAACTGGTCACCGAGGAGTACGCGGTGCTGGACCGGGCCGGACGGATGCAGCTGCCGGCGGGCTTCGTGGACGCGTTGGCCCTGCGGGACCGGGTGAGGCTGACCCTGGAGCCGGACCACGTGCAGGTCCGCTCCGGCGACGAGAGGAGTGCGCGGTGAGCGAACAGGATCTGATCCGGGTCGACGGGCTCAGCCGTGACTACGGCGGCGGCGACCGGGTGGTCCACGCGGTTCGGGACGTGTCGTTGCGTGCCGGTCGGGGTGAGCTGGTCGCGGTGCGGGGCCGATCCGGGGCGGGCAAGACCACCCTGCTGAACCTCATCGGTGGCCTGGACCGGCCCACCTCGGGGCGGGTCTGGGTGGCCGGGCAGGAGGTCACCGCGGCCAGCGAGAAGGATCTGCTGCGGCTGCGCCGGGACACCATCGGGTTCGTGTTCCAGTCCTTCGGGCTGATTCCGATCCTGTCCGCGGCGGAGAACGTCGGGGTGCCGATGCGGTTGGCGAAGGTTTCGGCCGCGCAGCGTGAAGAGCGGGTGTCGGTGCTGCTGGAACTGGTCGGCCTGGGTGGCCACGCCGCGCAGCGGCCGTACGAGATGTCCGGCGGGCAGCAGCAGCGGGTGGCGATCGCCCGGGCGTTGGCCAACGACCCGGCGCTGCTGATCGCCGACGAGCCGACCGGCCAGTTGGACTCGGAGACCGGCCGTGCGGTGATGGACCTGTTGCGGGCCCTGGTGCACGCCCGGGGGATGACCGCGTTGGTCGCCACGCACGACCCGACGCTCGTGGAACTGGCCGACCGGGTGCTGGTGCTGCGTGACGGGCGGCTGGTGGAGGCGGCCGAGCCGGTCGGGGTGTGACAGGTCAGTACGGGTCGCCGCAGACCCGCCATCCACCGTCCTCCCGCACCACCGACAGGTCCCGCTGTTCGCTGCTGCCGGTGTCGCGGGTCAGCAGCACGGTGACCTTGCCGTGCGGCCGACCGCCGCTGGTGGCCACGGACACGTCCACGATCTCGTAGTCGCGCACCACCGGCGGGGTGCGCACCCAGCTGGTGAAGCCGAGTTCGCTCCACCGGGTTCGCGCGTCGGCGCAGAGCCGCTCGTACGCGCTGCTGGTGTCACCCGCGGTGACCTCGCGCAGGAATCCCTCGGCGGTCTCCCGGACCGGGGCGGCGGCCTGGGTCACCAGTTGCAGGTTCCAGGCACCCAGCCCGGCGACCCCGACGCAGCACAGCGCCACCCCCGCTCCGGCGACGGCGAGGCCGGTCCGCATCGGATGGCGTCGCCGGGCCGGTCTGCTCCACGGCTGCGCAGCGCCCACACCACTCGACGGTAGAGAATCGGCCGCCGTGGCGGGCGGAAAAGTCGGCGTGGCCGGGCGGGACCGCACCGCGTCCCGTCCGGCCACGCCGGGGACAGGTCGTTGATCAGGCCTTGATTTCCTTGCGGCCGTTGCCGGTCGCGCTGATGGTGACCCGGCGCGGCTTGGCCCGCTCGGCAACCGGGATCCGCAGCGTCAACACGCCGTTGTCGTAGCCGGCCTCAAGCTTGTCGGTGTCGAGGGTGTCGCCGAGGAAGAGCTGGCGGCTGAAGACGCCCATCGGGCGCTCAGCGGCGACCAGTTCGACGGTGTCGCCGGCGGGGCGGCGACGTTCGGCGCGGACGGTCAGCACGTTGCGCTGCACCGTGCAGTCGATGCTCTCCGGGTCGACTCCGGGCAGGTCGAAGGCGGCGTAGAAGTAGTCACCGTCGCGGTAGGCGTCCATGTGCATGACGGCCGGGCGGCTGGTGCTGCCGAAGAACTGCTCGGCGAGCCGGTCGATCTCACGGAACGGGTCGGTGCGCATCAGCATCGGGTACCTCCTCGGTTCTCCTGGCCGAAGGTCCTTAGTTGAGTCCGTGCGACTCAACTTCTGCTTCATTATTTAGCGCGCCCGACGCGCGCCGTCAAGTGGGCCGGTGGCGCCCGAATGGCACTAGCGCCAATTGGTTTGCTGTGGAAACCTGTTGGCATGACTACTGCTTCGGTGCCCGCCGACGGGGATCCCCGCCGGCTGCTGTCCGACGTACGCGCCCTCACCCGGCAGGTACGTCTCGACCAACGGGTGACCTGGCTCGCCCTGCTGGTGCTGGCCACGGTGACGCTCGTCGGGATCCCGTTCGACTGGTTCGGCATGACGGTGCGTTGCCTGCCCGACGGCAGCTGCGAGTTCTCCCGGCGAGGCGTGCTGTACTACTGGCCCGCCGCGCTGCTGCTGGCGTACGCGACGATCGCCGTCTGCTACGTGCGAGCCGCCCGGGCCCGAGGGCTGGGTTCCCGGGTGCTGCCGTACGCGATCACCGGCGCCGTGACGACAGTCGTGTTCACCGCCGCGTGGGTGGCCGCGGCCCTCTACCTCCCGAGCCACCCGCTGCCGGAGCAGCCATTGCCGTACTGGTGGCTGCTGCTGGACCGGCTGCTCACCCCGTGGAGCATGATCGGCATCGCGCTGCTGGTGCTGGCGCGGTTGGAGCGCAACCTCGCGCTCGGGCTGTTCACCGTCGGCTACCTGGCGATGGTGCTGCTCGTCCTGCCGATGAACAACGGCTGGGGACCACCCCACTGGGGCATCCGGGCAGGAATGGCGTTGCCGCAACTCGTCAGCGCCGTCGTGCTGCTGCTGGGCGCGGCCGGCTTCGCGGCAGCCCGCCGCCGGCACCGGTGACGGCCATGACCGGCAATCCGGACCCGAGTGACACGCACCCGGCCACCGGGTTGGACGACGTGGTGCACCAGCGGGTCCGGCTCGGCATTCTCGCCATCACCCACGAGGCGCGCCGGGTCGAGTTCGGCTACCTCCGTACCCAGCTCGACCTGACCGCCGGCAACCTCTCCAAGCACCTGAGCGTGCTCGGGGACGCTGGCCTGATCGAAGTGGAAAAGGGCTACGAGGGCCGGCGCGGCCGTACCTGGATCACCCTGACCGCCGCCGGCGGTACCGCCCTCGCGGACGAGGTCGAACGACTGAAGCTGCTCATCGCGCGGATCGGGACGACCGACGTGCCGCAGGACCGGTGACCGCCATGCGGGCGGAGCGCCGGGCCCCGCCGGACGATTCGGCATCGGCCCCGGTCCGCGACCCGCCCGGGGGATTACCGACCTGGCCGGCGCGGGCGACAATGTCCCGGTGACGACGGCGACGCCGCAGGTCCGAACCGGCGCGACAGCGCAGCCGCCGGCCCCCGCGCCCGGACCCCGGGCCATCGGGCCGTGGCTGGTCGCCGGGACGGTCACCCTGGTCCTGCTGGCACTGTCCCCCCGGTACGGCTACCACCGCGACGAGCTGTACTTCCTGCTCGCCGGCAAGCACCTCGACTGGGGGTACGTCGACCAGGGGCCTCTGGTACCGGCGCTGGCCCGACTCGCCGACACCGTCGCCCCCGGCAGCCTGCTCGCCCTGCGGACCCCGTCGGCGCTGCTGGCCGGCGGCGCGACGCTGCTGGTCGCCGCGACCGCCCGACAGTTCGGCGCGGACCGGAGCGCCCAGACGTTCGCCGCGCTGCTCGGTGCCGCGTCGGGGATCGTGCTGGCCACCGGTCATCTGCTCAGCACCACCACCGTCGACCTGGTGATCTGGTTGGCTGCGGCGCTGTGCACGGTGCGACTGCTGCGTACCGGGGACGGCCGGTGGGCCCTCGCCGTCGCGCTGGTGCTCGGCGTCGGCATGTTCAACAAGCTGCTGCCCGCGCTGCTCGCCGTGGGTTTGGTGGCCGGGTTGACCCTGGCCGGGCCACGCCGGCTGTTGCGGGACCGGTGGGTGCTGGCGGCCACCGCGCTGTTCGGGCTGCTCGCCGCCGCGAGCCTGAGCTGGCAGGCGGTGAACGGTTTCCCGCAGCTGGGAGTCGCCGCGACGATCTCCGGTGGGGACAGCTCCTACAGCGGCCGGCTCGACGCCCTGCTGCTGCACTTCGTGATCATCGGTCCGTTCGTGGTGCCGATCTGGGTGACCGGGCTGGTGGTGCTGCTGCGCCGGTCCGGCTGGCGCAGCTACCGGGCGCTCGGCTGGGCCTGGCTGGTGGTGGCCGGCATCGTGCTGTTCCTCGGCGGCAAAGGCTACTACGACGCCCCGCTGCTGCTGGTACTCACCGCCGCCGGAGCGGTCGTCGCCGCCGGCTGGGCGGCCCGCGGTCGGGTACGCCGCACCCTGCTGGTGGCGGTTGTCGTACTCACCACCGCCAGCAACGCGGTGCTGCTGCTGCCGGTACTGCCGGCCGACCGGCTGCCCGCCTTCGTTCTGGCGGTCAACTACGACGCCGGGGAGACCATCGGCTGGCCGGCGTTCACCGACTCGCTGGCCGCCGTGCACCGCACCCTGCCGCCGCAGGAGCAGGCCCGGGCGATCATCCTCACCGGCAACTACGGCGAGGCGGGCGCGGTGGCCCGGTTCGGTCCGCAGCGTGGGTTGCCCGCCGCGTACTCCGGACACAACAGCATGGCCGACTTCGGCCGGCCGCCGGACGACGCGGACGTGGTGATTGCCGTCGGCTGGTCGCGGCCGGACCGGTTACGGTCCTGGTTCACCGACGTCACCCTCGCCGGGCGGGTGGACCTGGGGGTGGCGGTGGACAACGACGAGAACGGCGGACCGATCTGGTTGTGCCGTGGGCTGCGGCGTCCGTGGGCCGACGTCTGGGACACCGAGGTACGTCACACGGGGTGAACGGCAGCCACGCGGACCGCCACGGCGAGCACGCCGGGCGGGTTAAGGTGCTGCGATGGGTACCCATTCCGCCGCGGTCGAGGCGCTCAAGACAGACCCGCGCACCGCCTCGCTGCGCCGCTCGCTTGAGGTCTACTACGGCAACCCCGACCGGGACGCGGCAATGGACGCCTTCTACGCCCGCTTCGTCCGCCCCGGTGACCTGGTCTTCGACATCGGGTCGCACGTGGGAGACCACATCGGCAGCTTCCGCCGCCTGGGCGCCCGGGTCATCGCCGTCGAACCGCAACCCCTGTGCCTGCGGGCGTTGCGTGCCATCTACGCCGACGACGACCAGGTCACCCTGATCGAGGCGGCCTGCGGTGCCCAACCCGGCCGCATCGGCTTCCTGGTCAACTCGGCCAACCCCACCGTCTCCACCGCCTCCACCGACTTCGTCGCGGCCGCCGCCGGTGCGGGCGGCTGGGAGGACCAGGTCTGGGACGGCCAGATCGAGGTACCGGTGACCACCGTCGACACGCTCATCGCCGAGCACGGCACACCGGCCTTCGTCAAAATCGACGTGGAGGGCTTCGAGGACGCCGTACTCGCCGGACTCAGCCAACCGCTGCCGGCACTGTCGTTCGAGTTCACCACGATCGGACGGGCCGTCGCGTTGCGGTGCCTGGACCGGCTCGCCACGCTCGGTTTCGGCGGATTCGACGTGGCCCTCGGTGATGACAAGGCGCTGACCCTCGGGCGGTGGGTCGACGCCGAGGAGATGGCCGCGCACCTGCTCGCGCTGCCGCACGAGGCCAACTCCGGCGACGTGTACTGCGTCCGGTCGGCGAGCAGCTGACCGAGGGTCGAACCCGCCGACCGGCGTGCTCAGCCGCGGCGGCGGGCCCGGGCCGCCCAGATGGCGTACGCCGGGTCCCGGTCCAGGTTGTGCCGGTCCCGGTCGTAGCGGCGGGTGGTGCGCGGGTCGGCGTGGCCCATGGCGTCCTGCACGTCCTCCAACGGCACCCCCTCGGCGCGGGCGGTGGTGGCGAAGGCGTGTCGCAGGGAGTGTGGTGACAACCGCGCCCACGCGGGAATCCCGGCGGTGCGGGCGAGCCGCCGGACCAGCCGGAACACCGAGTGTCGGTCGAGCCGGGCGCCGCTGGCGGTGACCAGCAGTGGACCGGTCAGCTCCGCCACGTCCACCCGCTGCGCGGCGGCCCGCTCGGCCAGGTACGCGTCGACGGCGTACGCCGTGCCCGGGGTCAACGCCCGGCGACGTGACCGGCCGCCCTTGCCGACGAACCGCACGCTGCGGTGCCCCCGCTCGGCGCCGAGGTCGTCCAGGTTCAGCGAGACCAGCTCCCCCACCCGTAGCCCCAGGTCGGCGAGGAGAGCGATGGCGGCGCGGTTGCGGGCGGCGGTCGGGCCCGTCTCCGCCTCGGCGGCCGCGAGCAGCGCGTCCACCTCGTCCGGGGCCAGACCGACGGTGACCGAGTGGTCCCGATCGACGCGCGGCCGGTCGGCTCCGGAGACCGGATTGGACTCGACCGCCCGCAGCTTGACCAGGAAGTCGTACCAGCTCGACAGCGCGGACAGCTTCCGGGCCACGGTCGCCGGGGTCAACGGGCGTCCGGTCCGGGCGGCCAGGCTGCTCTCCAACTCCCGCCCGTACTGGTTGACGTGCAGGAAGTTCGCGCGCAGCGGGTCCAGCTCCCGGGTCGCGCACCAGGCCAACCAACCGCCGACGTCACGGCGGTACGCGTCGCGGGTGTGCTCACTCAACCGTCGGTTACGCAACCACGCGTCGGTGACGGCCATCGGCCCGTCGGGCAGGGCCGGGTAGGCCGATGGGCGGTACTGCACCGGAGTGTTGTGCGGATGCATGTGAAAAATGCTCTCAGCCCTGATGTGTGTTGACGATCAGGCGCGCCGACACTTCATGATCGGCTGCCGACGGGAGGCGACGCCGCGTCGCACCCGGCCCCTTACGCTGACGCGGTGCTGTCTCAGGTCAACGGTCTGTCCCGACGATTCACCGAGGACACCCTCCGGGCGTACCTGCTGAGTCGTTCGGTGCGCACCGACGACGGCTGCCTCATCGTGCGCGGCTACGGCAGCCGACGCGGCGTGCACCAGAAGCTCGCGGGTCGGGCCTGGGCGCACATCGCGGCGTACGTGGTCTTCGTCGGCGACTACGACCCCACCCTCGAAGTCCATCACGACTGCGGGGCGCCGGACTGCATCGAGCCGACCCATCTGCGCCAGCTCAGCCACGCGGACAACTGCCGGGAACGCACCCAGCGTCCGCGCTGCCGCAACGGGCACGAGCGGGAGACCGAGCCGGCCACGGGCCGCCTGCGACGGGTCTGCCGGACCTGCAACCGCCTGGCGCAGAAACGCTGGCGTGAACGCCGGGCGGCCGAGGTGGCCGAGGCCCGTGCGACGTACGGGCGAGCGTCGTCCTGACCCGAGCCCCTCATGCGATCCTCCGCCGGTAGGCGATGGTGGCGGCGAGGTAGGTGACGACGAG
>NZ_JBFAML010000047.1:0-24262 GCF_040660295.1 Micromonospora sp. NPDC049891
ATCCCCCTCCGCGGGGGGGTTTTTCCCCGGGGGGGGGGGGGCGCGCCCCGCCCCCCCCCCCCCCCCACCGCCGTCGGCCGGCGGCGGGGAGCTGACCGCCCGACACCCGCCCACGCAGCCCTGCCGGCGGTACGCGAACGGGGAATCACCCGAGCGGTCGACGGAGTGCCCGGCAACAGCACTTGCCGGTGCGTCGGGTCGCGATCCGACCTGTCGCCGTTCGGCACATCCATCTGGAACTCCCTGGCGTGAGACTGCCGCTGACCTGCCGGAGCGCTTGGGGGAAGCGGCGTACCGGCACATCCAGCCTGGTCTCCACGACTGGTCGACGGAATGTCCGCGCGGTGCACTGGCGGTGCACCTGCCGTCACCCCACGTGCCGATACGATCACCCGGCCGAGGACCGTCCGTTTCGGAAGGACGTGCGATGACTCCGGTACTGACCTGGACCGGCCGGGAGGCAACCGCCCTGCGCAAGGCGCTGCGAATGAGCGTGACCGCCTTCGCCGAACACCTGGGCGCGGCCCGACGGACGGTGGCCAAGTGGAGCAGCCACGGCGACCAGGTCCTCCCGCGCGCAGACATGCAGGCTGCGCTGGACACCGTCCTGGCCCGAGCCACCCCCGACGCACGGGAACGCTTCGCGGCCCTGCTGACGACGGGCACCGGCGATGCAACGGTGAGCACCAAGCTGCCGGATGCCGGCTTGGATACGGATACTGGCGGGGACGGACAAGTCGACTCGGGTTCGGATGGTGACGTGCGGCGAAGGGATGTGTTACGCGGGGCGACGATCGGCATCGCCGCTTCGCCCAGCGTCGCGCCTCTACTCGACGCGCTCGTCTCGCCACGTCATCCAAAACCGGTGGCGCTGTCCGCTCAGCAGTTCTCCCGCGCCGTGGCCACCGCGAAGATCGACTACCAGGCTTGCCGGTATGGGCGCGTTCTCGACCAGCTCGTAACGCTGCTGCCGGGAATCGAACTCGCCAGGGCCAGCGCGCAAGGCGAACAGAGAACCCAGGTGGAAGTCCTGACTGCTGAGCTGTACCACGTGGTCGGCAGTGTCCTGCTCAAGGTCGGCGACCGAGGAATGGCCCTGGTCGCGGCCGAACGCAGCACCCGAGCCGCTGCGGCGAGTCAGGACCCGGTGGCGGTCGCCACGAGTGCTCGGATCATGGCCCACGCCTTGATGAGCACCGGCCACAACGAGCAGGCAGTGGGCCTCGCCGGCAACGCGGCCGGCGTGCTCTTCCAGGACACTCACCTCGCGTCACCGGAAGCGGTGGCCGTATACGGCGCACTCGTCCTCCGAGGTGCCGTCGCCGCAGCCCGCAGCGACGACCGCGACACCGCGCGAGCGATGCTCGACGAGGCAAACCATGCCGCCACCCGACTCGGCTACGACGGCAACGATCGGTGGACCGGCTTCGGTGCCACAAACGTCCTGCTTCACCGGGTGAATGTCGCACTGACCCTCGGCGATGCTGGCACGGCTATCGGCATCGCGCGCACGGTATCGCTGGACAAGGTAACGCTCGCCGAACGCAGAGCGTCGCTTTACGTCGATGTTGCCCGCGCTTACACCCAGTGGGGACGTTATGAGCACGGCCTGACCGCGCTGCGCACCGCGTACGAGGTGGCACCTGAGGAAGTCCGCTGCCGTCCAGCCGTCCAGCGCATCGCCACAGACCTGGCGCTCCTTGCCAAGGGCTCGGCCCGCACCGCCGTCGTTGACTTCGCACGAGCGGCCGGGATCCGGCTATGACCGGCGGCCATTTGCAGATCGTCGTCTGCGCGGCCGGGCCCGCCGCCGACGTGACCCGACTGATCAGCACAGCGCATGAGCACTCCTGGACGACCGCCGTCACCGCCACGCCCAACGGCATCGGCTTCATCGACTTGTCCATGATCGAGGAACTGACCGGTACTGCGGTGCGATCCAACTACCGGCAAGCCCTCGGAGACCGCCGCTCACTACCCGCCGCGGACGCCCTGGTCATCGCGCCCGCGACGTACAACTCGATAAACAAGATCGCCCTCGGTCTCGCCGACAACTACGCCATGACCTCAGTCGCCGAGCTGATCGGCAGGCAGGTGCCGACCGTCATCGTCCCGTTCGTCAACGCCGCACTCGCTGCCCGCCGACCCTTCCGCCACGCGGTGGCCAGCCTCCGCGACGAAGGCGTACGCATCTTGCTCAGCCCCGACGACGGCTGGGAACCACATCCGCCCGGAAGCGGGAAAGATCAACAGCATGCCTTCCCGTGGACGACGGCGTTCGAGACAGCAACCCGACTTGCCCATGCGGATCGTTCAACCACGGCTGGCCACGGCTAATCGCAGTCCGGACAGGCCGGGTCGCAGGTAACCCGGTGGCCATGCCATCGCACCGCGTCCACCGTTAGCCGCCCCGGCCCAACGGCTCCCGAGCGACCACCGTCGCCGGCGAAAAAGGCGCCGACTGGCAGAGTCTACCCCAGCTTTGCGATCACAGCACATCCTTGCGATCATCGCAAAGATGTGCGACAAAGGTAGGCATGAATCGACGAGACATCTTCGAAGACGTGGCCGCGATCCTGCACCCCCTCCCACGACCTACTCGCCCAGGCGACGAGCACGACGATGGCTTCCAAGCGGCCGCGGCCGCGGCGTTCGATGCTCAGCAGCAAACCGCCGAAAACCTGCGCCTGTCGTGGGAGCACGGCGACCAGGACCCACTAATCGGGGCACTAAACACCGCCCGCCGCGCCAAGGAGCAGGCTGAAGAACAGATCCGCCAGCTCGTCGCCTACGGCCGCGAGTTCGTGCAACCCCGCCCGTACACACTCGGCGACCTCGCTAACGCCGCCGGGATGTCGATCTCCGGCACCCGCACGGTGTACGACCACCAAGACGTCGACGCCGTAGCGGAGACGACCGGCGCCAAGCCCCGCGAGTGGCGCGCCCAGGCCGCAGCTGACGACCGGGCCGCAAAATGAATCCAAACCCGGCAGCATGCCGATGTAGACATCCCTGGAAAAAGTTGTTCACCGTCATATCCGGCATCCGCTACAAGGTTGTTCCAGCACTCGCCCTCACACCCACCAGCGCCCTGTTCCGCGCTTGGTGCTCCGACTGCGGCATTGAGTACCCGCACCCGTTCCGAGTCGAAATGCCGGAGAACCGCGCGGCATAAACGACGCACCAAACAGGACGTTACTGCGATCGAAGCTGGCACAGACCTGGCTCAGCCTCGAGACCGAGAGCTGCGGTTGAATCGCAAAGGAAGCTCTGGCACACACCCTGCCGCAACCCGCTTGGTCGAGGTGACCGCAGAAGCGAGAAGATACGTCTATCAGCCATCCGACAGGGCTCAGCGTCAAAGTGGACCGATGGGGCGCTCACCAGGAACTGCGCCTCCACGGAGCCCGGATTGCCGGAAGTTGAACCACCAGGTCTTGTCGTACAACCATTGGCACCCATCACTCCCTAACGTAGAGTGATCGGTCAGTCACGTTAAGCGCAACGGACCGGGCGGCGACTTGCGGATGATAACCAACACCCACAGGGCGAACTGCGCCAACGCCCAAAGGCCGGGCTGCACATGCTCCGGTTGCGGGGGCTCGCAACACGGCTGGCAAGGATGGATGGACCTCGCCGCCGACCGGCCAGACAGACGCGACCACCGGCGACGCGAACTCAAGGACGAAGTAGAAGCAGACCAACGAACCGGACGCCAGAAATTCAACGCCAACAACCGGCAAATCTACTTCGACCTCGCACGCCTGGATATTGCCGATTACTTGTGGGTCACCGACAGTCGGCCGAAGACCAACGGCCGACTGCCACGCGATGCTGAACCAGCGTCGGTGTCATCCGATCTTGGCCGGATCGACACCCTCGGCCGAACCGTCATGAAGGACACGTGGCACGAGATCTCAGCCGACGTAGACAGCCTCGTCCGGAATGAGTCTGACGCCAGGGAGGTCAAGAAGCGCTTGGCCGACCACACCTGGTGCAGTCTACTGGTGGCCTTGATCCAGTTGATTGAGAAGATCAACAAGGCCCTCGACCTGCTCACTGATACCGCCAAGCAGTTCATCAAGGACGCGTTGTCGCGGCGGTTCGATTCGGGGCTGCCCCGGATGGTGACCGACGCCGTCATCCGCATCGTCGTAGACAAAGTGTGGTCAGCCCTGGCGAGGCTGCTGGAAGCTCACTTTCCCCTCTTGGGAACAGACACCCTGCGCGCCCTCCGGATGCTGGCCATCTTCACCTGCCCCTCTGTCGAACACCACCCGGAGGTCTATAAGCACGCCGTCAGGCCGCTCATGGGCGACGCGCAGGAAATCATCACGGACGAAATCAAAGAGAACCTCGTAGCCCTCTTCAGCGCCTGGTGGCGGCGGCGCGCTCCGGAAGCACTCGCCTGACGCCCCCGTCGGGGGCGACGGGGCCCGGTGACTTGGCCGGGCGGTGCCTGGACCAGCGCGCGACCCTTGCTCCCCGCGTCCTGCGGTGGCCGCCCAAAGCGGCGGCCAGACCCCTACCTTGCCGTAGCCGATCAACTTCAGACTCGGCCCAGCGATGGTCTCGCCAAACTGCCCTACACCGAGAGCAGAGCCTCCTTGTTGGAGGTGATGAACTCGGTCAGCCCTTCCGGCTTGAGATCCACCGCAGGCAGCTCCCCGATCGTCACGCGGTCAACCCGATAGTCACCACGCGACGGATCATCGAACTCCGGCCCGGTTCGAGCAATCTCCCGCAGCTCAAGTAGCCGACAGACGAAGAAGTGCTGGACAGAAACACCCTCACCAGCGGGAGCGGTGAACAGGAACACCTGGACGAACCGATCGGCCTCGGCACCGAGTTCTTCATGCAACTCCCGACGGAGCGCAGCCTCCAGAGAGACATCCGTCGACTCCACGCCACCGCCCGGCGTCGTCCAGTACGGCGCCCGGCCGGACTTGATCCGCTTGATCAGCACGAGACGGTCATCCTCATCCAGAAGAATGGCCCGCACCGACCTACGCACGATCCGACGCACAACCAGCCCCCATCCACGCCCGAGACGCACTGGCAGCAGAAGACAAAGTTGATCTATGAATCCGTCCGCCGACACCGCGCCGCGTCCCACCGACGCCGGAGCGGTCCAACGGCTCCCGAGCGCCCACCGAGCGACCACCGCCCACCGGCGTACGCGAAGAAGGCCCCGACCGGCAGAGTTCTACCAGGTCAGGGCCTTGCTCGTTGGTGCGCCGCCAGGGACTCGAACCCCGAACCCGCGGATTAAGAGTCCGCTGCTCTGCCAGTTGAGCTAGCGGCGCTCGCTGACAACGGGGGAAACACTAGCACGCACCCTGAACCGGGTTCCAATCCGATCCCCGGGTCCTCCCTTCGGTCGAGCTTTCCGGACATTTGACGAAAACCCCTCGCAAAGTGTGGGACCGGGGTGATGCCGGGCGGCAGCGATACGGCACGATGTCCGCCAGGTGCGCAACGACAGGGGTGGGAATGGGCAGGTTCGCGCGGGCCGGGGCGCTGTTGGGCGCACTGGGGCTGGTGGCGTCGCTGGCGTTGTCGGGCTGCGGCGAGGAGCGCGCGGCTGCCGAATTCGTACCCGGTCAGACAGCCGGGACGACCGGCACGGAGACGCCGGGTACGCCGGGGGCACCGGAGGTGCCGAGTGGTCCGCCGTTGGCGGTGAGCCCGGCCGACGGGGCGAAGGACCGGCCGGTGAGCGTGGAGATCGGCGCGAAGCTGCCGGACGGCGGCGAGGTGTCGCAGGTCACGCTCAAGACCGAGGACGGCAAGACGGTCAAGGGCAAGCTGCGTACGGACGGTTCCTCGTGGGTTCCGTCGGCGCCGCTGAAGTGGTCCACCCGCTACACCGCCACCGTCTCCGCGAAGGGGCCGGACGGCACGGTCAGCGAGGGAACCAGCACGTTCACCACGATGGCCAAGCCGGGCTCGATGATCACCTCAGGGCTGTACCTGTTCGACGACCGGACGTACGGGGTGGCGATGCCCGTGGTGGCGGAGTTCCACCCGGGTATCCCGAAGAAGGACCGGGCCAAGGTGCAGAAGCGGATGTTCGTGCAGACCGACCCGCCGCAGCCGGGCGCCTGGCACTGGGTGAGCAACGGCACGCAGGCGTACTACCGCGCGCCGGAGTACTGGAAGGCCGGCACCAAGCTGACCGTACGCATCGCTCTGGCCGGCATTCCGCTGAGCAACGGCCGGTTCGGCAACGTCGACCGCAACGCCACCGCGAAGATCGGCTCGGCCTTCGAGATGAAGGTGACCAACTCGGACAAGAAGATGCGGGTGTACGAGGACGGGCAGCTCATCAAGACACTGCCGGTCAGCCTGGGCAAGAAGAAGACCCCCTCGTCCAGCGGCACGCTCGTGGTGATGGAGAAGAAGGAAGCGACCGTCTTCGACACGATGGACGACCCGGATCCGGAGAACCGGTACGTCACCGACATCCAGTTCGCCCAGCGACTCACCTGGGGTGGCGAGTACATCCACGCGGCACCCTGGTCGGAGCACGTCCAGGGGCGGCAGAATGTCTCTCACGGCTGCGTGAACGTCTCGATGGCGAACGCCCGCTGGCTCTTTCAGCGTACGAAGATCGGCGATCCGATCACCATCACCGGCACCGAACGGAAGCTGGCGGCGGGTAACGGTTGGACCGCGTGGAACCTGAGCTGGTCGGAGTTCGTCAAGGGCAGTGCGCTGCCAGTTCCGGACGGTGGCGCCGGTCCGGCCGTATGACCGGACGAAATATGTCACTATCCGGACATCCCGCTTCCACGTGTTTCGGTTCACTAGTCGCAACGGGTACGTGAACTGGTGCGTCAGTGATGTGGACGGGCAGCGGACCACGACTGTGAGGACACCATGCGAGTTCGGGACCAGCGCAACCGGCGGCGGGGGGTGCTCGCCGCGGGCTTGCTCGCCGTGACGTTGGCACTGACCTCCGCCTGCACCGGCGGGAAGGGCAGCGACAAGGGGCCGGGCTGGCAGGACGGAGCCGACCAGCCGGCCGCGAAGGCGTCGGTGAGCATCAGCGAGCCGGCGGCGGACGCCAGGGACGTGCCGGCGTCGGCGGCGATCGCCTTCACAGCCGAGCAGGCCGAGGACGTCACGGTCAAGCTCACCGACGCCGAGGGCGAGGCGGTCAAGGGCAGCCTCGCCGCCGACGGCCGCAGTTGGCTGCCGTCGAAGGCGTTGACCTACGGTGCCTCGTACACCGCCACCGTCACCGCGACCGGCGACGACGGCCTCCCGGCGACCGCGACAAGCGCCTTCACCGTGATGAAGCAGCCGGAGAAGCAGGTACGCGTCAGCAGTTTCCTCGGTGACGACCAGACGGTCGGGGTGGCCATGCCGCTGATCGTGAAGTTCGGCCGGGACATCCCGGAGAAGTACCGCGCCGACCTGCAACGCCGGATGACTGTCACCTCGGAGCCGGCCCAGGAGGGCATCTGGCACTGGGTCAGCCCCACCGAGGTCCGGTACCGGCCGAAGGAGTTCTGGCAGGCCGGCAGCAAGGTGTCGTACCGGGTGCAGGCCGGCGGGCTGCCGCTGGGCGACGGCTGGTACGGCCGCGCCGACCTGAGCGTCGACATCGCCATCGGGCCGAAGCTGCTCATGACCGTGGACAACCGGACCAAGCGGATGACAGTCACCCGGGACGGCGAGACGATCAAGACGATCCCGGTGAGCCTGGGCAAGAAGAGCACCCCGTCCTCCAGCGGCACCATGGTGGTGATGGAGAAGCTGCGTAAGACGGTCTTCGACACGTACGAGGAGCTGGGCCCGGAGGACGGGTACCGCACGAAGATCGACTACGCGCAGCGGCTCACCTGGGGTGGCGAGTTCATCCACGCGGCACCGTGGTCGGAGGGGCAGCAGGGCACCACGAACGTCTCGCACGGCTGCGTGAACGTCTCGATGGCCAACGGCGCCTGGCTGTTCAACAACACGAAGGTCGGTGACCCGATCATCGTCAAGGGGACCGAGCGCAAGCTGGCCAACGGCAACGGCTGGACCGACTGGAACCTCAGCTGGGAGGAGTACGTCAAGGGCAGCGCTCTGCCGTACGAGCCGGCGGAGCCCGAGGTGACCGACCCGGACGTCTCGTCGAGCGAAACCCCCGTCGCCTGAGCACCCACGCGACGGCGGTCTCTCCACCGTGGGAGGCCGCCGTCGTCGTCTGCCGGTCTTCCCGTAAACGGCTCAGGCCCCCTCCGCGGAGGGGGCCTGAGCAGTGGGGTGACTGATGGGAATTGAACCCACGACAACCGGGACCACAACCCGGTGCTCTGCCAACTGAGCTACAGCCACCATGCCGCCGCGCCCAGGTCGAACGCCCGGGGCGGGTGCGGTGAAATCATACCCCCACCACGGCCGACCCCGTCCAGCGGGTTGCCGCCGGACCGCGACGCGTCGGTCGCAGCAGCGGTCAGAGTTCGGCGGCGATCGCCTTGGCACTCTCCACGTCGGGTCCCGGCAGGGGGACGAAGATGGTGCGCCGGTAGTACTCCAGCTCCCGGATGCTCTCCCGGATGTCCGCAAGCGCCCGGTGCGCCAGGCCCTTCTGCGGCTGACCGAAGTACACGCGGGGGTACCAGCGGCGGCACAGTTCCTTGATCGAGGAAACGTCGATCATGCGGTAGTGCAGGTGGGCGTCGAGGCGGGGCATGTCCCGGGCGATGAAGCCACGGTCGGTGGCGATCGAGTTGCCGCAGAGCGGGGCGGTACGCGGGTCCTTGACGTGGCGGGTGACGTATTCGAGCACCCGCTCCTCCGCCTCGGCCAGGGTGACAGTGGAGCGGCGTACCTCGTCGGTCAGCCCCGACTTGCCGTGCATCGTCCGGACGATCTCGGGCATCGCGTCCAGCGCGGCGTCGTCGGCGTGGATCACCACGTCGACACCGTCACCGAGCACATTGAGATCGGGATCGGTGACCAGCGCGGCGACTTCGATGAGTTTGTCGCCACGGAGGTCCAGCCCGGTCATTTCACAGTCGATCCAGACGAGAAGATCAGCCACCGGGACAGCCTACGCGCAGCCCAACTCTCGTGGCTGCGCGCCGCCACGGTCACCGACCGCTAGGGTCTTCCCCGTGCCCGCCGAACCCGCCACACCACCCAGCGTCGACCTGGACGATCCGGGTAGCCGTACGGCTCGCCGGGTCGTGGGAGCGTTGGCGTTGGCGGCGGTGCTTCCGGCCCTCTACCTGCCCGGGACCATCCACAACTTCTTCGACCTGAAGATCTACATGGCGGCCATGGACTGGTGGGCCGCCGGTAACCCGCTGTACGACTACGTGCAGCCGGACCGGGTGCAGGGCGAGCTGTACTTCACCTATCCGCCGTTCGCCGCGCTGCTGCTGCTGCCGTTCGCCTGGTTGAAGCTGGGCGCCACCGTGGCGATCTTCACCGGGCTGACCCTGCTCGGCGTGGTGGTCACCACGAAGTGGCTGCTGGACCCGGTGATCCGCCGGCACCGGCTGCCCCACCTGTTCACCCTCGTGGTGGGCGTGCTGCTCGTGCTCGCGGTGGAGAGCACCCGGGAGACGATCACCTTCGGGCAGATCAACATGCTGCTGGTGGTACTGATCCTGGCCGACCTGCTGTTCGCCGTACCCCGGGACAGCCGCTGGGCCGGGGTGGGCATCGGGTTGGCGGCGGCGCTCAAGCTGTTTCCGGCCATCTTCGTGATCTACCTGCTGGCCACCCGGCGGTGGCGGGCGGCGGTGGTGGCCGGAGCGACAGCGGCCGGTGCGACGCTGCTCGCCGCGGCGGTCGCGCCCGGTGACTCGTGGCGGTTCTGGACGCACGAGTTGTGGGCCACCGACCGGGTCGGCCGGACCGACTACACCGGCAACCAGTCGCTGTTCGGACTGCTGAGCCGGCTCACCGCCCCCGAGGAGCCGAGCCGGCTGGTCTGGCTGCCGCTGGTCGCGGTGGTCATCGGGTACGGGCTGTGGCGGGCCGTGCGTGCGTCGCAGGCCGGGGACGCGCTGACCGGCCTGACCCTGACCGGGCTGGTGGCGGCGCTGATCAGCCCGATCACCTGGACGCACCACATCTACTGGTTCATCCCGGCGGTGGTGATCCTGGCCGACGCGGCGTTGAGCACCGATCCGCGCACCATCGCGGGGGCCCGCCGACGCCGCCGGCTGGTGATCCTCGCCGTCTCGGTCACCGCGATCATCGTGTACGGGGTGGTGTCGTTCTACGACTGGGGAATCACTCCGGCGCCCACCGGCAGTCCCTGGGAGTTCGTGCTCCGCAACGGGTACGTGTGGCTCTGCCTGGTGCTGCTCGTCGTCCTGCCGGTGCGCGGTGGGGCGCAGGTGACGAAGCGACAGCACGCAAAGTCGGACACTCTTCCCGAGACCCCCATTCATCGGTAATCTGGCCCCAGGGTTACCAAAACCCCACGGCCACCGATATCCCCCGGTGAAGGGCGGCCCTCCGCGTCGGCAGCACGGAGGGCCGCCCGCCCCCTCCCGCACCTCTCGCAGGCGCTCTCACCCCGCATCACCCGCAGTGCGGGGGCGCGGGTGGGGGTTAGGGCGGGGGGGCTGGGGGGCGGAGGGGGTGGTGTGGGGCGGAGGGGGTGGGGATCTCGGCGAGGGTGGCTGGGCGCGGGACGGGGCCGATCGCCTGTCGACTCGGGCTGGCGGGCACCGTGGCGGTGATCGAGACGAGTTGACGCTCGGGCAGCCGGCGGGGACCGGGTGGCACCGGCGCGCCCAGGCCGGTGAGGGAGCTGACCCCGAGGCGCCCGGCGAGCACCGGCACCTGGTCCGGCTCGACCACGAACACCACCTCGCGGGGGCGCACCGGCCGCAGCAGCACCAGCGCGGCGAGAATCACCAGCAGCGTCCCGCCGGTGAGGGAGCCCCAGGTGGCCGGGGCGATCCAGCCGGCCCGAAGTTCCGCCCGCAGGTCGAGGGTCACTCCGGCCGCACCGTCGGGTCGCATCAGCACCAGGCTCAGCCGCTGCCCGGCCAGGTCGCCGGGGCTCCATTCGAGCACGCCGTACCCGGCGCGTACCCAGAAGGTCTGCGCGCCGGGCGCGGCCGGGACGGTTGGCGGTGTCCCGGCCGCCGGGGTGACCTGATCCAGCCGGACTGGGAGCGGCCCCCGGGCCAGCGACATCCGCAGGACCGCGGCGTGCGGCGCACCGGCCAGCCACCGCTGTGCCTCCTCGGCCGGGGCCAACCCGACGAAGGCCGGCCCGTCGGGGGTGCGCACGTCCAGCCGCAGCCGGGCCTGCCCGCCCCGGGCGAACGGCACCTCCTGTCGTACCAGTTCGTCGAGGTCGGTCACCACCACCGCGTGGCCCGGGGTCTGCACGGTCTCGAACCGGGCGGTGAACGCCCCGTCGGGGCCGGCGTGACCGGTCAGCAGACCGAGCGCGGCCGCGCCGAGCAGCGCGGCGGTGCCGACGGTCAGCAGCAGCATTCCGGTCAGCGTCCACACGAACCGCATGCGCCCTGTTCCCCTCTGTAGCCAGATACCCGGCCGACCTTACCTACGCCGACCCGCCGATCAGCGGATATCCACGGCACGGCCACAGAAAGCGGACAGGCCCGCCGGGATTATCCGGCGGGCCTGTGTCATGGGGACGCTCAGGAGGTCGGGTTCGCCGCCTCGTCGGCCGGGGCCGCACCGCCCGCGCGCCGGGTGCGGGCGAAGGCCAGCCCACCGAGCACCAGCCCACCGAGTCCGGCGATCAAGCCGGCGACGCCGAGGCCGACCGCCAGCCCGTTGCTGCCCTCGTCGCTGTCGACGGACGGTGCCGCGGCGGGCGAGTCGGCCGGTGCCGCCGTCGGCGCGTCGGCGGTCGCGGCGGCGAGGGTGAGCACCGGCGCCGGGGCGGCCGGCTCCTCGCCACCGGGCTGCGGCTCGTCGATCCAGCGCACCACGGCGCCGTCGGAGTAGGTCTGCAACGCCTTGAAGACCATCTGGTCCGCCTCGGGCAGCGGGCCCATGGACACCGGGAACTCCTGGAAGGTGCCGGGGGCGATGGCGGCACCCTCGCCGGCCGTCCAGGTGACCTTGGACACCACCTCGGTGACCTCGCTGCCGTGCACCAGCACCGGCGGATCGACCTGCCGCTTCTCCACAGCCACCGTCCAGCCGGGCACCGGCATTGTCGACACCGAGCCGACCGGGGCGTTCTCCGGCAGGAAGATCTCCAGCTTGGTGGTCGACGCGGTGTCGCTCTCGTTCGGTACCCGGAACGCGAGCCGGCCGTAGCCGCCCTGGGTCGCCTCGCCCGGATTGACTGTGACGTGTGCCGACGCCGGGGCCGAGGAGCCGAACACGGCCGTGGCGACGGCGCCGAGCGTCAGCGCGGCAGCGGTGGCTGCGAAACGCCGGTGACGGAGCATCGATGGGACCTCTCTATCGGATGGGCACGGTGGCGGTCACCGTGGCCTGGTCGATCTCGGTGGTACGGGCGGTGACCCGCAGTTCCCACTCTCCCGCGGCGGGCAGGCTGATCTCGCCGGTGGCGTGGTTGTCGGTGAGCGGCAGCAGCGGCACCTGGATCGGCTCGATGCCGGCCGACGGCAGGGCCACGGTGACCCGCCACTCGGCGACCGGCAGCGGCTGGTTGTCGAGCGTGTACGCGTACAGGTGCACCGAGTTGTTGCCCCGCCGGGCCGGCGACACCTCGATCTGCATCGAGTAGAGCGAGCTGGTCGCCGTGGTGTTGAAGTATCCGCTGTCGGCGGCGGCCACATCGGTGGCCACGCTCCGGGCGGGTGTCGTCTGGACCAGGGTGGCCGACACGCCCAGCACGATCGCGGTGATCGCCAGCTCCGCCCAGATCGCCCGGCGTACCGGGGCCGGGCGGCTGGCCGCGACCCGGCTGCGTACCAGGTGACGGGAGTAGGCGGCCACCGCGATCACCAGTACGAAGAGCCCGATCTTGGCCAGCACCAGCCGCCCGTACGTGGTGTTCACGAGCGCCGCCGGGGTGGCCACCTCGATCAACGCCTGGACGGTGCCGGCGAGCAGCAGCGCGGAGACGGCCAGGGCGGCCCACCGTGACCAGATCGGCAGGATCGCCCCCAGCTCCCGCTCGTCGGCCCGGGGCAGCAGGAACACGGCGAGCATCACCAGCCCGCCCAGCCAGACGGCCATGCCGCCCAGATGCACCGTGTCGACGAGCACCGACACCGCCGGGGCGGGCGAGGCGGCCGGATGCCCGGACAGCGGCCAGGTGAGCAGTGCTCCGGCGGCGAGGACACCCAGGATCACCAGGTCCGTCCGGCCCACCGGCCCGGCCAGCAGCGGCCGGAGCAGCAACGCCGCCGCGGCCAGCAGACCGAGGCGAACCAGGTGGGCGGCGCCGAAGGCGCTGCCGAGCACCAGGGTCAGCCCGTCGCCGGTGATGTCGAACAGTCCGCCGCCGCTGGTGTACGGCACCTGGAGCAGGACTGTCGCCAGCGTGGCCAACGCCACCAGCCCGAGGCCGGTCCAGGCCAGCCGGGCCGGCCCGCGTCGGGACAGCCGGCGCGGCCAGAGCAGGGCGAGCACCAGCGCCGGACCGATGACCAGCAGCAGTCCCGCGTAGCCGACGAACTTGGCGACCTTTACCGCGTTACCGACCACCGGGTTGGCCCGGCCGTCGTCGCCGCTGTCCACCGGGGGCTCGGAGGGCGCACCCACCGAGTAGGTGAACGCACCGGAGACCGGGTGGCTGTCGGCGGAGATCACCCGATAGGTGACCAGGTAGGTGCCGTTACCGCGACCGGTGTCGACCGGGATGTTGACCACGCTGCCGGCGAAGGTGGGCTCGCCCTGATCCGCACGGGTCCCGTCCGGCGCGATCACCCGGATCCGGTCCGGCACCTTGCGCACCGTCTCGCTGAAGGTCAGCACCACCTCGGCCGGCGCGGCCGGTACCACGGCCGAGGCGGCCGGGCTGCTGCTGGACAGCACGGCGTGGGCACTGGCCGGGCTGGCGGGGACGAGCAGCAGGGCCACGACGGTGACCAACAGGCCGGCGGTCGCGGCCAGCCGGGCGAACCGGCGGCGATGGGCGGCAGTCATGACGCCCATGGTCGCCGACGACACCCGTTCCAGGCGAGCCAGGTCCATCGATTGATCACGATTGTCCGTGATCGAGCGCGGGCGCGCGGACACCGGGCCGGAGGTCATAGGCGGATAGTCGGACGCAACGCCGGAAAAGTTCCCGGAGTGGTACACCCCATGGAAGGGCCGAAGGACCCTGCTGCTCTCCGTGCCGCGGCGTAACCTGGGTTGTCGTGATCCCCGCCCCGCGCGACACCTCCGCCACCGCCGACACCGGCATCGTCGGCGCGGAACGCGCCGACGACGGACACCGGCGACCTGCCCGGATAACGCGGCACGGGGACCCGGAGCCGACAGTCGACCCGACCACCGAGTGGGCGCTGGCCGCCCGGGACGGCGATCCGGTCGCCCAGGCGGCCTTCGTACGCGCCACCCAGGCCGAGGTGTGGCGGTTCGCCGCGGCACTCATCGATCCGGACAGCGCCGACGATCTCACCCAGGAGACCTACCTGCGGGCGTTCCGCGCGCTGCCCGCCTTCGCCGGCCGGTCCAGCGCGCGTACCTGGCTGCTCGGCATCGCCCGGCGGGCCTGCGCCGATCACCTGCGCACGGTGGTGCGGCGGCGACGACTCGATCAACGGCTCAGCGCGCACGCGCACACCGACGTGCCGCACCCCGACCCGGCCGGCCAGCTCGGCGCGACCGACCTGGTCCGCCGGTTGGCCGCCGAGCGGCGCGGGGCATTCGTGCTGACCCAGTTGCTCGGCCTGTCTTACGTCGAGGCCGCCGCCGTGGAGGGGGTGCCGGTGGGCACCATCCGCTCCCGGGTGGCCCGGGCCCGGGCCGAACTTGTCGACGCGGTCGGCGAGGCGTTGGCGGGGTGAACGGCAACCTGCGCCGCTGGCGTCCCTGGCTCGGTCTCGCCGTCCGGCTCGGCCTGGCCGTCGTCTGGTTCTGGGCGGGCTGGTCGAAGGTCGGTGACCTGGCCGCCTCGGGTCGCGCGGTGAACGCCTACCAGGTCCTGCCGTACGACGTGGCGATGGTGGTCGGCGCGGCGCTGCCCTTCGTCGAGCTGGCGTTGGCTCTGTTGCTGCTGCTCGGGCTGGCGACCAGGCTGGCCGCCGGAGTCTCCGCCGCGCTGCTGCTGGTCTTCATCGCCGGCATCGCCTCGGCCTGGTCGCGGGGACTGGCCATCGACTGCGGCTGTTTCGGGGTGGGCGGCGAACTGCCGGCCGGGGAGAGCCCCAGCTATCTCCCGGAGATCCTCCGGGACATCGGCTTCCTGGCATTGGCCGGGTTCCTGCTGATCTGGCCCCGCACCGCCGTCTCCGCTGACGGCGCGCTGGCGGGCGAACCGGTGGAGGACGAGGATGAGTAGTCGCAAGGGGCGCAAGGACGCGGCCCGGGTGGTCCGGGAACAGCTGGCCCGGGAGCAGCGGCGCAAGCGGACCCTGTGGATCTCAGTGGGCGCGGTGCTGGTGCTTGTCGTCGCCGGCCTGATCGGTTGGAGCGTCTGGTCGAGCCAGCAGTCCGAGGACTTCACCGCGCCGCCGGGCGCGAACGACACGGGCACCGGCATCGTGGTCGGATCCGGCCCGGTGACCATCGACATCTACGAGGACTACCTCTGCCCGGCCTGCAAGCAGTTCGAGCAGACCAGCGGCGCCACCATCGAGCAGCTGATCAACGACGGCAAGGTGCGGGTGGTGTACCACCCGGTCGCCTTCCTCAACCGCTACTCCACCACCGACTACTCGACCCGGTCCTCGGCCGCGTCCGGCTGCGCCGCCGAGGGTGGCAAGTTCACCGAGTTCGGCAAGGCGCTGTTCGAGCGGCAGCCGCCGGAGGGTGGAGCCGGCCTCAGCGACGACGAGCTGATCGACATCGGAGCCGAGGTCGGGCTGGACCGCGACGCGTTCGGCAGCTGTGTCCGCGACGGGAAGTACCGGTCGTGGACGAAGCACGTCACCGACGAGGCGGGCCGCGCCAAAGTCACCGGCACGCCGAGCATCCTGGTCGACGGGGAGCCGGTGCGGGAGTGGACGCCGGAGAACATCACCGCAGCGGTGGAGGCGGCCGGCCGGTGACAGTGCTCGCCCGGGCCGGGCTGCTGCTCGCCGGTACGGTCACCGCGATCCTCGCCACCGCCGCCCCCGCCCTCGCCCACGGCGCGGACGCCCCGAACGGCACGGACTACCGGGTGACGGTCACCGCCGCCGGCCACCCGGACCTGCGGGTACGGGTGATCGAGGCGGGTGCCCGGCTGGAACTGACGAACACCGGCGACACACCGGTCGAGGTGATCGGCTACTCGGGTGAGCCGTACCTGCGGGTCGGACCGGACGGGGTGTACGAGAACTCCCGTTCACCCGCGACGTACCTCAACCGCACGATCGTCGGGGACACCGCCCTGCCGGCCGAGGCCGACCCGGCCGCCGAGCCGCACTGGCGTCGCGTCGACGACGGGACGACGGTCCGGTGGCACGACCAGCGGGCCCTCTGGCGCGAGGCGCAACCGCCCGCCCAGGTCCGCGCCGCGCCCGACCGGGAGCACCGGGTACGCGACTGGGTGGTGCCGCTGCGCGACGCGGACGGGCCGTCGGAGATCCGCGGCACCCTGGACTGGGTACCGCCGCCGGACGCGTACACCTGGTGGGTGATGGTCACCGTCGGCGCGCTGGCGGCCGGGGCGCTCGGGGTGCTGCCGGCTGCCTCCGGCCCCGGCCGGCGGGCGCTTGTCGCCCTCGGCGGGCTGCTGATCGTCGGCGGGGTTGCGGCGGTCGCGCTCGCCCTCGGACGAACCCTGGACGCCGGGGCGCAGGGACCGGGCGGCGTGCTGACGGGCCTGCTGACCGGTCCGGTGTGGGCGCTGCTGACCGGCCTGGCGGCGATCGCCGCCGGAGCGCGCGCGCTGCGCGGCGGACGAGGACCCGCCAGGATCGGTACGCGGACATCGGCGGACACCGGGCGGCAGGCGTCGGCCCTCCGTCCCGACGTCGACTTCGTGGTGGCGCTGGCCGGCGTCTGCCTGGCCCTGTTCGCCGGAGTGACGAACGCCGCCGGGTTCGCCCGCGCCGTGCTGCCGGTGCCGTGGCCGCCCACTGTCGCCCGGGTCCTGGTGGCCCTCGTCCTGGTGGCCGGTGCCGGTGCGCTGGCCGCGGCGTTGCTGCGCCTGCACGCCGCCGCGCGCCGCGCGCCGGCCGTCACTACTCCCTGACCGGCGCGCGTCCCGGGGCGGGGCGGAACGGGTAGGGCAGTTCGAGGCGGTGCCGGGCGAGCAGTTCCTCGTCGTCGAGCAGCTCGGGGGTCGGCCCGTCGGCCACGATCCGCCCGCCGTCGAGGATGACCGAGCGGTCGCAGAGTTCGAACGCGTACGGCAGGTCGTGGGTGACCATCAGCAGGGTCACCGGCAGGGTGCGCAGGATGCCGGCCAGTTCCCGCCGGGCCGCCGGGTCGAGGTTCGACGACGGCTCGTCGAGTACCAGGATCTCCGGGCGCATGGCGAGCACGGTGGCCACCGCCACCCGGCGACGCTGGCCGAAGGAGAGGTGGTGCGGGGTCCGGTCACGGTGCTCGGACATGCCCACCGCGGCCAGCGCCTCGTCCACCCGGGCGGCCAGCTCCGGCCCGCGTAGCCCGAGGTTGGCCGGCCCGAACGCGACGTCCTCGGCGACGGTGGGCAGGAAGAGCTGGTCGTCCGGATCCTGGAAGACGATGCCCACCCGGCGGCGGATCTCCGCAAGCGTCGCCCGGTCCCGGCCGACGGCCAGGCCACCCACCGCGATCTGCCCCTCGGTGGGCGTCAGGATGCCGTTGAGGTGCAGCACAAGCGTGGTCTTGCCGGCACCGTTGGGGCCGAGCAGCGCGACCCGCTCGCCCCGCGCCACCGTCAGGTCGACGCCGTGCAGTGCGACGTGGCCGTCGGGGTAGGCGTACCGGACGCCACGGACGTCCAGGCTCGGTGGGGTGGGCTGCACGCTTCGATCATGTCAGCACGGCGGCCGTGGCGGCGACGGTGCCGGCCACGACCGGTACGGTGGCCGCGATCAGCCACTGCCCGGTCGTCGCCGCCGCGGTGCCCTGCCACACCGTCGGCATCCGACCGGTGTAGCCGCGCGACAGCATCGCCAGGTACACCCGCTCGCCCCGCTCGAAGGCGCGCAGGAACAGCGCTCCGACGCCCGCGGCGAAACCGCGAAGCTGCCACACGAAGCGCGGGTCGTCGCCCCGGGAGATCCGGGCGACGCGCATCCGCCGGGCCTCGCCGACAAGCACGTCCAGGTAGCGCAGCATGAAGGTGGCGATCTGGGTGAGGATCTGCGGGCAACGCAGCCGGTCCAACCCCACGATCAGGTCACGGGTGCTTGTGGTCGCCGCCAGCAGCAGCGACGCCCACACGCCGAGGGTGCCCTTGGCGATGATGTTCCACGCGCCGTAGAGACCGTCGACCGACAGGTGCAGCCCGGCCACGTCCACCCGCTCGCCCGCGCCGAGAAACGGCAGAGCGAAGGCGAACAGCACGAACGGCAGTTCGATAGTCGACCGCAGCAGCAGCCAACGGGCGTTCACCCGGGCCAGCGCCGCGACGGCCGCGACCAGCAGGGCGTACGCGCCGAAGGCCCAGAGCGCCTCGCGGGGGGTGGCGACCACGGCGATGGTGAACGCCACCATCGCCGTGATCTTGACCTCCGGTGGCAGCCGGTGCACCGGCGAGTCGGCCTCCCGGTAGAGCACGTGGGCGTGACCGGCCCCCACCTCCGTTACCCCCCGCTCGTGGTGGCCGGGTCGGTGCGGTCCGCCCCGCTCGTGTTTCCCGGTGCCGGGTCACGGCGGCGGACCAGCCAGAAAGCGCCACCGGCCACGGCGAAGGTCAGCACCACGCCAAGCACGCCGGAAAGCCCGGTGGAGACGAAGTCGTTGTCCAGACCCGCGATGCCGTAGTCGGCAAACGGTCCGCCGATCTCGTGCTCCCGCTCCTGCTGTGCCGGGCAACTGCCGCCGGTGATCTCATCGTCGGCGTCGAAGGTGCAGCCCTCCCGCAGCGACGAGTCCAGCCCGTCCGGATGCGACGAGGCGAAGTTGCTGACCACGCCGGCCAGCAGCAGGGCGACGAGGAGCCCGCCGACGATGAAACCCCACTTCCTCACCGGACACCTCCGACGGTCGGGACGGTCGCCGGCGCGGCCGGTTTCAGGGCACGCAGCGCGTACACCAGGTCGGGGCGGACCTTCGCCACGGTGACCACTGTGGTGGCCGTGATCAGCCCTTCACCGATGCCGATGAACAGGTGCGACACGGCCATGGTGCCGGCCAGGCCGGCCAGGTTGCCGCCGAGATCGGTGGTGCCGCCGAGCTGGTACTGCAACACGAAGCCCATCGCCGCGACGACCACGCTCACCAGCGCGGAGACGAAGGCGGTGGCCGCCAACCCGGCCGGGGTGCGCGGCAGGACCCGCAGCAGCAGCGCGATGAGCAGGTACGCCACCGCGATGCCGATGACGGCCATGTTCGTGATGTTGAGCCCGAGCATGGCCACGCCGCCGTCACCGAAGACGAGGGCCTGCACCACGAGGACCACCGCGACGCATAGCGCGCCGACCCAGGGCCCGACCAGCATGGCGGCGAGCGCACCGCCGAGCAGGTGGCCACTGACCCCGGCGGTGAAGATCGGAAAGTTGAGCATCTGCACGGCGAAGATGAACGCCGCGACCAGGCCGGCCATCGGCGCCAGCCGGTCGTCCAGGTCCTGCCGGCCACGCATGACGCAGTACGCCATCGCCGCCAGCGCGATCACCGCGAAGACCGCGGCGACCGGACCGTTGATGATGCCGTTGGAGATGTGCATCGCCAGGGTTTCCACGTGACCTCCCACGTGTCGGCGGGCCCGTGCCCGCCGGCAGGGTGAGCGTATTTCCCATACCAGGCTGTTGCCAATAGCTGGCAACAGTGCCGTACGCCTCGCTCCCGTGCCGTGCCGTGCCGGCCGGGCCGGCGTAGCGCGACGGTAGGGTCGTGCCATGACCGCACCCGCTCGCCTCTCCCCCGGTGACCCGGCGCCCGGGTTCAGCCTGCCCACCGACACCGACGGGCAGCTCACCCTGGCCGACCTGCGCGGCCGCAAGGTCGTCCTGTACGCCTACCCGGCCGCGATGACCCCCGGCTGCACCAAGCAGGCCTGCGACTTCCGCGACTCGTTGGCCTCGTTGCAGGCCGCCGGATACGAGGTGGTGGGCATCTCACCGGACAAGCCGGAGAAGCTGGCGAAGTTCCGCGAGCGCGACGCGATCACCTTTCCGCTCGTCGCCGACACCGACAAGGCGGTGCTCACCGCCTACGGCGCGTACGGCGAGAAGCAGATGTACGGCCGCACCGTCACCGGGGTGATCCGCTCCACCTTCGTCATCGACGAGGAGGGCCGGATCGAGCGGGCGCTCTACAACGTCAAGGCCACCGGGCACGTCGCCAAGCTGCGCCGCGACCTCGGCCTGGACTGACTGCGCGCACCACACGAACACCGCCGCGAGGCAACGCCATAGACTCTCCAGGCAGGCGGGAGTGGCGTAACGGCAGCCGCGGTAGGTTTAGGTCCTATTGTCCGAAAGGACGTGGGGGTTCGAATCCCCCCTCCCGCACCACGGCTCCCTGTCGGGAGCATCACGATCATCGGCATTCACTGTCGAAGCCGGTCAGGATGAGGCAGTGAGTCTGCGCTTCATCCTCGACCCGGAACTGACCGAAGACCTGCGCGAACGGATCGTCGCGCTCTGGGTCGACGTGACGAACGCCGGCGGCGCGGTCGGCTTCGTGGCACCTGTCACCGCCGACGAGGTCCGCACCATCGCCGACCCGACGCTGGCCGGCATCGCGGACGGGCCGGACCGGTTGCTGCTCGGCTACGACGGCGATCGGCTCGTCGCCATGGCGATCTTCACCGATCCCCGGTTCCACCTGAAGACGCACCTGCGGGTGCTCACCCGGGTGATGGTTCATCCCGACACGCAGGGACGCGGTTTCGGTGAAGCGTTGATGCGCGAGGCCGAACGGGTCGCCCGCAACCTCGGACTGGCGGCGCTGCACGTGACGGTCCGCGACGGGCTCGGCCTCGACCGGTTCTACCGGCGGCTCGGGTACCGGGAGGTGGGTCGTTGGCCCGGGGCGCTGCGCGTCGCCCCCGGAGACGACCGCGACGAGGTCCTGATGTGGCTCGGCCTGACCGGGCACCGGCCCGGACATCCGGCTGCGGGCTGACCGGCCAGGACGGATCGATCCGGCAGCCGGTCAAGGCCCGGCGCGCCACAGCCGCCGGCCGGTCAGGCCCGGTCCGCCGCCAGCCGGTCGAGGTTCGGTCCGCCACCGGCCGGTCGAGGCTCGGTCAGCCGCAGCGGGGTGACGGCTCGGCGAGCGGCGCCTGTGCGAGCGCGTCGGCGGCGGTCGGCGCGACCGACGCGGTCGCGTCGACCGTCACCGCGACCGACGGCGTCGGTCGGGCTGAGGCACGGGTCGACGCGCTTGCCGACGGCTTCGGACGCGCCGACGGTGTGCCGGTGGAGGTGACCGAGCCGCTGGAGCCGCCCCCGTACATCCGGACGGAGCTGCGCTGCACCTGGCCGGGTGCCATCCGGATGCCGGTGGCGGTGACCCGGTGGCCCCGGGTGTCGGTGACCCGGATCTGGTACGGGCCGGGCCCGGCACCAGAGTCGATCAGCCAGTAGTTGTAGCTTTCCCGAGCGGCCGACCGCCACTGGCCCGAGCTGCCCTGACGCACCTCGACCGAGCGCAGCGGGTTGCCGTGGTTGGCGACCAGCACCGCGAACCACCACTGCGACGCGCCCTCCTTGATCCGGAAGGTGAGCGGGCCGGACAACGGCGGGTCGACGACCAGGCGGTAGCTGACGTTGACGATGCCCTGCACCGGGTCGGCGATGCGGGCGAAGGCCTCCTGGGACAGGTCGATGTGGCCGGGCGCGCACTCGGGACACTGGTCCATCACCATGACCCGCACCGTGCCCTTCGGCCCGGTCACGTCGAGGTACCCACCGCAGGCGGCACCGTCGGCGTACTCGGCGGGACCGAGTGCGACGTAACGCCTGTCGGCCGGGGCGGCGGGGTAGGAGCAGTTTCCGCCCGCGCCCTTCGAGTCGTAGAAGGTCGCCTTTCCCTTGTGGAGGGTGCCGGCGGCGGGCGGGGCGAGCAACGCACCTACAGCCGGCGGTGCGACGCCCGGAGGGGCCGGTGCGGCGCAGGCGGGCGCGGCACCGGACCGGAGGGCGAGGCTGAGCCCGACGACAGTGGCGAGTGTGGCGACGGCCCCGCCAGCCAGCCAACGACGCAGCGGGGAACGCTGAGCCGGGGTCTGGTCGGCGGGGCCGTCGGTTCCGTCGGTCACGTGCAGACATGCTGCCCGAGCGCCGACCGCCCGGACAAGCGAGCTAAGCGAAAGCTAAGACGCGCTTCTCGGCTGCCCGGCGGTGGTCAGCCGGCGCAGCGGCTCGACGGCGTCCGGGTGGCTGCGCAGCGCGTCCTCGATCCGGACCCGCCACACGCCGGCCTCGACCAGGTCGCGGCCGTCCTCGGGAGCCGAGCGCAGCCGGTCCCGTGTCTCGCGCAGCGACCGGGCGAACTCCACGCCCAGCACGCGTTCCACCTCACCGGCGATTCTGGTGAAGCGCTCGTCGTCGGGTACCGCCCCGACAAGCGTCCGGGCCGCGTCCCACGCCACCCGGGGGTGATGGATCACCGACATCTCAGACTCCTCGGTCGAGGTCCCCTTCGGCCATCATCGATCCGTCGGCCGTCCAGCGGCAAGAGATGTCCGTCTGTCGTCGCCGAGCCGTGTCCATCCGGTCAGTCGGCCAGTTCCACCGGGTCGCCGAGCTTCACCCGGCCCGCCTCCAGCGGCACCAGGTTGAGTCCGAACAGGAGCTTGCGGCCGATGTTGCGGTGCCGGGCGAGGGTGCGCAGCGGCTCGCGACCCCGTACCCCGGTCTCCTGGTCGGTGGTGACGACCAGGCAGCGGGCCGACGGGCCGGCGGCGCGGAAACGGACGCCGCCGATGCGCAGGCCGCGCCCGACCCAGTCGTCCTCCGCCCAGGCCGGGGCGCCGTCGACCACCAGGTTGGGCCGGAAGCGGCTCATCGGCACCGGCTGCCCGCCGCCCGCGACGAGCCAGTCGCCGAGGGCGGCAAGCGACGCCGTGCTGGTCAACAGCACCGGGTACGCGTCGGCGAAGCTGACCTGGTCACCGGGGTCGTACTCCTTGTCCTCCCGCCGGATGTGCCGGGTCGGCCGGGCCAGCCGGACCAACCGGACCGGCCGGTCGAGCACCGCGCCGAACCAGGCGTCGGCGGCCGGACCGGCCGGCAGCGCGTCGACCTTCAGCACCCGCCGACGGAACGTCCGCACCGGTACCGGCGTGACGTCGGTCGGCTCGGGCACCACCAGGTCGGGGTGGCCGTCGGCGCGCAGCAGCAGCCCGCCGGGGCCGGGCCGGGCGTGCACCCGGACCAGCGACGTGACCTCCCGCTGGGTGACGCCGATCCCCTCGGCGTCGACGAGCATCCAGCGTCGGTCCTCCTCCAGGCCCCACTGTCGTACGTCGGCCTCGTCGTGCACCAGGCCGTGACAACCCTTTACCGGATAGGTGGTGATCCCGCTCAGCCGCACCCGGTCACCATGCCACGCCGATGCCGTCCCCCGGGTACCAGTGGTTCGCCGGGGTCTCCCGGTAGGCGAGGAACCGACGCCCGGTGCGCTCGGCGTGCTCGGCCAGCACGTTTGTGTGGGTGACGTTGTCGGTGAGCAGCATCGCGCCCGGGGCCAGTTTCGGCTCGACGGCGGCGAACTCGCGCCGCTCGTAGGCCCGGCTGTGGTCGCTGTCGTGCAGGAACAGGTCCACCGGCCGGTCCAGCGCGTTTATCGACTCGACCGAATCACCGATGACCAGGTCGATCACCTCCGACCACGGCGCGGTGCGGGCGAGGTAGCCGGCCTCGGGGTTGATGTCGATGGAACTCACCCGCCCGGGGTGCCCCTCGGCGGCGTTGCGCAGCAGCGCGGCGGCCAGCACGCAACTGCCGAGCCCCTTGTCGACACCGGTCTCCACGATGTGCTTCGGCCGCCGGGCCCGGACGATCGCGTACCAGCCGATGCGGCGGGCGTACCGGACCTGCTTGTCGGCCAGCCCACGGCGGGCCGCGCCCGCGATGGCTGAGCT
>NZ_JBFAML010000048.1:0-23900 GCF_040660295.1 Micromonospora sp. NPDC049891
GCTGAACTACGCCGTCGGGCTGGCCGCCTTCCAGCTCTTCTTCATCCCCACCGGGATCATGTACTGGCTCGCCGCCCGCACCTCGCCGAAGGTGGTGTGTCCCGGCTCAGCCGAGCCGGGACGGCCAGGTGGTGCTCAGGTCACTTGAGGGTGACCTTGGCGCCCTCGCCCTCGAGCTTGGCCTTGGCCTTGTCCGCGGCCTCCTTGTTGACCTTCTCCAGGACCGGCTTCGGGGCGGCCTCGACCAGGTCCTTGGCCTCCTTGAGGCCCAGGCCGGTCAGCTCGCGCACGACCTTGATGACCTGGATCTTCTTGCCACCGTCGGCGTCAAGGATGACGTCGAACTCGTCCTTCTCCGGCTCGGCCTCGGCGGCGGCGCCACCGGCAGCCGGGCCGGCCATCATCATCGCGGCCGGAGCGGCGGCGGTGACCTCGAAGGTCTCCTCGAACTGCTTCACGAACTCGGAGAGCTCGATCAGCGTCATCTCCTTGAACGCGTCGAGCAGCTCGTCGGTGCTGAGCTTCGCCATGTCTGGCGTCCTTTCCTAATGGTTCATACTAAGAACGTGGTGCGCCGGCGCGGTCTCAGGCCGCCTCGGCGCCTTCCTTCTCGCGCTTGTCCTGCAGGGCGGCCGCCAGGCGGGCGGTCTTCGACAGCGGGGCCTGGAACAGGGCCGCGGCCTTGCTCAGGTTGCCCTTCATCGCGCCGGCCAGCTTGGCCAGCAGCACCTCGCGGGACTCCAGGTCGGCGAGCTTCGTGACCTCGGCCGCGGAAATGGCCTTGCCCTCGAAGACGCCGCCCTTGATGACGAGCTTCGGGTTGGCCTTCGCGAAGTCGCGAAGGCCCTTCGCCGCCTCGACGACGTCGCCCGAAACGAAAGTCAGCGCGGTAGGACCGGTGAACAGCTCGTCGAGGCCGGAGATGCCCGCGTCCGCCGCGGCACGCTTGGCCAGCGTGTTCTTGGCGACCGTGTAGCTGGTCTCCTTGCCGAGCGAGCGCCGCAGCTGGGTGAGCTGGGAAACCGTCAGACCGCGGTACTCGGTCAGCACGGTGGCACCCGCGCTCCGGAAGCTCTCGGTCAGCTCTGCGACGGCCGTGGCCTTGTCGGCCCGGATCGGCTTGTCCGCCATGTCCCTCCTCTCTCGTTGCTCGAGGCTGGTCACCGTCACAGGCGAGCGCCTGTGACGGGGCGGAGGTAACGCGGCAACAGAAAAGCCCCGGCGCAGGGCGCACGGGGCGAGGACGGCGCAATCAGGTGGTCGGCGGACCACAGGATGCTGCCGATGTCGCTTACCGCCCTGCGCGGGTCGCCCGTCTTCGCGGGACCTTCGACCGTGCCTAGGCACGGTGACCAGCGGTCTCTGGGTGGAACTTCGCCCATCAGGCTACGCGACACCTGTGGTGACCGCCAAATCGCCCCCGGTGCGCGCGGCCGGCGACGGCCGCCACCTGCCGGCCGATCGCCGCGGCGGAGCCAGGAACGTCGCGAAGTCGCGGCGCGGCTCGGCCCTAGGCGCGCCGGGAGCGGGCCCGGGCGTAGCCGGTCAGCACCACCGCCGCCCAGGCCAGCGCCCACCCCGTCAGCAGCAGCGCGGTCGACCAGGGCAGCGGTCCGACAAGCGCCCTGGCGGTGGGTAGCAGCGGCGGCGCCAGCCACGGTGCTATCGACTTCGAGAAGCCGAACACCAGTGCGCCGACCGCGCCGAGGGTGAGCACCGCCACACCGTATCCGGCGCTGCGGGTGATCACCCGGCTGGCCAGCGCGCCCAGGGCCACGGCCGCCGGCAGGGCGAGCAGATGCGCCCAGAGACCGAGCGTCACACCTGCGGGGACCGACCGCTCACCGGGCAGGCTCGGACCGGTCACCCCACCGACCAGCCAGGGGAAGACCAGGGCGATCATCACCAGACCGAGGCCGGCCACCGCCGCGGCGGCCAGGCCGGCCGCCTGCTCCCGCGCCGGGCCCACCGCGACCAGGGCCAGCCGGCGCTGCACGTCCGGCTCCACGTCCAGCAGGATCTTGGTCTGCCAGGCCAGCACGGGAAAGAGCACCACGGCCGACACGCCATAGGCCTCGGCGGGCTGGGCCCGACCGCCGCCGTACAGGATGCCGAGGGTGAGCAGGCCGGCCAGGACCGGTGCCAGCGCCCGTCCGGTACGCAGGAAGCCGGCCAGCCGGAACCGGACCAGGGCGGTCACCGGGCCACCTCGGACGGCGGTCCCGCCCCCGGCCGGGTGGCCTCGGGTGGTGCGCCCTGGCCGCGTACCCGCAGGACGTGGTGGCCCTCGGCGCGCAGGCGGGCGACGGTGGCCGGCAACTGCCCGACCGGGACCTCCAGCTCGACCACCGCGACCGCCGCCTCGTCCGACGGGGCCCGCTCGACCACTGCCGCGTCGGCCACCGTCCACTCCCGCGCGCCGGGCAGCCGGACCGTCTCCCCGCGGTGGTCGCTGACCAGCACCGATCCGCCGTCGGTCAGCACCTCGTCGACAAGTTGCGGGACCAGCTCGCGCGCTGCGGCATCCAGGCCCTCCCAGGGCTCGTCGAGGACGAGCAGGCCGGGCGGACGCAGCAGGGCCTGGGCCAGACCGACCTTCTGGGCGGTGCCCTTCGACAGCTGGGAAAGCCGGGCCGTGCGGAACGGACCGAGCCCCAGCCGGTCGAGCCAGCGCCGCACCGTCCGGTCCGCCTCGCCCGGGGACAGCCCGGCGACCCGGGCCATCGAGGTGAGGTAACCGTCGACGGTGAACGGCTGGTCGGCCGGAAAACGCTCCGGCACCCAGCCCACCACCGACGGCCGGTCGAGCACCCGGCCCCGGGACGGCCGCAGCACTCCGGCCGCGAGCTGGAGCAGGGTCGACTTGCCGGCACCGTTGCGGCCGAGCACCACCACCGCCTCGCCCGCCGCGACGCGTACCGTCACCTGCCGCAGCACCCACGGCCCGCGCCGGTTGTACCGCAGCCCGACGTCCTCCAGCCACATGCCGCGAGCCTGCCACACCGGACAGACGAACGCGGCCCCGCCACGAGTGGCGGGGCCGCGTCGGTGCGTCGTGCTCAGCTGTCGGCCGAGCCCTCCTGCAGGTTCTTCACCACGTTCGGGTCGACCGGTACGCCCGGCCCCATCGTGGTGGTGAGGGTGACCTTCTTGAGGTACTTGCCCTTCGCGGCCGACGGCTTGGCGCGCAGCACCTCGTCGAGGACGGCCGCGTAGTTGTCGACCAGCTGGGCCTCGGAGAACGAGGCCTTTCCGATGATCAGGTGCAGGTTCGAGTGCTTGTCCACCCGGAAGGTGATCTTGCCGCCCTTGATGTCCGAGACGGCCTTGGTGACGTCCATGGTCACCGTGCCGGTCTTCGGGTTCGGCATCAGACCGCGCGGGCCCAGGATCCGCGCGATCCGGCCGATCTTGGCCATCTGGTCGGGCGTGGCGATCGCCGCGTCGAAGTCCAGCCAGCCACCCTGGATCCGGGCGACCAGCTCGTCGGTGCCAACCTCGTCGGCACCGGCGGCGACGGCCTCCTCGGCCTTCGCGCCGGCGGCGAAGACGATCACGCGGGCGGTCTTACCGGTGCCGTGCGGCAGGTTGACCGTGCCGCGGACCATCTGGTCCGCCTTGCGGGGGTCGACGCCGAGGCGCATCGCGACCTCGACCGTGGCGTCGAACTTGACGGCGGTGCTCTCCTTGGCCAGCTTGACGGCCTCGACGGGGGTGTAGAGCTTCGACCGGTCGATGGCCTCGGCGGCCTTGCGGTAGCTCTTGCTGCGCTGCATGTTCTGTCTGCTCCTGTGGTCTCTGGCGGGCCGCGGTGCTCGCGCGCCCTCCCACGATCCGTACGGGTCGGTGGTGGCCGACGTCAGTCGGTGACGTTCAGGCCCATCGACCGGGCGGTGCCGGCGATGATCTTCTCAGCCTGGTCGAGGTCGTTGGCGTTGAGGTCGGCCATCTTCTTCTCGGCGATCTCCCGCAGCTGGGCGCGGGTCACCGAACCGACCTTCTGCGTGTGCGGGACGCCCGAGCCCTTCTGCACACCGGCGGCCTTGATCAGCAGCCGGGCGGCGGGCGGGGTCTTCAGCACGAAGGTGAAGGAGCGATCCTCGTACACGCTGATCTCGGCGGGGACGATGTCGCCCCGCTGCGACTCGGTCTGCGCGTTGTACGACTTGCAGAACTCCATGATGTTCACGCCGTGCTGACCGAGCGCGGGACCAACCGGCGGTGCCGGAGTGGCCTGGCCCGCCGGCAGCTGAAGCGTGAACGTCTTGACGAGCTTCTTCTTCGGAGGCATGTCTCTTCCTGGGGCTTGGAACTGGGAAAGGTTCACACGACACCGCCGTCGGGGCGCGCACGGTCAGCGCGCATGCGACGGCGGCGACGTTCTAGGGTAGCGCAGACCTGGATCCCGGCAGCCACGGAGGTTGACCCGGGCGGGTGAACCGGACGAACGACGACCGGCGGCGGTTGCCCGCCGCCGGCAGCCGACGAATCAGATCTTGGCGACCTGGTTGAAGTTCAGCTCCACCGGCGTCTCCCGGCCGAAGATCGACACCAGCACCTTCAGCTTCTGCTGGTCGGCGTTGATCTCGCTGATCGTGGCCGGCAGCGAGGCGAAGGCACCGTCGGTGACCGTGACCGAGTCGCCGACCTCGAAGTCGAGGACCTTGACCTCCGGCTTGGCCTTCTTCTGCTCGGTCTCGACGGCCGGCGCCAGCCACTTGAGCACCTCGTCGAGGCTCAGCGGTGCCGGGCGGTCGGCCCGGTCCGTGGCGCCGACGAAGCCGGTGACCCCGGGAGTGTTCCGAACACAGGAGTAGGACTCCGCGGTCAGCTCCATCCGGACGAGGATGTAGCCGGGGAAGACCTTGGCCTGCACCTGGGAACGCTTGCCGTTCTTGACCTCGACCTCTTCCCGGGTCGGCACCTCGACCTGGTAGATGTAGTCCTCCATGTCGAGGGACGTGATCCGGGTCTCGAGGTTGGTCTTGACCTTGTTCTCGTAACCGGCGTACGAGTGCACCACGTACCAGTCGCCCGGCGCGTAGCGCAGCTTCTGCCGCAGCTCCGCGACCGGGTCGAAGTCCTCCTCGGGAGCGGGCTCGGTCATGGCGAACTCCGGCTCGTTGGCGGCCTCGACCGACTCGTCACCAGCCGCCGTCGCCACCGTGGACTGCTCGTCCGGGGTCTCGGCGGTCTCGTCGTACTCAGGCACGCTTGCTCACTTCCGTCACTATCGCACGTGTCAGCCGGTCAGCTGGGGTTGCCGAAGACCCACAACACGCCCTTGGCGAAGCCGTAGTCGAGGACGGCCACGATCGTCAGCATCACCGCGACGAACGCGATCACCACCGCCGTGTAGGTCAGCAGTTCCTTGCGGGTCGGCCAGATGACCTTACGCAGTTCGGCCACGACCTCGCGGATGAAACGCGCGATGCGGCCGAACAGGCCCACCTTGTCGGCGTCGGTACGCGTCTTGCGGCCGTCGGCGGAGTCCGCCACGGCCCGCGAGCGGGTGGCGGTGCCACCCCGCGAAACCGGCTCGTCCGCGTCGGTGGCGTCGTCCTCGGCGCTTTCGTTGACGACCTCGTCGTTCAGGCGCTCGTCGTCGGCGTCCTCGCCGCGCCGCTTGTTGTCGGCCACTTCGCCCTCCGTCGCGGGATGTCGGTGTCGCACGCGGTGCGCGTGCGCGGCGTTTGGTCACGCCGGCCGGACCAACCGTCCCGGGACGGGCCGCGGCCGGCGGATCAACCGGGTGGGCCCGATGCCTCGGAACCTCCCCGCCGATGCCACCACCACGGGCCGGACGCCACCAGAAGGCGGCGCGACCCACGGAACGGTCAGGCCTGAGGCGCAGGGGTGACAGGACTTGAACCTGCAGCCTGCGGTTTTGGAGACCGCTGCTCTGCCAATTGAGCTACACCCCTGTGCGGCAACGCTCGCCCCACCCGGTCACACGACCAGGCAGGGGTCACTTGCCCCACGGCGGACCAGTGTACGGGTACCGACCCGACTTTCCCAACCGGTCTACCCGACGCGCCGCCCGGTGCCGGTCAGCCGGCCCGGCGCACGGTGGCCCGCGCCTGCGACAGCACCTTCTCACCGTGGCAGGTGGCGGTCACGTCCAGCCTGGTCAGACCCGCCTCGGTCACTTCCCGGACCACAGCGGTCACCACGATCTCGGTGCCGGCGTCGTCGTCGGGGACCACCACCGGGCGGGTGAACCGCACGCCGAAGTCGACCACCGCGTCGGGCGAGCCGGCCCAGGTGGTGACCGCCCGACCGACGAGCGCCATGGTGAACATGCCGTGGGCGATCACCCCGGGCAGGCCCACCTTGGTGGCGAACCGGTCACTCCAGTGGATCGGGTTGAAGTCGCCCGAGGCCCCGGCGTAGTGGACCAGGTCCGCCCGGGTCACCCGGAACGTCTGGGTGGGCAGTTCCACGTCAGGCCTCCCCGCGTACGACGAGCTTGGACCAGACCGCGACCACCGACTCGCCGGCGGTCGTGCTGACGTCGGTCCGGGTGGTCAGGAACTCGTGACCGCCACGGCTGGTGATGTCCTCCACGGTGTTGACACAGACCAGCTCGTCGCCGGCCACCACCGGCCGGGTGTACGCGAACCGCTGGTCGCCGTGGACCACCCGGCTGTAGTCGATACCGAGCGCCGGGTCCTCGATCAGCTGACGACTGGCGGCCATGGTGATCACAACCGGAAACGTCGGCGGCGCGACCACGTCCGGGTGGCCCAGCGCGCGGGCGGCCTCCGGGTCGTGGTGGGCGGGATCGGTGGCGCCGATCGCCGTCGCGAACTCACGGATCTTCTCGCGGCCCACCTGATAGGGGGCGGTCGGCGGATAGGTCCGGCCGACGAAGGACTGGTCCAGGGGCATGCCGCGAACCTACACGCAAAGCGCGAACGCCGATCCGAGCGGTCGGCGACGGCTCAGGCCGCGCCGTCCGTCCGGACCGGCGATCGTGACACGTGCGGAGCCGGGCATCGGCCCGGCCGGGTTCAGCGCGTCTCGCGGTGCAGGGTGTGCCGCCCGTCCCGGGGGCAGAACTTCTTCAGCTCGATGCGGTCCGGGTCGTTACGACGGTTCTTGCGCGTGATGTAGTTGCGCTCCTTGCACTCCACACACGCCAAAGTGATCTTCGGCCGGACATCGGTCGCCTTCGCCACGGCGGAGTGCCTTCCTCGCTAACGGATACAACTACGGCGCTAAAGACTACGCGCCACCTGGTCGGACACGCAAAGCGGGCGCCTGTGGCGCCCGTCCCACCGACCACCGGAGATCCTCCGGGGCGGACGAGAGTAGCGGTGGCCGGACTTGAACCGGCGACACAGCGATTATGAGCCGCTTGCTCTGCCATCTGAGCTACACCGCCGCGGTGGGCCCAGCCGGACCCTCTGAGCCCCCTTACGGAATCGAACCGTAGACCTTCTCCTTACCATGGAGACGCTCTGCCGACTGAGCTAAGGGGGCCTGCGCGATCACTCGGTGCCCGCGCAGAGGTAAGAGTACACGGCCCCACCCTGCTGGTGAAATCGGATCCCCAGGGACGCCGTACGCCCAGCTCAGGGCACCACGCGGAGCCTCGGAAGCTCGCTGCTGGAGATCGACTCCGGGTCGATCTGAGCGCCGAACCACGCCTCCAGACGCTCGAACGGCAGCGGGCGGCTGAACAGGAAACCCTGGCCGACCTCGCACCCGATGTCCTGGAGCAGCTCCAGGGTCAGCTCGCTCTCCACCCCCTCGGCCACCACTGTGAGCCCGAACTGCTGGGAGAGGGTGACCACGGCGTTGACGATCGCCAGGTCACCCGGATCGGTGGCCATGCCCTGGACGAAGGAGTGATCGACCTTCACCTCGTGCACCGGCAGGCGGCGCAGGTGGGCCAGCGAGGAGCTACCGGTGCCGAAGTCGTCCACCGAGAGCCGTACGCCCAGGTCCCGCAGCCGGCGCAGAGTCGGGATCGGACGCTCGGTGCCGTCCAGCACGCCGGCCTCCGGAATCTCCAGGGTCAGCAGCTGCGCCGGGACGCCGTACTCCTCGAGCAGTTCCCGAACCTGCTCGGGGAAGTGCTGGTCGGTGAGCGTACGCGCGGAGAGGTTGACCGCGACGGCGAGGGACTGGCCGCCGTGCGCCCAGTCCCGGCTGTGCCGCAGCCCCTCCCGAAGCACGAATTCGGTGAGCCGTCCGAGCTGGCCGGTGTGCTCGGCCACGGCGACGAAGTCCGCCGGAGTGACCGAGCCGTGCGTCGGATGCTCCCAACGGGCCAGGCACTCGACCCCGATGAGCCGCCGGTCCCGCAGCGTCACCTTGGGCTGGTAGTAGACCTCCAGCTCGCCGTTGTCGAGAGCGTTGCGCAGGTCCCCGGCGAGGCCCAGCCGGTGCAGCGACCGCGACTCCAACGCCGGCGTGTACAGCTGCACGCTGCCCGGAACCGCCTTGGCCGCCGTCGCGGCCACGTCCACCCGTTGCAGCAGCGTCGCCGGGGCGTCGCCGTGATCCGGGTGTACGACCACCCCGACCGCGGTGTCCACGTCCAGCGTGAGCGAGTCGAAGACCATCTCGTCGCGGATCTGTTCCCGCAACTGGCCGGCGAGCTCCACTGCCGCCTCGGCGCTCTCCAGCCGCAGGGTCACCAGGAACTCGTCGCCACCGGCCCGCCCGACCAGCGCGGCCGACGGCACGCAGCCACGTAGCCGGTCGGCGACCTCGACCAGGACCTTGTCCCCCGCGGCGTGGCCGAGCGCCTCGTTCACCTGGCGCAGCCGGTCGACGTCGAAGAGCAGCAGCGCGACCACCTCACCCGGAGCCCGGATCCGGACCGCTTCGGCCAGGGCACCGAGGATGCGGCGACGGTTGGGCAGTTTCGTGAGCGCATCGTGGTACGCGTCGTGCCGCAGCCGGTCGACCAGGCGGGAATTCTCCAGCGCGACGGCGGCGTGCGCGGCGACCGTCTCGAAGACGGGAACGTCGGCCGGGGCGAAGTTCCCCACGTCGCTGAGGCGGTTCACCACCTCGATCGTGCCGATGACCACCTGCCCGGAGCGCAGCGGTACGGCGATGACGTCCTTGACCTGCCGACGGGCCAGTTCACGTCGTAGTTCCAGGTCACCACCGAGCAGCCGCCCGGACGCCAGCGTCTGGCCGGATTCCAGCGTGCGCTGCCGGATCAGCGCGGGGGTCTGCGCCACGTCCAGCAGACCCTGGTCGTCCAACCGGGCAGTGAGCAACACCTCCGGGTGGCGGCCCTGGGCCGGCAACCACAGCGTGGCGTACTCGGCCTGCATCAGCGCCCGGATCCGGCCCAGCAGGATGTCGGCGAGGCTCCCCTCCGCACCGGCACTGGCCATCGCCCGGGTCAGTTCGTACATGTCGCCGAGCGTGCGGTGCTGCCGAAGGAAGCGCGAGTAGGACCGGTAGAGCAGGGCGCCCGCGATGGTGATCGCCCCCAGCAGCAGGATCGACCACAGGGTGCTGGCCAGGGTGATGAGGATCAGCAGGCCGACCGCGAGATTGAGCGCGGCGGTGAGGAAGACCTGGACGGCCGTACCCGCCGTCTCCCGGGAGCCCTGCCAGCCCTGCAGCAGGGTGATCACACCAACCACCGCAGCCAGGCTGATCAGGCTGTTCGCCGTGATGGCGACGAACAGGACCGCCCAGGTGCCAGGGCCGACTCCGTCGAACGGCAGAGCCGCGGCCACGACCAGCCCTGCGACCGAGACGCCGGCGGCGTCCCTCGCCACGTTGAACCAGAGCTTCGGTGGCGGGTAGCGGCGGTACGCCTGCGTGATGATCGCTGCGACGGTAGCGATCATCACGACCAGCAGCGGGCTGAGGCTGTAGAACGCGAGGACCAGCGGTATCTCGGTGAGGGTGACGACAACGGCCTGCCGGCGTACGACGAAGCTCAAGGTCGGCACGCCCGCGACGACCATGACCACCAGTAGGAGCGCCGCCAGGAACAGATCCCGCTCACCGAAGTCGGCGGAGAAGACCAGGATTGCGGTGCTGGCCACGGCCAACGCCGCGAGGGGTGCGGTGATCAGCCAGGCGGACGCGATAGGGCGGCGTGGTGCCCCTCTAACCGGCACGCGAGGGCCCCCTCACAGGTTCGCCGAGTGCCTACTGGTCAGCGTGCGATTGACGCGACCGCGTCGCCAGGTGCGGGAGCGCCCCATTCGATCCCGTTGGCGGTGAGCGGTGCGTTGCCCCACTCGATGCCGATGAGCTGCACATCGCCGAATCCGACCAGGGCGGCACTCACCGCAGCGAGCATGGTGGTTGCCGCGATTGCGGCAAGCACACGATCACTCCTTCGACGAGACATCGGGAGTACTCCTGCCTGCGGGGGGTGTAGCGACGGGCACGCCGATCGTGCCACAGCCCGAGCAGCCGGGAAAGCGGACGATCGGGCATGCCCCAGCCCCCGTACGTGCGATCTTGCCGTCGTCGGCTGATCCCAGGGCCACTCACGTCACAGCCACCCCTCGGTGGATGCACAAAACGACAAGCCTCGCGATCAGGGATTACCGGTCGGAACTCGCGAACCGGTGAGCCGCCTGAACGCCGCCCTATCCACTCTTGCCGCTACACGGCCACTGGTCAACGGTCAACCAGTCACGAAGTTGGCGGACACCCGACACCGACGGCAACAGGGACGTATGTCGACCAACCGGCACCCGTGGCCGAGGGCTCGGCGCAAACCGCCGCGACGATGTGTCACCGCAGGGGCCGAAGCGCGGCCCGCACCTCGGCGGAGAAGAGGACCATTCCACTGCCCGCCGGGCATAGAGGAACATCGAATGGATCTTCGTCCGCCGGTGTCGACCACACGTCCTGCGAGTCGTTTGGCGGGCTTTCGAATGTCTGCTCGGCCCGGTGACCTCGGCCCGACCGAGCTAGCTGAACGACAACGGCCCCCGATCAGCATCTCTGCTGGTCAGGGGCCGTTGTCGCACCTGGTGGCGGGTAGAGGATTCGAACCTCTGTAGCTTTCGCGACGGATTTACAGTCCGCTCCCATTGGCCGCTCGGGCAACCCGCCAGGGCGTACCACCGCACCGTGGCGCGGCGGCGGAAGCAAGGATAGCGGCTCCACCCGCTGCTGCCGCAACCGGGTACCGTCAGGGAGTCGCACCCCTGGGCAACCAGGGCCAAAGGATCACAAACCAGCCCGACAGCAGGAGCATGAGTATGGCAGCGAACCCGTCGTTCGACATCGTGAGCAAGGTCGATCGCCAGGAGGTCGACAACGCCCTCCGGCAGGCGGAGAAGGAGCTCGGGACGCGGTTCGACTTTCGGGGCACCGGGGCCGCGATCTCCTGGTCCGGCGAGGAGGCGATCAGCCTCCAGGCGGAGACCGAGGAGCGGGTCCGGGCCGCGCTGGAGGTGTTCAAGGAGAAGCTGATCAAGCGGAACATCTCGCTGAAGTCGCTGGACGCGGGCGACCCGCGCCCCTCGGGCAAGATCTTCAAGATCGACGCCAAGGTGATCCAGGGCATCGACCAGGACAAGGCGAAGGCGATCAGCAAGAAGATCCGCGACGAGGGCCCCAAGGGCGTCCAGGCCCAGATCCAGGGTGACCAGTTGCGCGTCACCGGCAAGAAGCGGGACGACCTTCAGGCGGTCATCGCGCTGCTGAAGGCCGAGGACTTCGGCGTGGCCCTCCAGTTCACCAACTACCGCTGAGCCGGCCACCTCCGCCGACTTCGCTCGTGGTTCAGTCGTCGGGCCGGTGTCGCAGCCAGACGTACGGCACGGGTTGGGCCTGGTTCCACTCATCCGCCTGCTCCGACGGCACCGGTTCGAAGCCGGCGGCGGTGTAGCACCGCAGGGCCGGAGTGTTGTCGGGGTGCGACCGCATCAGCACCGCCGGCTGATGCTCCCGGGCCAGGGTGGTGAGCAGGGTGACCATCCGGCGGCCCACGCCCCGGCCACGGTGCGCCGGGGCCACGATCAGGCGGGCCAACTCCACCTCGGCCTCGTCCTCGTCGAGCCACAGCTCGCCGTACCCGACCGGTTCTCCGTCGACGAGCGCGAGGTACGCGAGCACGTCGGGCTCGGCGCCCCAGCGCGTGACGTCCTCCGATGTCACCCGGTCGCGTGAGCACCAGCGGCGACTCTCCTCCGGAGAGGTAGCCCAGCTCGCCACGACGGCCGGGTGGGTCGGGCCCAGCACGGTCAGTTGCATGCTCGCCTCCTCGGCGCGCGAGGCTACCGCCCACCGCCGGCCGGGGAAACCGGCTTTCCGCCGCCGGCCGGGCCGGCCCCGACCGTCGGATGAGCTCGCCGCGGTTCAGCGCGTCGAGCAGGACGAGGAGCAGCCGCGCCGGGCCCGAGTTGGTCCCGGAGGACCGCCGCCAGGTCACCAGCGTCGTCTCGGGCGGGTCCACCGCGCGGAGCACGTCTTCGGGCGCCCGATCAACGGGTGAAGATCAGGAGCAGAACCACCGTCAGGATCGCGCTGACCAGAACCGAGCCCAGGCAGCCGATCCGGTTGGAGAAGAAGAGGAACATCTGGCCGTCGTACCCACGATGAGTCGGGTCAGGCCGCGGCGGGCTGCTCGGTCCGCACGGCGGTGGCCTCCGCGCGGGCGATGGGGCCGGCGGGTAGCGCGGCGACCGCCGCCCCGACGGCGACCGCCGCCCCGGCGAACAGGAAGGCCCAGGGCACGCCGCCGGCATGGTCGACGATCAGACCGGAAACCGCGCCGCCGACCGCGCTCGCACCGACCGACATGGTCACCACCCAGGTGTACGCCTCGTTCAGCATGCCGGTTGGCGAGATCCGCCCGACCAGGGTGTTCTCCAGGGTCAGCGCGGGAGCGATGACGGCTCCACCGACCAGCAGGGCGGCACCCAGCGCGACCGGCGTGGGCATCACGGCGAAGACGGCGAAGCTGCCGGCGAGCCCGGCGAGCAGCCAGGCGAACAGGCGGGTCATGTTGCGTGCCGGCCGGCGGACGCCGAACCAGAACCCGCCGATGGCGCTGCCGACCCCCCACACGGCCAGCAGCACGCCGGCGAGGCTGTTCGGGTCGTCCGGGCTGTAGCGGGTGGCGAACGCCGGTACTGTCACCCCGGCCGCCCCGAAGGCGATGCCGATGCTGGCCACGCAGAGCAGCAGCGCCGGGAAGCCGGCGACCCGTAGCGGGCCGAGGCCACGGGCGTGGTGTTCCCGGGAGTGCGGGCGCCAGCCGCGCATGGCCTGACCGAGCGCCACCGACAGGGTGCCGATCAGGGTCACCACCGCGGCACCGATGAGCGCCGCGCCGGCGTCGGCGACCAGCACGAACCCGGCCACCAGCAACGGGCCGAGCACGAAGACGATCTCGAACAGGGTGGTTTCGGCGGCGAGCGCGGTGTTGCGCAGGTGGTACCGGCCGGAGTCGAAGCTGGTCAGATCGTTCCAGGCGCCCCGGATCGCGGCGGTCATCGGCGGGAACGTCCCACCGGCCACCGCCGAGGCGATCAGGACCAGCGCAAAGGGAACGGCGTCGGCGCGGGCCGCCCAGAGCAGCCCGATCAGGGCGAGGGGGTGGGCGATCGCGGTGCCGAGCAGCACCGGGGTGGGACCGATCCGGTCGGCGATCCGGCCGGCCACCGGGCTCAGGGCCGCGCCGAAGAGGGCGTAGCAGCCGCCAGCCACGGCCGCCAACGAGTAGCGTCCGGTCACCCCCTCGACGACCAGCAGCAGCGCCAGCGGCGTCATGCCGATCCCGAGGCGTCCGATGATGCCGGTGATCAGCAGGGTCGGTGCGCCCGGGATCTGCCAGACAGCCAGATACCGGCGCAGCCCAGCCACAACGGACCTCCATGAGATGTAATGAGCGAGACTCGGTTAGACCCTAACGTCCCGCGCCCGACCGACGAGCCGGTCCGGGCCTGTGGCGGCGCTCACCCGGCACCCGCCCACCCGACGCCGGGCGCCGGACGACGGGCGCCGGACGCCGGGCACCCTGCCGGCGAGCCGGACGGCGAGGGTCGAGTGCGGTGGCCGCACGGCTGCGCCCCGCTCCCGGGATGCCGCAATCTGCCCGATCGGGCGGCCCAGAGCGGCCGACATACCGCAACTCGCGCCGCCTTCGGCCCGGGACGACGCCGCCCGCGCCGGACGGCGGGCGCGGGCGGCGAAAGTGTCGATCGGGCAGCGGCGGTAGCGCAGCAGACCAGCTCGGCCGGCGCCGGTCGCGCACCGGACCAGACGGGCCGGCGGCGGTCGGGTACCGCGCCAGGTGGTCGACGCCGACCCCGGCGGATCAGCGCTGGTGGCGCACCGGACCCATCTGGGTCGCCAGTTGCTCGAGCCGGGCGACACGCTGCTCCATCGGCGGGTGGGTGGCGAACAGGGCGGCCACCCCGCCACCCCGGAACGGGTTGGCGATCATGAGGTGCGCGGTGCTGGTGAGCTGGCCCTCGGCCGGCAGCGGCCGCCGCTGGGCACCCATGTGGATCTTCCGTAGGGCACTGGCCAGCGCCAGCGGGTCCCGGGTGAGTTCGGCACCCGAGGCGTCCGCCTGGAACTCGCGGCTGCGGCTGATCGCCAGTTGGATGACGGTGGCGGCGATCGGCCCCAGGATGATGGTGAGCAACAGGACCAGCGGGTTCGGGCCGTCCTCGTCGCTGTTGCCGCCCAGCGGGATGAACAGGGCGAGGTTCGCCAGCATGGTGATGATGCCGGCCAGGCCGGCGGCGACGCTGGAGATGAGGATGTCCCGGTTGTAGACGTGCGACAGCTCGTGGCCGATGACGCCCCGCAGCTCGCGGTAGTCGAGCAGTTCGACGATGCCCTGGGTGACGCAGACGGCCGCGTTCTGCGGGTTGCGCCCGGTGGCGAACGCGTTGGGCTGGGCGGTCGGGCTCACGTAGAGCCGGGGCATGGGCTGCCGGGCCTCGGCGGCCAACTCCCGAACCATGTGGTAGAGCTCGGGGAACTGGGCCTCACTCACCGGTTGCGCCCGCATCGAGCGGAGTGCCAACTTGTCGGAGTAGAAGTACGTGACGCCGTTCATCACCAGCGACACGAGTACGGCGATGACCAGGCCGCCGCTGCCGCCGAACCAGTAGCCCACCGCCAGGATCAGCGAGGTGAGCAGGCCGAGCAGCGCGGCGGTCTTCAGACGGTTGTGGTGCACGATCACTCCTTCGGTGCACGGATGCCTGGATCCGCTGACCGGTACAACACACTGGTACCCGTCAACCATCCGTCTCATGACTGAGAGTTACCTGAGCGACGTTCACCTGCGGGAATGGCACGTTGACAGCCCAGGTTCAGCTTCCGGCGAGATCGAGCACGACCTGCGGCGCGAAACCGACGGCCAAGGCCACCACCGTCGCCACCGCCAGCGCCACGGCCACCGCGCGGGCCGGCCGGACGACGGGGGCCGTGACGTCACCGACCGGGGCGTAGAGCAGCGCGGCGGCGCGCAGGTAGTAGGCCAGGCCGATGACCGCGTTGACCGCCACCACCAGGGCGAGCCAGCCCGCGCCGCCACCGAGCAGCGACCGGACCACAGTCACCTTGGCGAAGAGTCCGGCCAGTCCGGGTGGCAGGCCGGCGAGGCCGATCAGCGCGAACGCCAGCCCGGCACCGACCCACGGGTGCCGGCGGGCCGCACCGCGCAGGTCGTCGAGGCTGCCACCGTCCGCGCCGGCCGGGCGCAGAGCCACCACACCGGCGAAGGCGGCCAGTTCCAACAGCACGAAGAAGACGGCGTACGCCAGAGCGGCGGCGTACGCGGCGGTGCGGGTGTCCGCGTCGGCGGTCAGCGCCAGCGCGCCGAGCGGGGCGAGGATGTAGCCGGCCTGCGCCACCGAGGACCAGGCGAGCAACCGCACGGTACGCCGCTGACGCAGCGCCACCAGGTTGCCGACGGTCATGGTCAGCACGGCGACCACTGCGAGCACCGGTCCGGTCACCTCGGGCGGCAGCGCGTGCCGCACCACCGCCAGCAGGGCGATCACCCCGCCGAGCTTCGACGCGGTCGACAGGTACGCGGCCACCGGCAGCGGCGCCCCGTCGTAGGTGGCCGGCGCCCAGGCGTGGAACGGCACCGCCGCCACCTTGAACGCCAGTCCCGCCACCACAAGCGTCACCGCGACGGTGGTCAACGGCAGGTCGAGCAGCGCCTCGTCGGCGAGAAGGATACCCAGCCGTTCCAGGTGCAGCCCGCCGGTGACCGCGTAGAGCAGCGCGGCACCGAGCAGGGTCAGCGTGGTGGCGACCACACTGACCACGAAGAAGGTCACCGCCGCCTCGGCACTGGCCAGACTGCCCCGGCGCAGCCCGACCAGCACGTACAGCGGCAGGGTGAGCACCTCCACCGCCACGATCAGGGTGATCAGGTCACCGGCCGCGCCGAGCACCACGCCGCCGGTCATCGAGCAGGCGAGCAGGAAGCAGTACTCCCCCACCGGGGTGTTCCCGGCCCGCAGCAGCGGCCCGGACAGCGCCAGTACCCCGAGGACGAGCAGCGCCACCAGCGCGGCGACCAGGGCGGCCCGGCCGCCGAAGACGTACGAGCAGTCGGAGCCGACGCAGAAGGTACGTCGTTCGGCCCCGGAACCGACCGCCGCCGCGCCGACCGCGGTGGCGACCGCCCCGCTGGCCGCCGTGACCACGGTGGCCAGCGGTCGGGCCAGCAGCAGGTCCACCAACAGCACCAGCACCGCCGTCCCGGCGGCCAGGTACGCCGGCAGCAGAGCCACGTGGTCGACGGCCTGCACCAGACTCGGCTCGCTCATCGCGCCACCTCGCTACGTTCGGCGCCGCGATGAGGCACCACCGCACTGAGCCGAATGACTCGCTCGCTGCGCTCGGTCATCGCAGCACTCCCACCAGGGCCTCGACCGGGGCTTCGGCGACGCCCAGCACGAGCGTCGGGGCCAGCCCGACGGCCAGCGCGAGCAGCACCAGCGGCGCCCAGGCGACCAGTTCGGCCCCGGCCAGCCCGGGGCTGAGCGCGGCGACCGCCGGGGTGGGCTCGCCGTGGGTCACCCGCCGCAACAGCCGCAGCAGGTACGCCGCCGTGAGCGCCCCGCCGATCGCGGCCAGCACCGCCAGCGTGGTCCACAGCGCGCCACCGGACTCGACGGCGGCGACCACGGCGAACGCTTCGCCCCAGAAGCCGGCCAGCCCGGGCAGCCCCAGCGAGGCGACCGCCGCGAAGGCGAGCAACCCGGACAGGCGTGGTGCGGTCTCCCGCAGCCCGGACAGCTCGCTCAACGCGCCGGTGTGGGTACGGTCCTTGATCGCCCCGGCCAGGAAGAACAGCAGACCCGTGATGATGCCGTGGGCGACGTTGCCGATCAGCGCCGCCTGGATGCCGGTGGCGGTGAGCGTGGCGACCCCGAGCAGAACGAACCCCATGTGTCCGACGCTGGAGTAGGCGATCAGGCGTTTCAGCTCGGTCTGGGCCAGGCAGACCAGGGAGCCGACCAGGATGGCGGCGACGGCGAGCACACCGAGCACGGGTGCCGCCCACCGGGCACCCTCGGGGGCCACGCCGACGGCGACCCGGATCAGACCGTAGGTGCCCATCTTGAGCAGCACCCCGGCGAGCAGCACGCTGCCGACCGTGGGTGCCTGGGTGTGCGCGTCGGGCAGCCACGAGTGCAGCGGCCACAGCGGACTCTTCACCGCGAAGGCCAGCGCGAGCAGGGTGAAGGCGGCGAGCTGGGTGGTGCGGGACAGCTCGGCGCCGCCGGTCAGCGCCACGATGTCGGCGGTGCCGGCGGCGGCCACCACCACGTACACCCCGACCAGCAGCAGCACCGAACCGAACAGGGTGTAGAGGGCGAACTTCCGCCCCGCCCGTCGCCGCGCGTCGAGCGACGCCGGGTCGGTGCCGTCGCCTCCCCAACCGACGATGATCGCGTACATCGGCAGCAGGACGACCTCGAAGAAGAGGAAGAACAGCACCAGGTCGAGGGCGAGGAAGGTGCCGAGGATGCCGACCTCGACGACCAGCAGCAGCGCCACCAGGGCCCGGCCGTCGCCTCCGCCCGGCACCCGCCAGAGGCTGTAGCCGCAACAGAGCAGGGTGAGCAGGGCGGTGAGCACCACGAGCGGCCAGGAGATGCCGTCCACGCCCAGGTGGAAACGCAAATCCAGCCCCGGCACCCAGGGCCTGTCGACCGAGTGCCAGGGACGCACCGCCCCGGCGGCACCCGGCGGCGCGTACGCCGACCAGCCGGCCGCTCTCCCGCCGACAAGTGCCACCGCCGCGACGAGGGTCGTCGCGGCGGCCACGGTGCCCACGATCCGCGCCGCCCGGTCGCGGGGCATGGCCGCCACCGCCAGCGCACCGAGCGCCGGCACCGCGAGCACCGAGACCAGCAGGAACTCCCCGGCGCTCATGCCGCTCCTCCGCTGCGCTGCGGGTCGGCATGAGGCACCGAGACGCTGACCCGATGACTCGCTCGCTGACGCTCGCTCATGCCGTCGCTCCGATCAGGGCTGCGGCCAGGCCGATGAGCAGCGCGCCGGCCAGCACCGCGGCGGCCGCCCGGGGCAGCGCCGCCCGGTGCAGGACGCCCAGGCCGCCGCCGAGGGCACGGGCGGCGCGTCCGGTGCCGGTCACCGCACCGTCGACCACCCGTTCGTCGGCGGTGCGCGCCATCCGCGCCACCGCGGTCGTCGGTCGTACGACAAGGGTGTGCTGCACGTCGTCGAGCCGGAACGCGCGGGCGAAGACCGGCCGCAGCGGACCGAGCGCCGTCGCCGGGTCGGCGCCGTCGCCGCGCCGCCAACCGACTCCCGCCAGTCCGGCGCCGAGCCCGAGCAGTGCCAGCGGCAGCAGCACTGTCGGGGTGAGGTGGATCAACCCGTCCGACGGCAGCAGATCCGAGACTGCGTCGGACCCGACCGGCGCAGTGGACTGCAGTTGGCGGGAGAACCAGCCCGGGAAGCCGGCCAGGCCGAGCAGGGCCGCCGGTACGGCCAACGCCAGCACCGGCCAGCGGAGCACGGCGGGCGGGTCGTGCGGCGGGTGCGCCAGCGGGGTGCGGGGCGTACCGAAGAAGGTGCGCAGCAGCAGCCGGGTGGCGTACCAGGCGGTGACGGCGACACCGACAAGCCCGGCGAGCCAGACCAGCCAGCCCACCCAGGCCGGTGCCGGACCGTCGCCGTGCAGGGCGGCCTGCTCGGCGGCGGCGAGCACCCCCTCCTTGCTCCAGAAGCCGGACAGCGGTGGTACGCCGGCCAGCGCGCCGAGCCCGACAAGCGTGCACCAGAAGGTCACCGGCATGCTGTGCCGCAGCCCACCCATCCGGGACATCAGCGTGGTGCCGACGGCGTGGATCACCGCGCCGGCGGCGAGGAACAGCAGCGCCTTGAACGCCGCGTGGGTGAGCAGGTGGAACAGCGCGGCCGGCGGGGAGCCGACGGCGAGTGCGCCGGTCATGTAGCCGATCTGCGAGACCGTCGACCAGGCGAGCACCCGCTTGATGTCGTCCTGCGCGGTGGCGGCCAGCGCGCCGAGCAGCAGCGTCACCGAGGCCATCACGCCGAGCACGACGAGCGCGGTCGGGGTGGCCTCGAAGAGCGGCCACAGCCGGGTGACCGCGTACACGCCGGCGGCGACCATCGTCGCGGCGTGGATCAGCGCGGAGATCGGGGTCGGGCCGGCCATCGCGTCGGGCAGCCAGGTGTGCAGGGGGAACTGGGCGCTCTTGCCGGCCACTCCGGCGAGCAGCAGCAGGCAGGCCGCGGTGAGCGTGGCGCTGCCGTGGTCGTGGGCGAGCACGTCGGCGATCCGGAAGCTGCCCGCCGAGACACCGAGCAGGGCGATGCCGAGCAGGAAGCCGACGTCGCCGACCCGGGTCACCAGGAACGCCTTCATGGCGGCGGCCGGCGCCTCCGGCAGCCGCCGGTCGTGGGCGATGAGCAGGTACGAGCAGAGCCCCATCACCTCCCAGCCGACAAGCAGCAGGATCAGGTCCCCGGAGACCACCACCAGCAGCATCGCGGCGGTGAAGAGACTGACCTGCGCCGCGTACGGCGGGTAACGGTGGTCGGGTTCGTCCGGCGGCCCCTGCCGGAGGTAGCCGGTCGAGTAGATCTGCACGGCCAGGGCGACAGCGGTGACCGCGACGGCGACCAGGGCGGCGGCGCCGTCGAGACGTACCCCGAGGGTGACGGTGATCCCGCCCAGCTCGATCCAGGTGGTCGAGGACTCGACCGGGCCGTCCAGGGTGACCAGCAGGGCCACCGCCAGGGCGAGGGCGCCGGCCGCGCCGGCCACCCCGAGGACTGCGGCGACCCGGCGGGCGGTCGCCAGGCCGATTGTCGCGCCGTGCGGTGACGGTGGCAGCAGCAACCCGGTCAGGCCGGCGAGCAGCGGTACGGCGGGCAGCAACGCACCGAACGTCGTGGCGCTCACCGCAGTCCCTCCGGTTCGACTCCGGCGGCCCGGGACGCCCCGCCGCTCGTCGTGGCGGACACCGGTTCCCCGGCGTCGCCTCCAGCTTCCCCAGCGTGCCGTTCGGCCAGGGGAATCTCGTCGACGGCGACGCTGGCGCGCATCCGGTAGAGCTGGAGGACGATCGCCAGTCCCACCCCGATCTCGGCGGCGGCCAGCACGATCACGAAGAGCGCGAAGACCTGCCCGCCGTGCGGCAGCACCGCCCGGGCCGTGGTGTCGGCGGTGACCAGGATCAGATTCACCGCGTTGAGCATCAGCTCGACGGCCATCAGCACCAGCACCGCGTTGCGCCGCCGCAGTACGCCGTACACGCCGAGACCGAACAGCAGCGCGGCGGTGACGTACGGGATGACAGGTCTCACCGCGACCGCCCCCGATCGCCCGCGGCATCGTCCCCGGCGCGGTCGGCGGGCCCGTCAGCGGCCTCCGGGCGGGCAGCGTCGGTGGTCTTCGGGCGGGGGGCGCCGATGTCGGGGCGGGACAGCACGATGGCGCCCACCAGCGCCGACAGCAGGAGTACCGACAGCACCTCGAAGGGCAGCACCCAGCTGCTGAAGACCTGCTCACCGATGCGCTCGGCGTTACCCGCCTCGGGTAGCTCCACAGTCGTCCAGCGGTACGCGTCGACAAGCAACGCCGCCAGCCCGAGCCCGGCCCCACCGCCGATCAGCGCGGCCGGCCAGCCGGGACGGTCCAGATCGTCCGAGGCACCGATCGGAGCGCGGGTCAGCATCACGGCGAACAGCAGCAGCACCACCACCGCGCCGACGTAGATCAGCACCTGCACCCAGGCAACCAGTTCGGCGGCGAGCACGAGGTACATGCCGGCCACCGCGCCGAGGCAGACGACCAGGTAGAGCCCCGCCCGAACCAGGTGCCGGGTGCCCACCACAAGCGCCGCCGAGCCGACCGCCACCGCGCCGAGGGCGAGCAGCAGCACGTCCACCCCGGTCACGCGGACGTACCTTCGTCGTCGGCGGGGGGTGGCGCGGGTCGACGCTCGGGGCGTACCGCCGGGGTGGTCGGGCGGGCGGCGGGCGCGCTGGGCACGGCGGCCTTGCGCGCGGCGGCGGTCTCCTCCTTGGCCGGCTCGCCGTTCGGGTCGTGGGCCGGGGGCGGCGGCACCGTCGCCATCCACTCACCCAGGTGGTCCTTGTCGTGCAGCAGGTCCTTGATGTCGTACTCGGCGTACTCGAACTCCGGCGACCAGTAGAGCGCGTCGAAGGGGCAGACCTCGATGCAGATCCCGCAGTACATGCAGAGCGAGAAGTCGATGTCGAACCGGTCGAGCACGTTGCGCTGCCGGGCCCGGGCGGCCCCCGGCACCGCCACCTCCTCCTTGTGCGAGTCGATGTAGATGCACCAGTCCGGACACTCGCGGGCGCAGAGCATGCAGACCGTGCAGTTCTCCTCCAGCAGCGCGATCACCCCACGCGAGCGGGGCGGCAGCTCAGGGGCGACGTCCGGGTACTGCGCCGTGGTGGAGCGTTTCGTCATCGTCTTCAGCGTGACGGCGAGCCCCTTGACCAGGCCGCTGCCGGGCAGGCCGGTCGCCTCGCTTCGCTCGCGCTCGCTCATGCCGAACATCCTGCCCTGTGGGCACGGCGCGCGCGACCACCACCCGGGGGTAGCCGGTAGTACGGTGGCCGCGGGGAGAACGACGCACCGGAAAGGACCCGTCAATGACCGCCGCGCTGCACGACGACAACCCGGCGCCGGGCGAGTGGACGACGGACGCCCTCGACCGCCTGCCCGACGACGGCCGCCGCCGTGAACTCCTGGACGGACAACTGATCGCGTCGCCCTCCCCCACGCGACTGCACCAATCCCTCGCAATGCTGCTCGGCGCTGCCTTGCAGGAGACCTGCCCCGCCGAATTCGACGTCACCCAGGGGGTGTCGGTGCGGATGTCCCGCACCCGGTCCCTCATCCCCGATCTGCTGGTCACCGAGCTGGACGCCGCCGCCCGCAACCCCTCGTCCTACCTGCCGAACGAGGTCATGCTGGTGGTGGAGATCGTCTCGGAGGGTTCGCGCAGCATCGACCGGGTGCTCAAGCCCGCGCTCTACGCCGAGGCGGACATTCCCTTCTTCTGGCGGATCGAGACCGAGGCGGGGATCGTGGTGCACGCCCACCGGCTCGACCCGGTGAAGCGCGTCTACGTCGAGCACGCCCGGATGAGCGACGGCATCCTGCTGGCCGACCCGTGGGAGATGGACATCCCGCTCGACCGGATCACCCCCCGCTCCCGCTGACTGCGTCGGCGGTCGCAGCGGCCCGTGGCCGTCTCGCCCGCCCGCCGGGCCGACCACATGAAGATCCGCCATGATGGGACCGAGGACGACTCGGCACATCTGGGGGCGACATGGGCGAGGACGGCAAGGGCACCGGCGGCAGGTACGTCGAGCCGGGCGAGTTCAAGCGGGACCAGAACTACATCACCACCCGGATCACCGCGGACGGACGGGACGGCTATCCGGTCGAGCCGGGGCGCTACCGGTTGGTGGTCAGCCGCGCCTGCCCGTGGGCGAACCGTCTGATCATCGTGCGCCGGCTGCTCGGCCTGGAGGACGCCATCTCGATGGGCGTCGCCGGTCCCACGCACGACGCCCGGAGCTGGACCTTCGATCTCGACCCGGACGGGCGGGACCCGGTGCTCGGCATCGAGCGCATCCAGGACGCCTACTTCGCGCGCTACCCGGACTATCCCCGGGGCATCACCGTGCCGGCCCTCGTGGACGTACCCACCGGACAGGTGGTGACGAACGACTACGCCCAGATGAGCCTGGACCTGTCCACCGAGTGGACCGCGTACCACCGCCCCGGTGCTCCGCAGTTGTACCCGGAACACCTGCGGGCCGAGATCGACGAGGTGAACGCGGCGGTCTTCGCCGATGTCAACAACGGCGTCTACCGCTGCGGCTTCGCCGGCAGCCAGGACGCGTACGAGCGGGCGTACCGGCGGCTGTTCGACCGGCTCGACTGGCTCACTGAGCGACTGGCCGGGCAGCGTTACCTGGTCGGCGACACGATCACCGAGGCCGACGTACGGCTGTTCACCACGCTTGTCCGCTTCGACCCGGTGTACCACGGCCACTTCAAGTGCAACCGGCAGAAGCTCAGCGAGATGCCGGTGCTGTGGGCGTACGCCCGGGATCTGTTCACCACGCCCGGTTTTGGTGACACCATCGACTTCGACCACATCAAGCGGCACTACTACGAGGTGCACCGGGACATCAATCCGACCGGCGTGGTGCCACTCGGCCCCGACCTGTCGAACTGGCTCACCCCGCACGACCGCGAGGCGCTCGGCGGCCGCCCCTTCGGCACCGGCACCCCACCCGAGCCCCCCACCCCCACCGAGCGGGTCGACCCCACCCACACCCCCCTCCCCATCCCCTAGCCCGCGCCCACCCCCACGCGATCTCGGTGTTGATCAAGAAGTTTTCGTCAGGATCCGCGCGGA
>NZ_JBFAML010000049.1:0-23213 GCF_040660295.1 Micromonospora sp. NPDC049891
TACGTCGAGCAGGGCAAGGCGCACGCGGCACTTGTGATGCACGGCGACGAGGCCATCGCATGGGCTGAGTACGGCACCCCTGTCGAGTTGCCCACCCTCCACCACCGCAAGGAGTACGACGCCACCAAGACGGCAGAACCCGATTACCGGATCACCTGCGTCTTCGTCGACAAGCGCCATCGGCGACGGGGCGTGACGGAGCTGGCGATCACCGGCGCGCTGGACCTGATCGCGCAGGCCGGCGGCGGGCGGGTCGAGAGCTATCCCCACGACCTGACCAACCAGACCAAGAAGATGTCGTCGTCGTTTCTCTACAACGGCACCCGTCGACTCTACGAGCGGCTCGGCTTCACCTACGACCGGCCCAAAGGGCTGAAGAACTGCGTCATGGTGAAAACGGTCGCTCCTGCCTGAGATTTAGCGCATCTCGGCAGATCCGTGCGGCGAGGGACGGCTGGGCTGCACCGTGGCCGCCGGTCCGGCCCGTGCAGGTGATGGCGGACAGTACCTGCTCAGCCCAGGCGTGGTTCCCGCCGACGCGCCGTCGATGGTGGGCGTCGAATCGGGACAGGTCTCACCCCGGCGGCTGTGTCCCCACTCGGCCGGACGGCACCGTCGTGGCCAACTGTGCGACCAACTCCAGGTGTGGCGACGCATCGAGGGCGTGGGCGCGTTGCTGTGCCTCGAAGAGTTCGTCTCCGTGCCGGGTGACCCATTCGGCGAGGGCGCGCATCGGTCCGTCGGCGAAGGTTCGGCCGAGGGATGTCAGGGCGTAGTCGACTCGAGGGGGCGACTGCGCGTACGGCAGGCGTTCGGTCAGGCCGTTGCTGCCCAGGCGGCGCAGTGCCTCGGTGAGCGCCTTGTCGCTGATGCCGCCGATCGTCGCCCGAAGCGCGCGGCGGCGTTGCGGGCCGGCGGCAAGGGCGGCCAGAACCACCGGATCCCACACGTGCGTGAACAGGTCAGTTGCCATCCGCAGCCGGCAGTCCGCCACGAAGTCCAGGCAGCCGCTGTCCGTGTCACGAGACATCCGACAATCGTGCCACCGCCGATGCGCACCGGGTGGTGCGTGACGACCTGATCGGTTCGCATCAGACTTTCTAGGGTCTGACGCCATGCGTATCGGAATCCTCGGCACCGGAACCCTCGCCACGGCGCTCGCCGCCGCCTGGACCCGGGCCGGACATGACGTCAGCATCGGCGGCCGCTCGCTCCAGCGGGCGGACGCCGCGGCGAAGACATCCGGAGCCCGCGCCCGACGGCTCCCCGACATCGCCGTCAACGCCGACGCCGTCCTGCTCTGCGTGCACTGGGAGGGCATCACCGACATCCTCACGGCGGCCGGTGCGCCCGCCGGGGCGCTCGCCGGTAAGCCCTTGATCGACCCCACGAACGCCGTCGATCATGGCATCGGCGTGCTGCGCACGGAACCCGGCCGCGCGATCGCGCAGCACGTCGCCGACCTCGCTCCCGGCGCCCACGTCGTCAAAGCGCTGCACCTGTTCCCATCGACGCAGTGGACGACACCCGCACCGACACCAGTCACGGTAGCGATGTGCGGGGACGACCCGCGAGCGCTGGAGATCACCGGCTCACTCGTACGCGACATCGGAGGCATCCCCGCCGTACTCGGCGGACTGGACCGGGCCCGCCAACTGGAAGAAGTCGCCGGGTTCGTCATCACCCTCGCCTTCACCGCCCACGACCCGCAGTCGGCAATCCCCGCGGTTCCGCAACCCACCACACCCCTCCCCGGCCCTGAGCCTCGACAGGGCCAGAAGCGGATGGGCCTTTCCGGCTGAGGAGCCCGCAACGCCCTGCCGCTGAGCGGCTGTCACCCGCCAGCTGGCCGCCGGCGTCCTCAGCCCTTGGGCGCGAGCGCTGACAGCCAGTCCTCGGTCGGGGTGAGCGGGACGGGTGCGGGGCGTTCGACAGCCGTCGTCAGCTCGACCCGCCGGCCCTCGGCGGCTGAACGGAGCAGGGCGGTCATGATGTCGAGGACGTGCAGCGCCACCTCACCGCTGGCCCGTGGCGGGCGCGCCTCGTCGGCCCGGACCAGGTCGATCAGGCCGACCCCTCGGGAGGCGGCGACGTAACCGGCCCGGGGTTCGAGGTCGTGCCACCCGGGGCCGTCGAGCGCGAGATGGCGGACCTCGCCGTCGAAGTGGTTCGGGTCGGGTACGGCGAGGGTGCCGGTCTCCCCCTGCACCTCGATCGGCACGGCCGTCGTCGCGACACCGTCGAAGCTGGTCGTGAGGGTGGTCAGGGCGCCACCGGCGTGTTCCAGCACACCGCTGACGTGGGTCGGCACCTCGACCGGGATCCGCTGCCCGAGGCGGGGGCCCGAGCCGATGACCCGGGCATCACGCAGCTGGCTGGCCGCCCCGATCACCGCTCGGACCGGCCCGAGCAGATGGACCAGCGCCGAAATGTAGTACGGCCCCATGTCCATCAGGGGGCCGCCGCCCGGGGCGTAGTAGAAGTCGGGGTTGGGGTGCCAGCGCTCGTGTCCCGGGGTGACCATGACGGCCGAGGCGGAGAGCGGACGTCCGATCAGTCCACCGTCGATCGCTGCTCGGGCGGTCTGCGTACCGGTGCCCAGGACGGTGTCCGGCGCGCATCCGACGCGGACGCCGGCCGACGCCGCCCGGTCGAGGAGCGACCGGCCTTCCGGGAACGTGACGGTGAGCGGCTTCTCGACGTAGACGTTCCTGCCGGCGTCGATCGCCGCGCCGGAGATCTCGGCGTGCGCCGCCGGGATGGTGAGGTTGAGCACCGTCGCGACGTCGGGGTGGTGCAGCAGCCGTTCGACGCTTACCGCCTCGGCACCGGGAATCGTGGCGGCGGCGGCGTCGGCCCGGGCCGGGTCCAGGTCGGCCACCGCGACGACGCGCACCGTGGGATGGTTGGCGAGCGTGTTCAGGTAGGCGCGGGAGATGAACCCGAGACCTACGATGCCGATGCCGTGCGGGTCGCCCACACCATCCCCCTTTCGATGACGGTACGGACGCTCGGGTGCTCCAGCACGTCGAGGCTGTGTCCCGGGGTCGTCACGACGATCCGCCCCGCGCCCCAGTTCCGGGCCCAGATCGCCGGGGAGGTGACCGGTCGGTGCCACGGGTGCCACTCCCGGGTCGGGTGGGTGGTGGTGGCCAGGACGTCGATCAGGTCGTCGTGCAGCACCCAGTACTGCTCGGTGACCAGGTCGAAGTCCTCGATGCCGGCGGTGATCGGATGCTCCCGGCCGAGATCGGTGATCGTGATCGTGTGTGGCAGGAAGTTGTCTTTCTCTCCGCCGACACGGTCGCAGGGCTGGACGCCCGGATGGGTGGCGAACTGGCCGCCGACCAGGTGCAGGTAGTCCGAGGAGGCGCGGAACGAGTCGGCGATGCCGCCGTGCCAGCCGGTGAAGCCCGTCCCGGCGACGATCGCCGCGGCCAGACCCGCCACCTGCTCCGCGGTGATCTGCGACATCGTCATGCACTGCACGATGAGGTCGGTGTCGGCAAGTTCGGCGGCGTCGGCGTAGATCTCCGTCGACTCCTCCACCCGTACCGCGTATCCGTCGCGTTCGAGGAACGGGATGAACAACTCGGTCGCCTCGACCGGCCGGTGTCCCTCCCATCCGCCTCGGACCACAAGGGCTTTCCGCCGTGTCACACCCGCTCCTCCCCCGGCCCGCCGCCCCGCGCCACCACTGCCGCCGGGCCGACGCCCGCACCGTCCGACCGCCGCTAACCGTACCTGGGCCGCCACCCTGGCTCAGCCCCTCGCCCGAGGCACCCACCCCGACGCCGGGAGGATCGGGTGGCCTTACGACCGAGCACGTTCCTACGCTCACCGGTGGCCGTGTCGATCCTGACGGGGGCCGACGCTGAGGTCGGCGTACCGCGCTGTCACCGGCCCAGGCGCGGGTGTTCGCCATGCACGCGGGGTATGGTCCGCAGGGAGCTTGGTCTTGTTGTTTGCCTGCGCCCTCAACCCTCGGCGCGAGATCGAGCGGATTCCGCGGCTATACGCTGCATGCATGATTGAATCCTGGACCCTGCGGGTTCTCCTGGAGGTCGCCGCCCGGGGTTCGTTCTCTGCCGCGGGCGAGGCACTGTCCATGACGCAGCCAGCCGTCTCGCGGCAGATCAGCGGATTGGAACGGCGCGTCGGCGTGCCGTTGTTCCGGCGTCTTCCGCGCGGTGTCCGGCTCACCCAGGCTGGGCAGACCGCCGTCGAGCTCGCGCGCGACATCCTGGTGCGGACCGACGCCCTGGAAGCCAGGTTGCGCGCCTTCACCAGCCTGACCGGCGGGCAGCTCAACGTGTCGGCTTTCCCGAGCGCCAACGCCCGGCTCACTCCGGAAGCCATTCGCTGCTTCGCCGAGTCCCACCCCAGCGTCGCGGTGAACCTTGTCCGACCGGACGAGTCGGGCCCGCTGTCGGCCGTCCGGGACGGCCGGATCGACGTGGCCCTGCTGACCTCGTGGCAGTTGTTCGCCGACCCGCTCAGCGCCAAACACGACCTGTCGGCGTCTCGACTCAGCGAGGAGGCACTGGACGGTCTTGACCTGGTGCCGCTCTGCGACGAACGGCTCCACGTCGCACTTCCGGCCGACCACCCGCTGGCCCGGCACCAGCGGGTGCCACTGCGGAAACTGAAGGACGAACGGTGGATCGAGGGCGCCTATCCGGACTGCCTCGGTCCGATCCCGCCGCTCACCGAAGCGTTGGGCGGTCCCCCGCAGATAGCGTTCTTCTGCGACGACTGGAACGGCAAGCAGGCACTTGTCGCCGCGCGGGCCGGTGTCATGCTCGTACCGACGCTGACCCAGGCCGCGCTACGGCCCGACATCGTCCTGCGGCCCACCGTTCCGGCCCTGCCGACCCGCCGGTTGTACGCCGCGGCGGCCGTCCCACCGTTCCGGTCGCCAGCGGCGACCGCGATGATCGGGATCCTCACGGCGATCTGCCGGGAGCCGGTCGACGGGTGACGGGTGTCCACCGGGGCACCCGGAGGACCGGGAGGTGCCCCGGCGGATTTCCTGATCAGCGAGCGCTGGTGTCCGTCGCCGGTGCCCGGCCGTCCGCGCTCACCGGCCGCCTCCTGGGCCAGGCGGGTGCCACCGCCAGCAGCACCGCGGTGACCAGGGTCAGTACCCCGGTGCCCTGGAACAACACGTCGTCGGAGATATGGGCGTCGCTGTCCACCGGATAGAGCTCATTGATGAGGGCCTGAGCGTCCAGCAGCCGCAACACGACGAACAGGGCGTGGTTGAATCCGCCTTCGAAGAGGCCTACCGACGCCACCCAGAAGGCGTAGACCAGGAACCAGAACATCGCGCGAGCCCACCGCATCGTCGATCCGAGGCGGTACGCCAGGTACGTGACGCCGAACACGCCGCTGAACACGACAGCCAGGACGATCCGCTGTGGGCTGTCGAACCGCACGCCCCCGTACACGTGGTGGATGAAGGTCACGAGGAAGAGCACCGCGGTCCAGGTGATGGCGGTTCGAGTCCGGCCGGCTGGCATCCGTTTCGTCATTGCTGTCACCCTTCTGGAGTGGTCGGCATCCGGCCTGTCGGCGGCTCGGCCGGGACCGACAGTGGTTGTTCGTGCACGGCCAGGTCGTGCCGCTGAAGCGTCGTCAGGAGTTCGTCCACGTCGACGATCTGGTCGATGTGACGCACTCCGGCTGGGTAGCGGCGACCCAGCAGGCCGGTGGCGATCTCCGCGGCCACCACACCCGTCGCGTGGCACTCTCGACGGCCCGTCACCGCCGACCACACGTGCCCACCGCCCTCACCGGTGGCCGAGGCGTGCACCACGAACCGGTCTCCGCCGAGCCGCAGTCGGCTCGACACCCCGGTCAGCAGCCCAGCCCCGCCCAGCCGATCCGCTAGGCGGAAGGCGCCGGTGGAGCGCAGCCGGAACAGCGCCGCCGTGACGGCACCGGAGTCGAAACAGAGGCGGGTGGTCACCGGTACGCCGAGCGTGCGGGTCAACGTGTGCTGATCCGAGAAGGGAAACGGGTACGCGGTGCGCACGCCGAACCCGGGCAGCTCCACCCGAGCCCGGGTCGGCCGCCGGGTACGGTCGGGCGGAGCCGTCAGCCCCGCCATCGTCCAGCGGACCGAGTCGGGCCCGTGGTCGCCGGCCGTACCCAGCAGGATCGTCACGTCGACGGATGTCGCGGATGGAAGGCGCCCGACGCAGCGGCGGGCCAGCACGTTTGTCAGTCCGGGGGCCAGTCCGACGCTGAGCACGGCGGCGGTGCCGGCCCGCTTCGCGGTGGCATCGAGCCGCTCGATGCCGGCCAGCACATCGGCTGACGCGCTGGTGTCGACATAGGAGACGCCGCGCTCCAGGCAGGCACGCGCCACCGCCTCGTTGCGATGCTCCACGCACATGACCACCACGTCGGCATCGGCCAACAACCCGTCGAGCCCCCGCAGGTCGTCAAGGTTCAACCGGTGCGGGATCAGCCCGCCCGGGCCGCTGCGGGCCAGCGCCTCAGCGCGCGCCAGGTCACGACCGGCGACAACGACCTCGCGTGCCGAATCCCGACCCAGCGTGGTGGCCACCACTCGACCCACGGCACCGTAACCGCCGATCACCACCGCCACTCCACGACCGGTCATTGCCGCCTCGCCGCACCCACCGGTCGCCTACCGCTCAGGCGGACTCCGGCCCTCCGGTCGTACGGCTCGACGGCGGTCGGCAGGCACTCGCGCACCCGGCCCGGCGGAGCCTCACCTCTTCGGACACTGTCCATGACGTCAGTGTGTACGGGCACAGATATGAGCACCACTGCCGATCGATACTGGGATCCATAACCTCCATGCATGGCCGGACGGCGGCGTGCCTGGCAGTTCCACACCAGGCAGGTGTGGCCGGGGTCGGGGTGGGCCGCCTCGGCGGGCAACCCTGATCCGCGTGGGCCCTTTGGACGGTGTTGCTGTCGGAATAGCGGGAATCGCCTTGCCCGGATCGCGGCCGGCAGACACGCTGCCGCCATGCTGGAACAGCAGCGCGGCAAACTGTGGCTGGTGGTGGCCGCCGCCGGCTACGGCAAGACCACCGCGCTGCGCCGGCTGTTCCCCGGTCCGGCGGTCCGGTGGCGGCGGGAGTGTGACGTCGACGCGCTGCTCGGCGGCGAGTTGGTGGAGCTGGCCGCCGGCCCGGCGCAGGTCGTTCTCGACGGACTGCCAGCCATGTCGGAACGGACCGAGCAGGCGTTGCTGCGTGCGATCGCCAGCCTGCCCGACGACGTACGCCTGGCGCTGTCGTCGCGATGGCCGGTGGGCTGTGCCGCGTCGTCGTGGTTGACCCGGATGGCGCCCGCGCAGCTCCGCCCGGCCGAGCTGAGCCTGACCAACGATCAGGTCGACGATTTGCTGCACACCGAGTACGGGCTGACCGTACCCGCCCTGGCGCAGCGCGTGCACGAGGTCACGGCGGGGTGGCCCGCGCTGGTCCGGCTGGTCGCCGAGACCCTGGTCGCCGAGGGCGTACCCAGCGGTCCGCTCCTGCCAGCGGTGACCGAGCCCGGAGGTCTGGTGACCGGTTACGTGGCCGAGGAGGTGCTCGGTCCGCTGCCGGAGGACCTCCGCCGGTTGCTGCACGAGGTGGCCGACCTCGCGCCGCTGACGGCGGGCGTCTGCGCGGTCACCGGCCACCCGGCGGTCGGGCCGCAGATCAGCCGACTGGTGCGCACCGGGCTACTGACCAGGGTCGGCACCGATCCCGACACCGGGCCCCGGGTGGTACCGGTGATCGCCGCCGTCGCCGGTCACAACCGGCCGCCGGTGGCGAAGCGGACGCTGCTGCGGGCGGCGACCTGGTACCGCGAACACGGCCCGGCCCGCGCCGCGGCGTACACCTTCCGGCTCGGCGGCGACGACGCGGAGCTGGCGGCGGTGCTCGACGAGCACGGCGACCGGATGATCGTGGCCGGACGGCCCGGCGCGACAGCGGAGCTGGTCGCCGCCCTCCCGGCGCCCCTGCGCACCCGCAGGCTACGGCTGCTTGCCGGGGACGCGTTGCGCACCGCCGGCGACGTCACCGCGGCCGCCCGTGCGTATCAGGAGGTGGCGGCGGCCGAGCCGGCGTGGGAGCCGGGCATCGCCTGGCGGATGGGCCTGATCCACTACCTGCGCGGCGACCAGCCCCGGGCCCTGGCCGACTTCGCCCGGGGCGACGAGGTTCCCGGCTGCCCCACCGATCAGGCGATGCTGCTGGCGTGGACGGCGGCGGCCACCGCCCGCAGCGGTGACGCGGCGGCCGGGCTCGAACACGCCTGGCGGGCCTACCGCCTCGCGGCCGAGACCGGCGGGGACAGTGCCCTGGCCACCGCGCACGTCAGCCTGGCGCTCTGCCTCGGGCTCACCGGTGACCAGGTCGGCGGCGAGGAGCACCACCGACTCGCCCTCGGAATCGCCGAACGCACCGGCGACCTGGTACTGCTGGCCCGGATCCTGGTCAACCAGAGCTACCACCTCGTCGAGCAGGCCCGCTATCCGGCGGCGCTGGCCGCCGCGCAACAGGCCGCCGGGCACGCTGAGGCCGCCGGGCACGCCAACCTGTACGCGATGGCCGCCGGCACCGAGGCCGACATGCTGGCGATGCTCGGCCGCTACGACGAGGCCGCGGCGCGGTACGCCCAGGTGCTCGCCCGCCATCAGCGGATGGGCTCGCGCCGCTGCGCCGACACGTACCTGGGTCTGGCCGAGCTGCATCTCATGCGGGGCTGGCGGGAACAGGCCCGGGCCGCGTTCGCCGAAGCGGTCCGGCTGGCCGACGGCAGTGACAGCCGGAAGCTGACGGTACGGGCCCACGCCGGGCTGGCCCGGGTGCTGCTGCCCGACGACACGGCAGCGGCTGCCCGGCACGCCGCCGAGGCGGCCCGGCTGGCCAGTGACGATCTCCGGGTCCCGGCGCTGCTCGCGCAGGGCTGGGTGACGCTGGCCGGCGGCGACGCCAAGCGCACCGCACGGCTGGCCGACGAGGCCCTCGACCTGGCCCGGTCCGGTGGGCTGCGCGCCGGCCTGGCCCGGGCGCTGGAGCTGCGCGCCGCCGCGGAGATCGACCCGAATCGGGCCCGCGCCGCCCTGCGGGAGGCCCACGCGATCTGGGTCGACGCGTCGGCCGTGGGCGACGCGGCCCGGGCCGCGCTGGCGCTGAGCCGACTGCCGGGCGCCACCGCCGACGACAGGTTCGCCGCGCTACTGGCCGCCGAGCGCCTCACCGCCGGCGGCGTCTCGATCGACCAGGAGGAGACGCAGCCGGACCGACCAGCAGCCGGCCGGCGGCCCACCGGCGTCGGCGTCGGCGGCGTCCTGGTCCGCACACTCGGCCGGTTCGAGGTACGGGTGGCCGGCGCCGCGGTGCCGCCGTCGGCCTGGCAGTCGCGGCGGGCGCGGGACCTGCTGCGGATCCTGGTGGTACGGCGGGGCCGACCGGTCCCCCGCGGCGAGCTCTGCGAGCTGCTCTGGCCCGACGACGATCCGAGCAGGACCGGACACCGACTCTCCGTGTTGCTGTCGATCGTGCGCGGGGTGCTCGATCCGGACCGGGTCTTCGCCTCGGACCATTACCTGGTGACCGACGCGGCAAGCGTCGCGCTGGACGTCACCCACCTGCGGGTCGACGTGATGGAGTTCCTCGGTGCGGTGACCCATGGCCGGGAGTTGCTCGATCGGGGTGCCCGGGCGGAGGCACGCACCATCCTCACGGCGGCCGTCCGCGACTACCGGGCGGACGTGTTCTCCGACGAGCCGTACGCCGACTGGGCTTCGGCGCTGCGTGAACAGGCGCGCGCCGCGTACGTCGCGGCGCTGCGGATGCTTGCCGAGGCGCACCGGTCGGCGGGAGATGCCGGCGCCGCCGTGGACTGCCTGCTCCGCCTGCTGGAGCAGGACCCGTACGACGAGCCGGCGCACCGGATGCTGGTGCGCACCCTGGTGACGGGTGGGCAGCACGGCGAGGCGCGGCGGGCGTTCGCCCGCTACCGCACGGCGATGCGTGCCATCGGAGTACGGCCGCCGGACGAGATCATCCTGGCGCCACGGGCCGGGGTACGGCCGCCGGCGACGGTCGTCCGCCGGCCTGGGTGAGAGCAGGCGGCGCGGTCCTACCGGCGCCGCCGCCCCCACCTGACGGCTCAGTAGATGTCGTGGTCGGTGCTGTACCCGGTGACCGACCACATCGGGTCGTCGTGGTCGGTCGGGTACCGGGGAACCGACAGCAGCTCGTTGTCCACCGTCGACGTCCTGGCAGGCCCGCCACCAGGGCCGGACCGGACCGCCACGGTGGCGGGGCGCTGGACCGCAACGACTGTCACCTGCGTCCCGTCGTCACTCGGCATCATCGCGTCGATGAAGATGTCTGATCTGGGGATCGGGAACGAGCCGGGGGCGGGCAGCACGGTGACCTCGCCACCGACACCGGACATCGACGGGACTTCCCACGCCCACTCGCGCTGCACGGTCACGGTCCTCGGCGACGCCGTACCGATCGAGCTGGTCGCGGCGAACCGCTTGTAGCGTGCTCCGACGCCGCCCCACGAGGCACGGTTGCCTTCCACACAGACCGCGTAGGCGACCGGGCTGGTGCCGATGAGGTGCAAGGCCGTGCGGACGGTCACGCTCGCGCCGTCTGCGTCAGGGACCAGTCCGGCCAGCGGCACCCCGGCCGGCAGGTCGAAGCCGGCACCGCTGACCACCAGGTCAGCCGGGCAGCTCGCGGTCACCGACCCGGTCGGGGAGACCTCGACGACCCGCGTCGCGCCGTTGTCCGGCGCACAGATCGCGGCGGCAATCACGGACCAGGGTTCCGCGTGGCCCGGGTACGCCTCGCCGCGTACCACGACCGAGGTCGTGCCCGGCACGATCGCGTCCAGCCGGACCCCGCCGTTACCGTTCCTGATCCGGCCGCCGGCGCCGATCAGCACCTCGTCGGACCCGCACGTCGCGGTCACGCTCTTGGACGACGTGGTGTCGTAGGCGCTCTCGGCCCGGTGCCGGTACGCCGCATGCGCCGGCCCGGGTGGGACGAGGGTCGCGGCGACCGCGACGACCGCCGCGACGGCGCACCGCGACCGGGTGCTGGTGCCGAATGTGGTGCCCCTGCTCATGACGACTGTCCTCTCCTGTCGACGCTGCCGCGAACGGTTCGCGCGGCACGTCCCGAATCATCGGCAGGTGCGTCACGGTGGCGTCATGGTGCCGCACGCCACTCCCCCGAGCGGCCCCGACGCCTGGTCACACCGACCGGTGTGACCAGGCGTCGGGGCCGACTCTCATGACCGGGCCGCGGTCGGTCACGGACCCCAGCAGATGGCGTGGCTCTCCAGGTCCCACGGGGGTAGATAGACCCCGTCCTCGAAAGCGATCGCCTGGGCGCTGTTCTGGGCGACGGTCGCCGTGACCCGGGTGAGCAGGACATTGCCGGTGGCGGTGTCGGTGACCGTGGCGCCGACGCCGGTGGCGAGCGCACCGGCCGGGCAACCACCGGACACCTGCCCCCTGGGGCTGACGCTGTTGGCCGCCCCGGTCAGGCTGACGAGCGTGCCGGTGAGGTTCGCCGGCAGGGTGGCGCAGATGGCGTACCCGACGAGTTCCCACGGTCCGGCGAACCCGCCGGCTGCTCCCGCGGTGACGACCCCGGCGGTGAGCGCCGCGTTCGGCTCGATCCGCTGGTAGAACGCCTCTCCGTTGGCGGTGCGCAACTCCGCGCCGAGCCCGAGCAGGTCGGTGCCGGCCGGGCAGGCGGCCACCTGGTTCTTGATCGGGTCGACGTTGCTACCGCTCGCCGACGTGACACGCTGGTAGTTGGCCGGGGGCGCGCCCGGCACGCAGATCGCCTGCGCCACGACGTTGTACGCCCCCGCCACACCGCCCGGGTTCGTGTGCGCCCAGACCGTCACCGACTGGGTGGCCAGGTTCGGAATGATGTCGGTCAACGTGACGTCGCCGCCGCCACCGTCGATGAAGCCACCGCCCCCGGCGAGAAACTCGCCGGCCGGGCAGGTGGCCACGGCGGACTGGTTGGGAAAGGCACCCGCCACGCTGACGTTCACCACTGTCGCCTGCGCCGGTCCCACGCCGGTGGCGACGGCCACGGCGGTGCTGGCCAGCAGCAGGCCCGCAGCGCCCGAGAGCCGGGCGAGCCTGGATCGAATTCGCATCGTCCACTCCACTTCGTACCTGCCGCGAGACGTTTGCGCCCCGACGGGGCGACGCGGCAGGTGACCCACGATCCGCGGCGGCCTCACGGCCGCCTCAGCGCCGCGTCAGCGTCGAACGGTCGCCTACCCCGCCTCGCGGTGCGGATGCTGATCCCCCGCAAGCTCAACACCGCCGCAACCCGCGATCCGAAGTACGCGACCGGCTCTCATATCACCCAGGCCGACATCGGAAGAGGCTGGTCATGGGAGGATGCGCCCTGTGTCGATCGCTGCTGACCGCAGGAGACGGGGGGACCGGTTCGCCGAGCGGGCTCGTGGCGCGGCGAGTGGGTCGGGCCTGCCGCCGCGCCGGTGTTCGCACGTGTCGGAGTGCCGGCCGTGCAGCTGGTGACGCGGCGGCCGGCGTGGCAGCGACGAGGTGACCGGTTCCGGCACCCGGCGCAGATGATCGCCGTGGGTTTCGCCACGGCGATCACGATCGGCACCGGACTGCTGTCCCTGCCGTGGGCGACCCGGTCCGGGCACCGCACGGAGCTGGTGGACGCGCTCTTCACCGCCACGTCGGCGGTGTGTGTCACCGGGCTGATCACGGTCGACACCGGCACGTACTGGTCCGGCTTCGGGCAGGCGGTCATCCTGCTGCTCATCCAGGTCGGCGGACTCGGCATCATGACCCTGGCCACGCTGTTCACCGTGCTGCTGTCGCGCCGGCTCGGACTGCGGGCCCGGTTCCTCGCCCAGGCGGAGACCAAGAGCCTCAACCTGAGTGACGTACGCGGGGTGGTGCGCCGGATCGTGCTGTTCAGCCTGGTCAGCGAGGTGGTGGTGGCAGTGCTGCTCACCATCCGGTTCGCCACCGCGTATCAACAGCCGTTCGGTTCCGCGCTCTACGAGGGCGTCTTCCACGCGATCTCCGCCTTCAACAACGCCGGTTTCTCCACGCACAGTGACAGCCTGATGGGCTACGTCACCGACCCCTGGATAACGCTCACGGTCGCGGCGGCGGTCATCCTCGGCGGGCTGGGGTTCCCGGTGGTCTTCGAACTGGCACGCACCTGGCGGCGCCCCTCGTTCTGGTCGGTGACCACTCGAATCACCGTGGTGCTCACCGCCGCTCTGCTGCTGCTGGGCACCCTCGTGTTCACCCTCGCCGAGTACTCGAACCCGAAGACGTTCGGCACGCTGGACGGCCCGCAGAAGCTGCTCGCCGGGTTCTTCGCGTCCGCGATGACCCGCACCGCCGGTTTCAACAGCGTCGACATCGGTGCGATGCGGCCGGAGAGCCTGCTCGCCAGCGACGTGTTGATGTTCATCGGCGGTGGCAGCGCCGGCACCGCGGGCGGTATCAAGGTCACCACGTTCGGCCTGCTTGCCTTCGTGCTGTGGTCGGAAATGCGCGGGGAGACCCAGGTCAACGTCGGCCACCGCCGGATTCCCGCCAGCAACCAGCGTCAGGCCCTCGCGGTCGTGCTGCTCAGTGCCGGCGCGGTGGCCATGGCCACCTTCGCCCTGTTGGCCATCACCCCGTACCGTCTCGACGCGGTGCTGTTCGAGGTCGTGTCGGCTTTCGGCACCGTCGGCCTGTCCACAGGCATCACAGGTGACCTGCCTCCACAGGCCGACGTGCTACTCGTAGTGCTGATGTTCGCCGGCCGGATCGGACCCCTCACCCTGGCCTCCGCACTGGCGCTGCGGGACCGCAACCGGCGTTACGAGCTTCCCGAGGAAAGGACGATCGTTGGCTGACATCCGCAGCGAACCGGTGGTGGTGATCGGCCTGGGCCGCTTCGGCAGCGCTCTGGCCCTGGAACTGGTCAAGCGGGGCACCGAAGTCCTCGGCATCGACCACCGCCCGAAGGTCGTGCAGAGTCTCGTGGGACAGATCCCGCACGTGATCACCGCGGACTCGACCGACATCGAGGCCCTGCGCCAACTGGGCGTCGGAGAATTCGACCGGGCCGTCGTGGCGATCGGAACCGACGTCCAGGCCAGCATCCTCACCACGTCCCTGCTGTCCGAGCTCGGCATCTCCGACATCTGGGCCAAGGCCGTCAGCGGACAGCACCGCAACATCCTCACCCGCGTCGGCGCCCATCACGTCATCGCGCCCGAACACGACATGGGCGAACGCACCGCCCACCTGCTCACCGGCCGGATCCTCGACTACGTCGAGGTCGACGCGGACTTCGCCGTCATCAAAACCAAACCGCCACACGACGTGGTCGGCATGCCGCTGCGTGAGTCCCGGCTGCGCAGCCGGTGGGGGGTGACGGTGGTGGCGGTGAAACCGGAGGCCACTGTCGGGGGGCGACAGACCGGCTTCACCCACGCGACCCCCGACACCGTCCTGACCTACGGCGATCTGATCCTGGTGGTCGGCCAGATCGACAACGTCGAGCGATTCGCCGCCGCAGAGTAATCCACCCGATACCGAGAACCGCACGGGACTGTTGACCACGTTTCCTGCGGGAGCTTCAGGTGGAGGCGTTGTCGTCGTCGGCAGAATCGCGAGGCTCGACGGCGTCCTGGCGCACATGACGCAGAGGTGACCGTGGTCCCTGCCCCGCTCCGGCGGCCGGGCTCGTCCGGAAATGCAGGAAAGCCGCCCAGGGGCATGGTCAACAGGGCCGCCGGTTGCGAAACTGCTTCAATCTGCGTCAGCACGGGCGATCGAGCCTCCTGACGCACGAGGCAACCATGCGTGCCGGCCAGGCGACACCACGTGCCCGATCGGTGGGCCTTACCGCTGCCCGAGGCTGGCTCGGCGGCGGCACGACCTGGACGGAGGAAGGAATGTCCAGCCCACCGCTGTCCCTGCCGCAGCCATCCGCGCGGGCGCCCGAGTTCGGCCGGGACGCGCTCATCGTCTGCGAGAACCTGGTGCGGATCTACCAGAGCGGTTCGATCGAGGTGCAGGCACTTCAGGGACTGGACCTGGCCGTGGAGAGCGGTGAGCTGGTCGCCGTCGTCGGTGCCTCCGGGTCGGGCAAGTCGACGCTGCTGTCCATCCTGGCCGGCGTCGACGCCCCCACCGCCGGGCGGGTCCGGGTCGACAGGTGGAATCTGCTGGCGATGTCCCGCGCGGACCGGGTGGACTACCGGCGGCACACCGTCGGGTTCGTCCGGCAGCAGACGGCGAGCAACCTGATCCCTTACCTGACCGCACGGGAGATGGTGGACCTGCCGATGACGGCGGCCCGTACCCCGAAGAAGGAGCGCCGGGAGCGCGCGGCCGAGCTGCTGGACAGTCTCGGTGTCGCCGACTGCGCCGATCGGCGCCCCGGGCAACTCTCCGGCGGGCAGCAGATGCGGGTCGCGATAGCGGTGGCGCTGGCCAACCAGCCGCAGGTCCTGCTCGCCGACGAGCCGACCGGCGAGCTGGACGCCGCCACGTCCGCGGAGGTCTTCGGCGTGCTGCGGGACGTCAACCGGCGGTACGGCGTCACAGTTGTCGTGGTGACCCACGACCCGCAGGTCAGCGGACAGGTCGAACGGACCGTCGCGATCCGGGATGGGCGCACCAGCAGCGAGGTCCTGCGCCGTACCACCACCGACGAGGTGGGCGACACGCACATGATCGCCGAGGAGTACGCCGTGATGGACCGGGCCGGGCGGGTACAGGTGCCCCGCGACTTCCGCCAGGCGCTGGCGCTGACCCGACGGGTCCGGCTGGCCCTGGAACCCGACCACATCACGATCCGCCCCGATTCGGAAAGCGGCGAATGAGCAGCGAGTCGCTGCTGCGCGTGCGTGGCGTGCACCGGCGCTTCCGCACCGGGCCGGCCGTCGTGCACGCCCTGCGCGGCGTGTCGTTCGACGTGGCCGCCGGTTCCATGGTGGCACTCGTCGGCCGGTCCGGCTCGGGCAAGACCACCCTGCTCAACACCATCGGCGGCCTGGATCGCCCGGACGCCGGCACGGTGCACGTCGACGGCACCGAGGTAACCGCGCTCGACGAGGACGGCCTGTCCCGGTTACGGCGCGAGAAGGTGTCGTACGTCTTCCAGAGCTTCGGGTTGATCCCGGTGCTGTCGGCCGCGGAGAACGTCGCCGCCCCCCTGCGGCTGGCCCGAACCGCCCCGGCCGAACGCGAGCGGCGGGTCGAGTTGCTGCTGGAGCTGGTCGGCCTGGCCGACCACGCCGGACAGCGGCCGGCGGAGCTGTCCGGCGGCCAGCAGCAGCGGGTGGCGATCGCCCGCGCGCTGGCCGCGTCGCCGCGGCTCCTGATCGCCGACGAGCCCACCGGGCAACTTGACGCTGAGACGGGCCTGTCGGTGATGGCCCTGCTGCGCGGGGTGGTCGAATCCGAAGGCGTCACCGCACTCGTGTCCACCCACGATCCGGTGATGATGGCCTTGGCCGACCGGGTGATCCGGATCCACGACGGGCGCCTCGACGACGAGGTAGCCGGACAACCGGACGAGCCCGCGAAGGACGCTGGATGACGCGCCGATGCTGAGGCTGGTCAGCCGGCGCGCCCGCGCGCAGTGGCCGTTGCTGGCGGCCCTCATCGGGGTCGTCACGGTCGGCGCGACGCTGCTGGGCACCTGCACCCTGCTGAGCACCCGCACCGCCGAGCGGGCGCTGGAGGTCGCCATGGCCCGTGCCGCCCCCGCCGCCGTCGACGTGACCGTCTACACCGGCACCGTCGAGGGCCCGGATGCGCGGTCCGTCGCCGCCGACACCCGCACCGAGGTGGCCGCCGCGCTCGCACCGTTCCCGGTGACCACCACCGCGCGGGCGTCGACAGTGCTCAGGGCGCTGCCGCCCGCGCTCGCCCCGGGCACCACCGTCGGGGCCCAGGCGTACCTGTCGGGGCTGGACGACCTGCCGACCCGCGCCGAGTTGGTCACCGGGCGCTGGCCGCGCGACCGTGGTGACGCTGTGCTGCTGGAGTCCACCGCCCAGCTGCTCGACCTCAGCCCGGGTCGCCGGGTACGCCTCGGCGCCGAGCTGGCCCACGCGCCCGGTGCGGCCATCGACGTGACAGTGGTCGGTGTGGTGCGCCCGTTGCCCGGGCGCGGCTGGGACCGCGACCCGCTGGCCGCGGCAGGCTCCGCCACCGGTCACCGGGACGGCCGATACCTGCAGCCGGTCAACGCCTACGGCCCGTTCCTCGTAGACTTCGCCGACCTGGTCGCCACCGGCGCCACAGTTGACCGGATGGAGGTCACCGCCCACCCGGACCTGACCCAGGCCAACCGCCGCGACCTGGAGACCGTGGCCGGGGCCGTGCGCAGTGCCGACCGCCGGCTGGCCGGCACCCTCGGCGACCGCGTCCAGCTCGCCCGGGTCGCCTCCGACCTGCCGCGGACCCTGCGGTCCGCCGACGACCAACGGCACGTCACCGCCGCCGTCGTGCTCGCCATCGCCGTCCTCGGCGGTGTCCTGGCCGCGACGGCACTCGTCCTCGCCGGCAGGCTGACCGCGGGCATCCGCGCCGACGAGACCGCCCTGCGGTCCGCCCTCGGCACCAGCCGCCGCCAACTGGCCGCCACCGCGACACTCGATGCCGGGCTCGTCGCCGTCCTCGCCGCCGCGCTCGCGATACCGGCCTCGACGGGCCTGCACGCCGGCCTGACCCGCCTGCCGCCGCTGGACGGCGCCGGCCTGACCACCCGGCCGGCCATCACCGGCGCCCAGGTCCTCGCGGTCGCCGGCGGCGCGCTGGTTCTCGCCGCGGTACTCACCGTCCTGGCGATCCGGCCCGGACCGACGGCCGGCGACCGACGCACCCGCCGCGAACTGCTCGCCCGATCCGGCGCCGACCTGATGCTCGCGGTATTCGCCGCCGCCGCATGGTGGCAGCTGTACGCGCAGCCCACCGCCGCCAGCCCACGCGCCGACGTGGTCCGGGTGCTCGCGCCGGCGCTGCTGCTCACCGCGGGCGCCGCCCTGGCACTGCGGCTGGTACTGCCCGCCCTGCGCGGCGCCGAACGGCTGGCGTACCGCGCCCGTGGGCTGACGCTTCCGCTGGCGGTCTCCGAGGCCGCCCGCCGACCCCAGGCGGTCGCCGCCGGACTGCTCGTCGGGCTGGCCTGCGCGGCCGCAACCTTCGGCCTCGCCTTCGACGCCACGTGGCACCAGTCGCAGCGCGACCAGGCCGCGCTGTCCGTCGGCACCGACCTGGCACTGGCCCTCGGCACGACGCCGGTGGCCGGAGAGGGCGCGGCCGTCGGCGCGGCCACCGCGGGGACGGTGAGTCCGGCCCTCGACCGTGGTACCGCCGTCGGTCAGTGGCTCGGCAGCGCCGGCGACGCGCCGCGCCTGGTCGCCGTCGACACCACCCGCGCCGACGCGCTGCTGCGCGGGCGGCTGGACCGCCACCGCACCTGGACGGACGTGGGAGCGAGGCTCGCCCCACCGACCCGCGTCACCGGTCTCACCATTGCGGCTGATGCCCCGCTCGTCATGCGTGGAACCGCGACCGGCGACACCTCGCTCGCCGTGACGCCCCGGCTGCTGCTGCAGGACGCCACCGGCCTGCGCATACCCTGCACCGGTCCCCCGGTGCCGCTCGACGGCCGGGAACACCGGCTGCCCGAGTGCGCGACCGCCGACGGGCTGCGCCTCGTCGCGGTGTCCCTGCCGGTCGCGGCCCCGGCCGGGCCGGATGCCGGGTCCGTGATCGGCGGCCGCACCGCCATAGCCGTCACCCTCACCGTGCCGCCCGTCGGATCGGCTGACGCATCGGAGTGGACCGCCACGTCCGCGCCGCCGGTTCCGAGCAAGGTGCGCGACCCGACCGTCGTGCTCTCCGCCGCGCCGATGGGGACCGCGCTGCGGATGGCGGCGACTGTCGACCTCGGCGGTGCCCCGGACGCCGCCCGTACCCTCGTCGCCACCGCCTTCCCGGACCCCGGTCGGGTGCCCGTCGCCGTCTCCGCCCGCTTCGCCGGCGAGGTCGGTGCCGGCAGCGGCAGCCAGCTCAGCGTCACGGTCGGCACCACGCCCGTCCCGATCGTCGTCACCGAGGTCGTGCCGACCGTGCCGGCCGCCCCCGGCGCCGTCGCCATCCTGGCCGATCTGGACACGCTGTCGCGCGCACGCGTCGTCACCGGCGACCTGACGTTCCCGGTCGACGCCTGGTGGGTCGGCCATCCAGGCGATCCCGATGCCGCCGAGCGGGCCTCCGCCCTGCACCTGGGCGCCGTCACGACCCGTGCGGCGGAGACCGCCCGTCTCACCGACGGCCCGCTGCACGCCGGGCTGCCGGCCGCGCTCCGGCTCCTCGTCCCGGCTGCGGCCCTGCTGCTGCTCGCCGGTGTCGTCCTGCACGTCACCTGCGATCTCCAGGTCCGCGCCGTCGAGGTGGCGCGGCTGCGCGGCCTGGGGATGACCCGGCGCGACATCCGGGCCGTGCTGCTCGGTCAGCACGTCGGCGTGCTACTGCCCGTGCTCGCGGCGGGCGCGGCCGTCGGTGCGCTCGCCACCCGCATCGTCGCTCCCCTGCTCGTACGCTCCGAGGCCGGTGCCGCGCCCGTCCCGACCGCCCAGCCACACTGGCCGTGGCCGGCCGAGGCCGCGCTGTTCGCCGTCCTGCTGGCCGGATGCCTGCTGGCGGTCGCTGTCGTGATCATCGTCCAGGTCCACCGGGCCGACGCCGCGCACCTGCGGGTGGCGCCGTGAACCGGTGGCTGACCCGCCGGTGGCCGGCGCCGCACTGGCCCAGCGTCCGCGGCCGTGGCCGTACCGACGCCGGAGCGCTGCTGCTCACCGCCGCCGTTATCGCGGCCGTCGTGCTGCTCTCCGGGGCCGTGCCGGCGCTGCTCCGTGCCTCCGCCGACGAGGCCGTCCAGGACACGGTCCGCCGCGCCGGCCACGATTCGAACGTTCTCGTCCACGCCGACTGGGAACGCGACGACGGCCCGACCGGCGGGCGGTTCCGGATTTCCCGTCTCGCCGAGGACGTCGACGACTTCCGCGCCCGGGCGGCCTTCGCGCTCGGACCCGACCTGGACGCCGCGCTGCTGCCGCCCATCGCCGTGGTCAACGGCCCGATCCTCAGCATCACCGGCGGCAGCCTGCCGCGTACCTTCCAGCTCACCTACCTGGCCGGTGACGGTGGCGGCCCGGACGTGACCTGGGTCGCCGGCAGCGCGCCCGGCCCCGCGAGCCCCGAAGCGGCCATCGAGATCCCCTACAACGGACCACCCTGGCCGGTGCAGGTCGGCCTCTCCGAGGCGGACGCCGCTGCACTCCACCTCGGCCCCGGCGATCGGATCCCGGCCCAGGATGGCCAGGGTCGCGACAAGGACGTCCAGATCAGCGGAATCTACCGACCGGCGGACAGCGGCGACCCCGCCTGGCGACTCGCCCCGGCGCTCCTGCGCCCCGTGCCCGGCGCCGACGGCATCGGGACCACCCGGTTCGCCGGCCTGCTGTCGCGTGAGTCGCTGCCGGACGCCCGGCTCGCCTTCGACGGGGACCAACTGCGGCGCACCGTCCACTTCGCCCCCGAACCCGACGCGCTCACCTGGGCCGCCGCCGCGACGCTCGGCAGCCAGGTGGTCAAGCTCAAGGCAGCCTCCGGCTCATCAGCCGTACGCGACGACTCCCTCAGGTGGGAATCGTCGCTCGACACCGTCCTGCGCGACGCCCGTACCCAGATCAGCGCCGCTTCCGCACAGGCCGCCGTCCTGCTCGCCGGAGTTCTGACCGCCACGGTACTGGTCCTGCTGCTCGCCGCCGACCTGCTGGTCCGCCGCCGTACCCCGACGCTGAGCGCCGCCCGGCAGCGTGGCACGGCGCTACCCGACCTCGGTGCGGAACTGATCATCGAGTCCACGGTGGTGTCCCTGTCAGCCGCCGCCGTCGGGCTCGCACTCGCCCGCGCGGCCGCCCCGGGCGTCTCCTGGATCTGGACCGTTCCGGTGGTCCTGACCGGTGCCGTTGCCGGGCCGGCGTTCGGCACCCTCGCCGCTGCCCGCGCCAGCCGCGACCGGCGCCAACCCGCCAACCCGGCCGCTCGGCGCTGGATCCTGACCACCGGCCGGCTACGTCGCGCCGCCGTGGAGGCCGCTGTGCTGATCGCCGCGGTCGCCGCCTTCGTCGCCCTGCACCAGCGCGGGTTGCTGCCCGTCGCCGCCGACGGCGACACCGGCGAGCTGACCGGCGACCTGGTCCTACCGGTCAGCGCCGTCGCTCTGGGCGTGCTCGCCGGCGCACTCGTCCTGCTGCGGCTGCTGCCCGTCGGAGTACGGTTCGCGCTTCGACAGGCCCTGCGCTCGCGCCGCCCGCTGGCCGTGTTCGGCGCCGCCCGGGCGGCCACCACGGCCGGACGCGCGCTGCCGCTGCTGGTTCTGGTCAGCGCCACCGCACTCGCGTCGTTCGCGCTCGTCGTCGGCACCACCGTCGCCCGGGGTCTGGCCGACGGTGCGTGGAGCACCGTCGGCGCCGACGCCCGCCTCGACATCGGCGCCGACGCCCGAGCCGCGACGCCCGCACTAGCCGAGCGCATCGCTGCCGCACCCGGCGTAGGGCAGGTCGTCGTCGCGCAGGTGACCAACTCGGCGCGGGTCTTCACCGAGTCGACACTGCTCACCCCACGCCTGGTCATCGTGGACGCCGCCGCCTTCCAGCGCCTGCTGGCCACCACCCCGCTGCCCGACGCGCCGGCGCTGGCCCGGCTCACGGAACCCGGTCCTGGCCCCGTGGACGTCCCCGCGCTGATCCGATCGAGCGACGGTGACCTGCCGACCGGCACGCGGATGCAGCTACCCCGGGACGACGGCCCGGCGATCCGCCTCACCGTGGTCGGTACCGCTCCCTCCGTCGGCGGCGCCAGCGACGTCGTCATCGTGGACGCCGCGGCCCTCGCCGACGCAGGGCTGCCCGCCGTTCCCAACACCGTCTGGGTGACCGGCCCCGGCGCGCCGCAGGCCGTGTCGAGCACCGGCGTGACCGCCGACGTCGTGCTGCGCACGGACGTGCTGGAGGCGCAGCGGGTGGCTCCGCTGACCGCAGGGCTACTCCGGCTGGCGTGGACGGCCGCCGCGGTGTTGCTGGCGCTGGGGCTGCTCGGCCTCACGCTCGCTGCCGCCGCGGGTGCGTCGGAGCGGTGGCAGACCCTGACCCGGCTGCGGACCCTCGGCCTGCGGCCACGCGACGCCCGCTGGGTCGCCGCCGGAGAACTGCTGCCGCCGGTCGTGGTCGCCGCGGTGTGCGGCCCGCTGCTCGGGGCCCTGCTCGCCCGCCTGACGCTCGGCCCGCTCAAGCTCCGGCTGCTCACCGGTCAAGCCGCCGACCCGACGGCGGTCCTGCCGTGGTGGCTGCTCGGCCTGATGGGCGTGGCGCTGCTGGCGACGGCCGCCGTGGTCGTGCCTGTCGAGTCGACGCTGCGGCGACGCGATCGGCTGGGCGAGGTACTCCGCGCCGGCTAGGACGGTACCGGGCGTTTCGTCCGGCCTGTCGGCGTTTGCGGCACCGGGCCGGGGGAACTGACAAAGGTGGCCCCGAGATGAAGGAGGATCGTCGTGGGTGACTTCATGAACAAGGCCAAGGACCTCGCGGACAAGCACGACAAGCAGGTCGACCAAGGGCTGGAGCGGGCCGGTGACATGGCCGACAAGCGCACCGGCGGCAAGTACGACCAGCACATCGACAAGGGTGTGGACCAGGCCCAGGCGCGTACCGGCGAGGGCGACCAGGTGCGCTGACGCCAACGCCGGTCCCGGGTCGCCCGACGGGTGACCCGGGACCGTGTCTTCCGACCGTCAGGCCTGGTTGACTTCGAGCGCCACCGCCACCACTTGGTCGCCGCCGACGTGCCGGCTCAGGCCGCCGGGTCCTGGCGTGCCCGGGAATCGACCACCTCACACTGGGCGGGTTCGCACAAATCGCGTACTGCGCATTCAGCAGTCGAGTGCCGCCGGCAGCAGGAGTCGCGAGATGCACCGGTGGCGCAGTGTGACGGCGACGGCGGCATCCGCGACGACCCCTACCCCGTTACCTTTTTGATCGTCCCCAGCCGGGGACCCTCGGTCGCCCGGCCCGGTATGACTTTCTGCCCCTGTCGTGTGGATGATCCGGGGGGT
>NZ_JBFAML010000050.1:0-22849 GCF_040660295.1 Micromonospora sp. NPDC049891
CGACCGTGCCCGGCGCAGGGATCAAGCCTGACCGCCCGAAGCCGGGCACGGTCGCCCCCAGCCCCAACCGCAACCACCCCAAGCCAGGCACAGTCGCCGAAAGCCAGCCACGGCCCAGAACTCAGGTGGCGCTGATCGTGCCGGTCAGCAGCAGGGCCAGGACGAGGGTGCCGACCGCGACCCGGTAGAGCACGAAGACGTACAGCGTGTGGTGCGCGACGTAGCGCAGCAGCCAGGCGATGGCCGCGTAGCCGACACCGAACGCGATGAGCGTGGCGACGACCATCTGCGCGACCGTGGGCACCGAGGTGCCGGGTGCCGCTGGTTCGAAGACGTCACCCAGGCTGAAGATCCCGGACATCACCACCGCCGGGATGGCCAGCAGGAACGAGTAGCGGGCCGCGGTCTCCCGGGTCAGGCCCAGGAAGAGACCGAAGGTGAGCGTCGCGCCCGACCGGGAGACACCGGGGATGAGCGCCAGCGCCTGGGCGAAGCCCATCACCACGCCGTCGCGCATCCGGAAGTCCCGCAAGGTCCGGGTCTGCCGGCCCCAGTACTCGGCGAACGCGAGCACGAAGGCGAACACGATGAGCGTGGTGGCCACCACCCACAGGTTCCGGGCGGTTTCCCGGATCTGGTCCTTGAACAGGTAGCCGAAGATGCCGATCGGAATGGAACCGACGATCACGTACCAGCCCATGCGGTAGTCCAGGCTGGACCGGACGGATTTGTCCCAGATTCCGACGATCCAGGTCCGGCCGATGCGCCAGATGTCCTTGGCGAAGTACAGCAGTACCGCCGCCTCGGTGCCCAGCTGGGTGACCGCTGTGAAGGACGCCCCGGCGTCCTGCTCGAAGAAGATCGCCGAGGTGATCCGCAGGTGCCCCGACGAGCTGACCGGAAGGAACTCGGTCAGGCCCTGGACGATGCCCAGGACGATGGCTTCGATCCAGGTCACTCCCCGACTCCCGAGAGGTCCAGCGCCTCGGCAACGGTCCGCAGGGTCTGCACACCTGTTTCGCGGTCGGCGGCGAAGAGGGTCACCGACAGGGTGGTGACCCCGGCTTCGGCGTACTCGCGCATCCGCTCGGCGATGCGTTCCTTCGGACCGAGCAGCGAGGTCCGGTCGATGAACTCCATCGGCACGGCGGCGGCCGCGTCGCGCTGCCGCTTGGCCAGGTAGAGCTCCTGCACCTCGCGGGCGGCGTCGCCGTAGCCCATCCGGGTGGCCAGCTGGTTGTAGAAGTTCTGCTGGCGGCTGCCCATGCCACCGACGTACAGCGCCGCGTACCAGCGGACCAACGCGGCGCAGGAGTCAAGGTCGTCGCCGACCACGACCGGCACGGACGGCACCACGTCGAAGCCAGCCAGCTCCTTACCGGCCTTGGCACGGCCGGCGCGCACCGCCGCGAGCTGCTCCTCGGCGAACTCCGGGGCGTAGAAGACGGCCAACCAGCCGTCGGCGATCTCGCCAGCCAGCTCCAGGTTCTTCGGGCCCACTGCGGCCAGGTAGATCGGGATGTGCTCGCGCGGCGGGTGGAAGCCCAGCCGCAGCGCCTTGCCGGGGCCGTCGGGCAGCGGCAGCGTGTAGAACTCGCCGTCGTAGGCGACCTCCTTGCGGCCCACCGCCAGCTTGACGATGTCCACGTACTCGCGGGTGCGCGCCAGCGGCTTGCCGAAACGTACGCCGTGCCAGCCCTCGGAGACCTGCGGGCCGGACACCCCCAGGCCGAGCCGGAACCGGCCCCCGGAGAGCGAGTCGATCGTGGCCGCGGTCATCGCGGTCATCGCGGGCGTCCGGGCGGGGATCTGCATCACCGCGCTGCCGATGTCGATCCGCTCGGTCTGCCCGGCCATCCAGGCCAGCATGCTCGGCGAGTCGGAGCCGTAGGCCTCCGCCGCCCACACCACCGAGTAGCCGAGCCGGTCAGCCTCCTGAGCCAGGGCCAGGTGATCGGCCGGCGTGCTCCACGCTGTCTGGTATCCGAGGCTTAGCCCGAGTCGCACAGAGTCCTCCCCCATCCGCAGTCGCATCAGGTTACGCAATGTGGGTGGCCGGGACGATCACCGGCTCACCCCGAGTCTCCGTCCGTGGCCGCGCCCGGCGCCACCACACCTCCGGCCACCGGCGGTACGCTCCGACGGCGCGACCCGGACGAGCGGAAACACGAACCGGCGGGCAGACTCGACGGGAGCGAGGATATCGGTCCGGCCCTGGTTCGAAATAAGGTTCACCCATGCAGCAGCGACCGCTCGGCCGAAGCGGGCTGGCGGTTTCCCGGCTCGCGCTCGGCACCATGACCTGGGGCCGGGACACCGACGCCGACGACGCGGCCGCGCAACTGAAGAGCTACCTCGACGCCGGTGGCAACCTGATCGACACCGCTGACGTGTACGGCGACGGCGACGCCGAGTCGGTGATCGGCTCGCTGCTGGGCACCCTGGTGCCGCGCGACGAGCTGTTGATCGCGACGAAGGCGGGGCTCAGGCCGGGCGGCAGCCGGCGTCGCGACGGCTCCCGGGGGCACCTGCTGCGTACCCTTGACGCTTCGCTGCGACGGCTCGGCACCGACCACGTCGACCTGTTCCAGGTGCACGGCTACGATCCGCAGACCCCGCTGGAGGAGACCCTCGCGGCGCTGGATCACGCGGTGGCCAGCGGTCGGGTGCGCTACGTCGGCGTGTCGAACTTCTCCGGCTGGCAGACCGCCCGGGCGGCGGCCTGGCAGGCGGCCTGGCCCGGACGGGCTCCGGTGGTGGCCTCGCAGGTGGAGTACTCGCTGCTGGAGCGGGGGGTGGAGCGGGAGGTGCTGCCCGCCTGCGAGGCGCTCGGGTTGGGTGTGCTGCCCTGGTCGCCGCTGGGCCGCGGGGTGCTCACCGGCAAGTACCGGCACGGCCGACCAGCGGACTCCCGGGCGGTGTCGCCGCATTTCGAGCGTTTTGTCGCCACCTACCTGGAGCCGCGTTGCTCCAGCATCGTGGAGGCGGTGGCCACCGCCGCGAGTGGCCTGGGCGTCTCCCCGCTGGAGGTGGCGCTGGCCTGGATCCGGGATCGGCCGGGAGTGACCGCGCCGATCCTCGGCGCGCGCACCTCGGGGCAGTTGCTCGGGGCGCTTCAGGTGGAACGGGTGACCCTGCCCGACGAGATCACCACGGCGCTTGACGACGTTTCGGCACTGGAGGTCGGCTACCCGGAACGCGATGGTTGAGCATCACCCGGCGAAGGGTGGCGCGTGAGGGGTCGGGCTGGGCAGCATAGGCCTCATGGACTACGAATACGCGCCGCTGCGGTTACCGCCGAACGTCGACCGGTTGACCGCCGCGGCGCAGCTGGCGATCCAGGCGGAGTTCTCCGGCTGGGAACTGGCCCGGGTGCGGCTGTTCCGTGACGGTACGCGGCAGGTGGTGCTGCGCCGCCGACGGGTCAACCAGCCGCAGCCGGGCCTGTCGTACTGACCGACGGTGAGCCGGCGGTCCCGCGCCGGGCTCCCGAGCGGCTGCCGGCCGGGCCGGGACGACCGGCGGCCGGTGCTGCCGTGCTGCCGCATGCCTTCCCTGGCGCCTACGGCGGCGGGACGGAAAGTCAGCCAGCGCCCGGTGGAACGGCGGCGCCGGATGGTTGCGGGACGATCGCCCGCCGGCCGCTGTCGAGCTGAACCACCTGCGCTCTCGCGAGGATGAGGCCGCCGGCCCGGCTCCGCCAGGCCGCTCAGCCGGTCGGATCGGTCGGACCGATCCCGACCGGGCACCGCCCCGAACCAGCGCCGCCCCGAACCAGCTCTGCTCCCGACCCGGTCGCCGGGTGATGCCGGCCGAAGTCCGCCGACGACCGCACCGCCGATCCGTCTACGCCGTCAGCTCGACAGCACGCGGACCAGACCGCACCGTCAACTCGACAGCACGCGGACCGGACCGCACCACCGACCGCGGACCGCACCACCGACCCGGCTACCCCGTCAGCCTGACAGCGTGTGACCGGGACGGACGGAGCGAGTCGCCGACCGGTGGCCGGTCCGGGCAACCGCACCGTCAGTGCACGTGGTCGTGCTCGTCGTCGAGTTCCAGGAAGGGGTGCTCGTCGAGGCGGCCGACCAGGCGGTCGTCGGCGCCCGGTTGGAACGGACCCACCGGGTCGTCGTCGGCGAACGACTCCAGGTCGACCGGGGTGCCGACCTCGCTGACCATCACCACACCGTCGAGCGGTTCCAGTTCCGGCACGTCGAGCGCGCCGAGCGAGCCGTCGCCGCTCTGCAGCAGCTCCAGCACCGCCTCGCCGACGCCCTCCACCGGCGGCACCTCCTCGTCGCCGGGTACGCCCTCCCGGCGGGCCGCCTCGGCGACCCGGATCAGCGCGGAGACGCTCGGCACCCGGTAGTCACGCCGCTGCCGTACGGAGATCACCTGCGGGTGCGGGTCGGTCGACTCGACCCCCTCGCCACCGGCGAAACGCTGATCGGCCTCGTCCGGATCGATGGACTCGACGTCCCACGGAGTGACCTCGCCAAAGGCGTCCATGAGTTGCTCGTCGTAGGCGAACGACGCGTTGTTCAGCGCGACGTACGCCTGCCAGACGTCGTCGTCGTCGATCCGGCCCTGCGCGGCCCGGACGGCGGCCAGATGGTGGCGGGCCGCTTCGATCACGCGCTCGAGGGCGGCGTCCAGCTCACCGTGCTGGTCGGTCATGTGAGGCGTCCCCTTCACGAAGAATCCAGGATGTCGCGTCCACCGGACGCGGACTAGCAGGTAGGGCGTCCAACTGGGCGCCGGCTAACAGGTACGCAGGAACCGGTCGAGAACCCGCACGCCGAACTGTAGTCCGTCCACCGGGACCCGCTCGTCGATGCCGTGGAACAACGCGGAGAAGTTCAGATCGGCCGGCAGCCGCAGCGGAGCGAACCCGAAGCAGCGGATGCCCAGCTGCGAGAAAGCCTTGGCGTCGGTACCGCCGGAGAGCATGTACGGCACCGGCCGGGCTCCCGGGTCCTCGGCCCGCAGCGCGGCGGCCATGGCCGCGACCAGTTCCCCGTCGAAGGTGGTCTCCAGCGCCGGCTGCCGCTGGACGTACTCGATGGCGATGTCCGGGCCGACCAGCTCGCGCAACTGCCGCTCCAGCAGCTCGGACTGGCCGGGCAGGCTGCGGCAGTCGATGGTGGCGCTGGCCCGCCCCGGGATGACGTTGTCCTTGTAACCGGCGGCGAGCCGGGTCGGATTCGCGGTGTTGCGGATGGTGGCGCCGATGATGTTGGCGATCGGGCCGAGCTTGGCGATGGCGGCCTCCGGGTCGTCCGGGTCCAGCTCGACCCCGAGCACCTCGGAGACCTCCTCCAGGAAGGCGCGCACGGTGTCGGTGACCACCACCGGGAAGCGGTGCCGGCCGATCCGGGCCACCGCCTCGGCCAGGGCGGTGACCGCGTTGTCGTCGTGCAGCATCGAACCGTGCCCGGGCCGGCCCCGGGCGTGCAACCGCAGCCAGTCGATGCCCTTCTGGGCGGTCTCGATGAGGTAGAGCCGCTGCGACGGGTCCACGGTGTACGAGAAGCCGCCGACCTCACCGATGGCCTCGGTGCAGCCGTCGAAGAGGTCGCGGTGTCGGGTGGTGAGGAAGTGCGCGCCGTACTCGCTGCCCGCCTCCTCGTCGGCGGTGTACGCGAGCACGATGTCCCGCGGCGGGCGCACCCCCATCCGCTGCCAGTCCCGCACCACCGCGAGGACCATGGCGTCGAAGTCCTTCATGTCGATGGCGCCGCGACCCCACAGGTAGCCGTCGCGCAGCTCACCCGAGAAGGGGTGCACCGACCACTCGTCGGCGTCGGCCGGCACGACGTCCAGGTGCCCGTGCACGAGCAACGCGCCGCGGGTGGGATCGGTGCCGGGTATCCGGGCGACCACGTTGGCCCGGCCGGGCGCCGACTCGTGGATGACCGGGGTGATGCCGACGTCGGCGAGCTTTTCCGCGACGTACTCCGCGGCGCCGCGTTCGCCGGCACTTGTGGCGTTGTCGCCGGTGTTCGTGGTGTCGATGCGCAGCAGGTCCCGGCACAGCTCGACGACCTCGTCGGTCGGCGCGGGGAGGGCGGCGTGGGCGTCGCTCGTCATCGTGCCTTCATATCAGCCTAGAGTTTCGGTTCGGGCGACCGCGGGTACTGCCGCGCCTGCCCGACGTCCGTAGGAACCACCTCGTCGCTCCGCCCGCCCACCCAGGAGGCGACCATGTCCGTCCACCTGCCGCCGCTGCCGCCCACTCCCGGGGACGACTACCAGCCCACCGGGCGCAGCATCGCCGACCTCGTCGCCGAGGAGCACCGGCAGTTGCTGGAGTTGACCCGGCGGCTGATCGAGCCCGGGCCGGACCCGGAGCACGGCCGTGACGTCCTCGTCGCCGCTCTGTCGCGGCATCTCTCCGGGGAGGAGCAGTACCTCCTGCCCGCCGTCCGGCACGCGGTCGAGGGGGCGGACCACCTCGTCGACGAGGTGTTGGCCGGCGACGTCGAGCTGCTCCGGGCCCTGCAGGGGCTTACCGACGACAGCCTGCCCGACGTCGCCGCCCGGGTCGAGGCGCACGCCCGTGCGGTCGACCCGCTGATGCAGCGGCTCTGCGCCGCCGCCACCGAGGAGGAGCTGATCCGGCTCGGCAACCGGTTGGAGATCGCCGAGGAGGCGGCACCGACCCGCCCGCATCCGGCGGTCCCGCACAGCCCGCCGTGGAACCGGATCGTCGAGCCGGCGGTCGGCGTGGTCGACAAGGTCCGGGACGTCCTCGCCGGCCGGCACACCCAGTTGGGGGAGCTGACCGAGCCGCCACCTCGGTGAGAGACCCGCGACACGTTCATGGTCGTTGATCCGTCCGGGCACTACCGCCAGCTGCTCCGTGGCCCTACCGTCACGCTATGAATCTGGAGTTGCGCCACCTGCGGGTGGTCTGCGCCATCGCGGAGACGGGGAGCGTGACCAAGGCGGCCTCGACGCTCGGCCTGGCCCAGCCGGCGCTGACCGCCCAGCTCCAGCGGATCGAACGCACCCTCGGTGGGCCGCTGTTCGAACGGGACCGACGCGGTGCGCGGCCCACCGCACTCGGCGAGCTGGTTCTGGCCCGGGCCCGGGTGCTGCTGCCGGCGATGAAGGGCCTGCAGGACGAGGCGGCCCGGTTGGCCGGCGCGGGCGACGCCCCCCGCCGGTACCGGTTCGGCGGTGTGAACAGCCCGATCCTGGGTCGGCTGGTGCACCGGCTGGCCGCCGAGCAACCGCAGGCGCAGATCAGTACGCATGCCTCGTGGTCGGTCGACGAACTTGCCCAGTTGGTCGCCGGCGGGCGGCTGGACTATGCGCTGACCGGGGTGTGCGGCGACTCGACACCGTCGGCGGACTACGGGCTGAGTTGGCGGGAGGTCGCCGTCGACCCGGTCATGGTGCTGTTGCCGGAGACCCACCCGCTGGCCGGGCGGGACGAGGTGGACCTGGCCGACCTGCGGCACGAGCAGTGGGTGGCGGCACCGGGAGACGGCTGCTTCGGCGACTGCTTCGCCGCCGCCTGCGCCCGGGCCGGATTCACCCCCCGCAAGGTGTACGAGGCCGACGTGCGTAGCTGCATCGACCTGGTGGACGCCGGTGAGGCGGTGGCATTGTGCCAGGCCACGTTCCGGCCGGTCGCCGGCCTGGTGACCCGCAGACTGGTCGACACGCCGCTGCGCTGGCGGCTGATGCTGGGCTGGCACCCCGAGTCCGCCGCCGCCCGTACCGCCGACCTGGTGCTGGAGACCGCACTGGTCGCGTACACCGACGCCCTCGCGCCGCATCCGGCGTACCTGGCCTGGCTGCTGCGGAACCCGGCGTTCGGCGTGCGACGGCCGGCGCCGGTGGTGACGGCTCCCCGGGTGCGAACCGCCTGAGCGCGGGTAAGGGGCGGGTATGACCGACCTCTATCCCGCCGCCGACGACCGCGAACTGCTTCGTCAGGCCGCCGCCGCGCACACCGCCGCCGTCCGGGAGTCCGAAGCCTTCCTGCGCCGGTTGCCGGAGGTGCCCGACCCGGCCGACCTGGCCGAGTACGCCAATCTGCTGACCCGCGAGGAGCAGACCCGCGCCGACCGGCAGGCCGCCGCGGACGCCGCCGGGCTGGCCATCGGCAGCCTCGAAGCCGAGTAGTCCGGCCGGACGTACGGGCAGCCCCGGCGCGATGCGGCGGCGCCGGGGATGCCGGTGCTGGGTCAGCGTTCGACGAGCACGTCGTGGCCCAGGTCGAGCAGGCTGTGCCGCCATTCGTCGTCGGCGTTGCCCCGGCCGGGCTTGGCGGCGGTGAGTGATCGGATCCGGTCGACGGCGTCGCGCATCACGTCGATGTCCTCCGGCGTCAGGTCGACCTTGCGTTTGCGCAGCACGGCGAGGATCTGCCGGCCCGGCTCCGGCAGGTTCAGATCCGGGTCGGGGCCGAACGCCGTCTCGCCGGAGCCCCGGGTCAGCAGCCACTGTCGCAGTTGCTCGGACGGCACGTTGACCTCGGCGTGGAAGTCCTCCCAGAGCACTTCCACCTCGGGGTCGAGTCGCTGCTCGCGTACCATCAGCCCTCCTCTGCCGGCGGCGACCCGGACTCCTCCGGGTGCCCCTCGTCGGTCTGCCCGCCCAGCCCCTCCGGCGGCACCTGCACCCGGGCGGGGTTGGCTGTCGGTGGCGCCAGGATCGCCTCGGTCCGTTCGTCCTCGCGGGCCTCGTCCGGTTCGGTCATCAGTGCCCTTCCGGTCAGCGGGGATGCGAGGTCGTCGCCCTGGCGTGACCCCGGCCGGCCGACACGTCGAAGGTCAGCCGGTCGTCCCGGGCGTCGACGGTGACCCGCTGACCGGGTGAGATCTGCTGCTCCAGCAGCATCCGGGACAGGTGGTTGTCGACCTCCCGCTGGATCACCCGGCGCAGCGGCCGGGCACCGAACTCCGGCTGGTAGCCGTGCTCGGCGAGCCAGTCGATGCCGGCGGTGGTGAACTCCACCTCGATGTCCTGTGCGTGCAGCCGGCGGCGGGTCTCCTCGAGCAGCAGCTCCGTGATCTGCCGCAGTTGCTCGGCCTCCAGCCGACGGAAGATGATCACTTCGTCGATGCGGTTGAGGAACTCGGGGCGGAAGTTCTCCTGCAACCGGCGCATCAGCCGCTCCCGCAGCTCGTCGCTCTCCTGGGCACTGCCCGGCTCGCCGGCACCGAAGCCGACCGCCCGCTGCGCGCCGGTGATCAGCTCGGAGCCGATGTTGCTCGTCATGATCAGGACGGTGTTCTTGAAGTTGACCGTGCGGCCCTGGCTGTCGGTCAGCCGTCCGTCGTCGAGCACCTGCAACAGGATGTTGAACACGTCGGGGTGGGCCTTCTCGATCTCGTCGAGCAGCACCACCGCGTAGGGGCGGCGACGGACCGCCTCGGTGAGCTGGCCGGCCTCCTCGTACCCCACGTAGCCGGGTGGAGCGCCTACCAGTCGACTGACCGTGTGCCGTTCCTGGAACTCGCTCATGTCCACCCGGACCATCCGGTCCGCCTCACCGAACAGCGCCTCGGCCAGCGCGCGGCCCAGTTCGGTCTTGCCGACGCCGGTGGGGCCGAGGAACAGGAAGCTGCCCATCGGCCGGTTCGGGTCGGCCAGGCCGGTACGGGAGCGACGGACCGCCTCGGCGACCGCGGTGACCGCGTCGTCCTGCCCGACGACCTTTTCGTGCAACTGGCCCTCCAGCCGCAGCAGCCGGTCCCGTTCCTCCTCGGTGAGCTGGCTGGCCGGGATGCCGGTGGCCCGGGACACCACCTCGGCAATCTCCTCCGGCCCCACCTCCGGCACCTGGCTGCCGCCGTCGTCGTCGCCCCGAGCCCGGTGCACCTGCCCTTCCAGCTCGGCGACCCGGTCGCGCAGTGCGGAGGCGCGCTCGTACTGTTCGTCGGCGACGGCCTGCTCCTTGTCCCGCCGTACCTCCTCAAGCTGCTGTTCCAGGTCCCGCACGTCGGCGTCCGGGGTCCGGGTACGCAGCCGGACCCGGGCGCCGGCCTGGTCGATCAGGTCGATCGCCTTGTCCGGCAGGAAGCGGTCGGTGATGTAGCGGTCGGACAGTTCCGCCGCGGTCACCAGCGCCTCGTCGGTGAAGCGCACCTGATGGTGCGCCTCGTAGCGGTCCCGCAGCCCGCGCAGGATGGCCACGGTGTCCTCGACCGTGGGTTCGGGTACGAACACCGGCTGGAAACGTCGGGCCAGCGCGGCGTCCTTCTCGATGCTGCGTCGGTACTCGTCGAGGGTGGTCGCGCCGATCACCCGCAGCTCGCCGCGAGCCAGCGCCGGCTTGAGCATGTTTGACGCGTCCATGCCGCCCTCGCTGCCCGCGCCGCCCGCCCCGACCAGCGTGTGGATCTCGTCGAGGAAGATGATCAGCTCTTCCCGGTGGGCGCGGATCTCGTCGATCACCTTCTTCAGCCGTTCCTCGAAGTCACCCCGGTACCGGGTGCCGGCGACCAGGCCGGCCAGGTCGAGCTGGATCACCCGCTTGCCGAGCAGTGTCTGGGGCACGTCGCCGTCGCAGATCCGTTCCGCCAGCCCTTCCACGATCGCGGTCTTGCCGACGCCGGCCTCGCCGATGAGCACCGGGTTGTTCTTGGTCCGCCGGGACAGGATCTCGACCGCCTGCTCGATCTCGTCGGCGCGCCCGATCACCGGGTCGATCTGATCGTTGCGGGCCAGGTCGGTGAGGTCCTGGCCGTACTGGTCGAGCGTCGGCGTGCCCCGGTCGGGTCGGGGGCCACCGGCCGGACCTCGTTCGGCGTTGGCGGCCTGCAGGGACTCCGGCTGGATTCGCCCGGCGGCGAGCATCCGGCCGGCCGGCGACTCGGGGTTCAACGGCAGGGCCATCAGGATGTGCTCGGGCCCGATGTAGTTGGCGCCCATCGCCCGGGACAGCTGGTGTGCGTCGAGCAGCGCCCGCTTGGCCGCGGGGGTCAGTGACAGGTTCGGCGGGACCTCGCCCTGCGGGGCGCCGTCACCCCGTCCGCCCAGCGCGTTGAGCAGGGTGTCCGGGTCCGCGCCGGCCCGCCGGACCAGATCGCGCAGCGGCTCGCGCTGCAACGCCGCCCAGAGCAGGTGGTCGGTGTCGAGGTCGTTGCTCTGCTTCTGCGCGGCCCGACGCGCCGCGTCGGCGAGCATCTCCCGCGCGTCGGCGGTCATCAGCCGGGTGATGTCGACCCGGTGCGCCGGGCGTCGCCCGCCTTCGCCCCGACCGAAGTACCGCGCCAGGAACTCGTCCCACGGGTCGGAGCCGAAGTCACCGGGTCCAATCATGTCTGTCCTCCGCGGTCGGGCGCGAGACGGTCGGCACGGGCTACCCAGCCCCCGGCCGGACAAACGCCACCACCCCCGACCCCCGGCCCGCCGCCCGGCGCGGCTACCCGGCAGGTCGGCCGGACGGATGGCAGGGTTGACGGATGGAACCGACACCGCTGCTGATCGTGGACGCCGCCAACGTGGTCGGCTCGCGCCCGAACGGCTGGTGGCGCGACCGGGCCGGCGCCACCGCCCGACTACGGGACACGCTCGTCCCGTTGGGCGAGCGGGGCCTGCCGCCGGACCTGCCGCCCCCCGTCGAGGTGGTGCTGGTGGTGGAGGGCGCGGCCCGGGACGTGCCGGGCGTCGAGGGAGTACGCGTGGTCTCCGCCGACGGTTCCGGCGACGACGCCGTTGTCGACCTGGTCGCCCACGCCGGGCAGCGGCGGCGGGTGGTGGTGACGGCCGACCGCGGGCTGCGGGAGCGGGTCACCGCGCACGGCGCAGAGGTGCACGGGCCCCGTTGGCTGACCGGCGGTGGCGGTGGGTGAGCGCCCGCCCACCGGTCCCACTGATCGGACCCGCGGCGTCTGCGGTCGACAACCGGTCAGCGGGGCAGGAACACTGACAGGGCACGTGTTCTGTCCCCTACCGGCATAGGCTCTAATGGAGTCCTCCCCGCCCCCAGGAGGTTCCGCGTGGCGAGCGTCGCCGAGCTCAAGGCAGCCATCGATGTCGCACTTCAGCAGATCGGTGACGGTCAGAGCGCCGTGCAGGCCGCCGGCGAGAAACTGGCCGAGGCGCAGCAGACCCTCGCCGGGGCCCTGGAGGGCAGCGGTCACACCACTGTCGAGGCGGCGCAGGCGTCGCTGACCCAGGCCAGCCAGGAGCTGGAGGAGTGCCTCGCCGCGACGCTCGTCGCGGTCGAGCAGGCCCAGCAGTACGTCTCGACGCTGTAGGGGCGGGCGTGTCAATCGTCGAGGAGGTCGGCGCGCAGGTCCGCGCCGCCGCCGAGGAACTGCCGTTGGGCCTGTTGGGGCAGGCGCTGGAGAAGTTCGGGCTGGCGAGTGAGCGGCTGCGCTGGGTGCGTCAGGAGTCGGCCAACCCGATGGGGGTGCCGGAGTTGTCCGCCGCCACCGAGCACGCGGAGACCGCCGGCTACGCGTTGCGGCTGGCCCAGGAACAACTGACCGCGTACCTCGCCGCGATCGGGCTGGCCCCCGACGGCGCGCCCCCGGCCACCGGGGAGCCGCAGCGGCAGCCGGTGCACGACGCGCCCGGAGCGGCCGAGCCGGTGCTCGCCGCGCCCGAGCCGGCCGGCGAGGTGCGGCTGCGCCGATGGTGGTCGGTGCGGGTGGCGGAGCTGACCGGTGGACGGGAAGGCGCGGCCGAGCAACCCGACGAGCGCATCGCCGATTCCCGGGAACTGCTGCACCGGGTGGTACGCGGCGTCCGGGCCGGTGACCGCGACCGGCTGCACCGCGACCTGCGCGGCGCACACGCCGACGTCGGCCTCGGGCTGGCCGCCGTGGCTCCGCCGCTGCTCCGCGACCTCGCCAGCGAACTGCTCGGTCATCCGCCACGCGGCGACGACCTGGCCCGGTTGCACCGCGAGCTGGACGGTCGGGTCCGTGACCTGCTCCCCGGCCTGCCGGCCCCGGTGCTGGACACCCTGCTCAGCCGGGTGTGCCGGATGCCGCCACCGCGTCGCGGCGAGGGTGAGCAGCCGCACGCCGCCGACCCGGCGGTCACCGCCGGGGTGCTCACCGGCGTCCTGCTCGACCGTCTGGGCCGCGACCTGCCACCCGAGGCCAGCGGCAGCGGTGGTGACCGGCCCGCGAACGGCGGGGCGACCGGCGGCCGGGCGGCCGGGCGGGGCGGCGAGCCGGGTCCCGGCCGGCGGCCGGAGGTCGGTCGTACATCCGGCCCGACCAGTTCCGGGGGCGGTCGCGCGACACCGTGGTCCGGGACACCGTCGCGGCCCGGCTCGGGTGACGGACCCATCGGCCGGCCGAGGCGCGGGATCGATGGCTGACCGGCGCAACCAGCTGGTCACCCGGGTCCGGGAACTGCTCGCCGAGGCACTCGGCGCGTCCCGGGAACGGGCGGCCGCCGCCCAGGTGACGCTGACCGCCGCCCGCGAGCGGGCGGTGCGGGTACGTCGGGCCGCCGCCGGTGTGCCGGAGCGCGTCGGCGCCGAACGCGACCGGCGCCTCGCCGAGATCGACTCCCGGCACGCGGCACGGTTGGCGGTGCTGGCCCGGGAGGCGGCCGAGGCGGCGTCCCGGGAGGCGCCCGGCGCGGGTTCGACGGACTGGCCGGGATGGCGTCCCACCCCCGCCGAGCGGGCCGAAGCACCGGGAGCGACCCGGATCGGCACCGTCCGGCTGGCTGGCACCGAGCCGGTACCGGCGCTGGTGGCGCTGCTCGACGCCGGGCATGTGGCACTCGACGGGGACGCTGACGGATGCGCGGCCGTGGTCGCCGCGTTGCTGCTGCGCAGCCTGGGTCGGGCCGCGCCGGGAAACGTACGGCTGGTCGGCTACGACCCGGACCGGCTCGGCGGCGGGCTGGCCGGATTCGCCCCGCTGGGCCCGGCCGGGCTGCTCACCTTCGTCGGCCCGGGCGGTCTGGGCCGGCTGTTGGACGACCTGGTGGAGCAGATCCGCCGGATCAACGAGACAGTGCTGGCCGGCGAGCACGCCTCGCTGCGCGACCTGGCCGCCGCGACGGGCCGCCGCCCGGAGCCGTGGCGGGTCGCGGTGCTGCTCGGCGGCGACGAACTGTCCCGGCACGAACGCGGCCAGCTCGACCGGGTGGTGCGTGCCGGTGTCGCCTGCGGCGTACACCTGATCGTGCGGGGTGTGCCGGTGCCCGACGAGCCGTCGGTGACCCGGGTGACGGTGACCGCCGACGGCGCCCGGATCGGCAGCCTGCCGGTCCGGCTCGATCCGCCGCCGCCGGCCGCCCTGGTCACCGAGACCTGTCGGGGGATCGCCTCCGTGGTCAGCGCCGGACCGGCACCCACCCCGTTCACCGACCTGCTGCCACCGGCCGACCAGATGTGGCGGGAGGACTCGGCGACCGGGCTGACCGCGCCGATCGGTGAGGGACCGCAGGGCCGGCCGGTGCTGCTCACCCTCGGCGACTACCCACCGCACGCGTTGATCGGCGGTCCCTCGGGCACCGGGAAGACGAACCTGATCTTCGCCTGGATCGGGGCCCTCGCGGCCCGCTACTCCCCCGCCGAGTTGGAGTTCTACCTGCTGGACTTCAAGGAAGGGGTGTCCTTCGCCCGGTTCGCCAAGGGCCGGCGGGATCCGAGTTGGCTGCCGCACATGCGGCTGGTCGGCATCAACGTCAACACCGACCGGGAGTTCGGCCTGGCGCTGCTGCGGTTCCTGGCGGAGGAGCTGCGCCGGCGGGCGGACGCGGCCAAGAAGCACGAGGTCACCAAGTTGGCCGAGCTGCGGGCGGTGGATCCGACCGGGCACTGGCCGCGGATCGTCGCGGTGGTCGACGAGTTCCAGATGCTGCTGGCCGGCCGCGACGCGGTCGCCCGGGAGGCGGCCGACCTGCTGGAGGACCTGGCCCGCCGGGGCCGCTCCCAGGGCATCCACCTGGTGCTTGCCTCGCAGGACGTACGCGGCATCGAGGCGCTGTGGGGCCGTCCCGCGCTTGTCGCCCAGTTCACCCTGCGGATCGCGTTGCCGAAGGCGCTGCGCATCCTCGCCGAACGCAACGACGCCGCCCAGTCACTGCCCAAGTTCCACGCGGTGGTCAACGCCGAGTCGGGCCTGACTGAGGGCAACCAGGTGGCCCGGATCCCGTCGGCCAGTGACTGGGAGACGTGGAGCGACCTGCAGCACCGGCTCTGGCGGATGCGGCCGGCCGAGGCCTCGCCCGCCCGCCTCTTCGACGGCGACGCGGTGCCACGGCTGGCCGACGCGCCGGACTTCCGGGCGCTGCGGGCACCGGAGGTCGGTACGCCCCGTGGACCTGTCGCGCTGCTCGGCGAGATCATCGACGTGCAGGCCCGTTCGGCGGTGCTGCGCCTTCCCCGGGCACCGGGCCGTAACCTGGCCGTGCTGGGTACCCGGGTCGACGAGGCGTGCGCGGTGCTGGACGCGGCGGCCCGCTCGCTGGCCCGGCAGCACCGCCCGGGCAGCGCCCGCTTCTCGATCGCCTGCCTGGACCCGGACGCCGATCCGGCGGCCCGGGCCCTCTACGAGGACCTCGCCGACGACGCCGCCTGGTACGACGAGGAGACCGTGGCCGAGTTGATGGCCGAAACGGCCGACGCCCTGGGTACGCCCGGCGCCACCGGGGCACCCCACTACCTGTTGCTGTTCGCCGTCGACGCGGCGGCCGGGGCGCTCGCCGCACGCACCGGGCGGGCCACCGGGCTGGAGCACCTGCGCCGCATCCTGCACGACGGCCCCGAGCGGCGCACCCACGTGCTGGCCTGGTGGCGCGGGGTGGCCCGAATGCGCGCCGACCTGGGCGGTACGGGCGCGCGTACCGACCAGATCGGTGCCTGGGTGGCGTTGGACACCCACGGCGGGGAACTGGGCCCGTCGTTGTACCCGGGCAGTGGCGGGCCGGACTGGTATCCCCGCCCGTGGCGTGGACTCTTCTTCGACCGGGCGGTGCACCGGACCGGGCAGACCATCATCCCCTATGGACCGGCACGATGAACGAACCGGTTACCAGCCAGACGTACTCGGCTCAGCTGCGACGGCTCGCCGAGTTGGCGACCCGGGTGCGGGAACAACGCGAGGAGGCGCAGGACTGGTACGAGCAGCAGTGCGCGGCGGCGGACCGGGCGGTGGCCGAGTCCGCCGACGAGGTGAACCGGGCCGAGCGGGAACTCGTCGCCGCGCGCGAGGCGCAGGAACGGGTGGACGCCGAGGTGGCGGTGCTGTGGCAGGAGTTGAACAGCCGGCTGGGCGGCGGCGGGCGACGTGCCGGGGCACCGCCGGCCCCCGCGCCGGAGGCCACCGGCGACCCGGTCGTGCTGCTGGAGGGGGTACGCGATCTGCTGCGCCGTACCCGTCAACCCGGCGAACTGCCGGGCAATGTGAACCCGCTGCTGGCGTTGTGCGGCGTCGCCGGTGCGGTGCTGGCGTACGCGCTGGGTTCCGTCGCCCGCGCCCTTGGCGCGCGCAACGACGGTGACCTGGCCGTCGGCCTGCCGGTGCTGGCCCTGGTGGTGACGCTGCTCGGCCCGGTGCTGGGGCTGATCCCGGCGCGCCTGATCGCCGACCGCCGCCACGCCGTGCTGAGTCCCCGCCCCGTCCTCATCGTCGTCATCGCCGGCCTGGCCACCACCCTCCTGCTGCTGGCCCTCCCCCTCCCCTGACCGTCCCGCACCCGCTCCCGCACCCGCTCCCGCACCCGCACCCGCACCCGCACCCGCACCCGCACCCGCTCCCGCTCCCGCTCCCGCTCCCGCCGATCTTGCACTTCTTGTCGGGCGAAACGGGGTGTGACGGATAATGCGGCGACCAGAAGTGCAAGATCGGCGAGGTGGGGCGGGGCGGGCGCGGGGTGGTGGCGGGGGTTAGGCGGGGGTGAGGGCGGCTTCGCGGAGCAGGCGACGGGTGAGGGTGCGGCGGTCGGCGTCGGTGTCCAGGCCGGGAAGGTCGCCGACCCGGATCGGCGGGCCGGCGAGCAGGGCACGTACGGCGGGCTCGCACTGCGCGGGCAGGCTGATCGTGCGGTCGAACAGGCGCAGCGTCACCCGATCCCCCTCGCCGACAAGCTGCCAGCGCAGACCCCTACGGGCCATGACGAGGCTGTCGGCGGTCAGCGCGGTGATCGCGGCGGCCTGGGCCAGCGGCCGGATCGGTGCCGGGCGCGACGCCGACCAGGCCCGCTGCCGCAGCCGGGCGGCCACGGCGGCCGGATCGGCCCGCAGCAGCCAGTCCCGCAGTGCCTCGACCGTCTCGGTCAGTTCCGGTTCGATGGCGTCCGGGTCGGCCACGTCGGTGCCGAACGGCAGGGTTGCCCGCAGTCGCTGGTCGTCGGCGGCCAGCGCGAGCAGTTCCTCGACAAGCGCATACCGGGTCAACGCCCGGATACCGACGGTCAGGTGCAGTGAGCTGGACTCCTGCGCCTGGGCACTGTGCAGCCATCCCCGGGGCAGGTAGAGCGCGTCACCCGGTTCCAGGATCACGTCGAGCGCTGCCGGCCCCTGTGCGGTCGCGCCGACCTCGTCGGCCCGGCCGCCCCATGGCTGCCGCTCCAGCGGGTCGGGCAGCACCGGCGGATGGATGCGCCAGTGCTTGCGGCCGTCGACCTGGAGCACGAAGACGTCATGGGTGTCGTAGTGGGTGGCGAAGCCCTGGCTGTCCGGCGGGGTCAGGTAGGCGTTGACCTGCAACGGCTGCCCCACGGCCAGACTCAGGTTCCGGGTGAAATCGATCAACGCCGGCCAGGTGCGGTGCAGGCCCTGCAGGACCAGGGTGGCGCCGTCGGCGTACAGCTGAAGGACCTTCTCGTCGAGGACCTGGTCGTCGATCTCGGCACCGGCACCGCCACCGCCGGTGTACCGCGCCGCCGGCAGCACCTGGCCGTCCTTGGCCACGCGCAGGAAGGGGGTACGCAGGCCCCGGCGGCTGAGCAGTTCGTCGGCGTCGGCCGGGCTGAGCAGATCGGTGAAGCCGGCTGGGTTGGGCAGCTCGGCGGCGCGGGACAGCAGCGGAGTGCGCCCCCAGTGAGCCGCGGCGAACTTCGCCGCTTCCACGCTGACACAGCGGGCCAACGCGGCGGCGGCCGCATCGGCGGGCTCGTCGAGGCCGGGCGCCACAGCGGACGGAGACGGAGCCGCCGGGCGGCCGTGGCCGCCCGGCGGGTCGAGACGCGTCATGGCGATCCGTTACCGGGCGGCGCCGTCGGCACCGCCGTCGTGCTGACCCGGGGTCGCACCGCCGTCGGCCGGGCCTTCGGCACTACCGTCCGCACCGCCGTCGTGCTGACCCGGGGTCGCACCGCCGTCGGCCGGACCTTCGGCACTACCGTCCGCACCGCCGTCGTGCTGACCCGGAGTGGCACCGCCGTCGGCCGGGCCCTCGGCCCCGCCGCCGCTGGTGGTCTGCATGTCATCGTCGTTGAGTGGCATCGTGCTCCCTCGGATTGACCCGCCCCCGCCGCCGTTGGTCGGGTGCGTCCTGCCGCGGGTGGTACCCCGCTCCCGATCTTCTCTAACCACACCTCGTCCCACCGTAATCTCCCGAACCGTCCGGCATGACCGCTTCGCCGCTCGACCCCGAACCGGCGCCTTTCAGCTCACCCCGCGCCGTGCGTCTCTCCGTAATGTCAGGGCGGTGGCGACGACACCGGCCAGCACCGCCGCGCTGAGGAACGTCAGCCGCACCGACGTCGCCGCGTGCAGCGGACCGAACAGCAGGGGCGAGGCGAACTGGCCGGTGAATCCGGCGGTGGCCAGCAGCGCGGTGGCCTGCCCACGCTCACCGGCCGGCGCGTGGTCGGCGGTCAGCACGGTCAGGGCCGGTACCGCCAGGCCCATCCCGAGGCCGAACAGCAGGGGCGCGGCGAGCAGCAGCACCGGGATGTCGACAAGGGCCATCGCGAGCAGCGCGCCGGTCCAGGCCGCGAAGGCGTACCGCAGCAGGACGCGCTCGGTCAGCCGGGCTCGAAGCTGGGCGTATCCGAAGCCCGCCGCGCTCATGGCGAGGGAGAGGCTGGCGGTGAAGATCGCCACGACGGCGGTGTTCGTGACGTTCAGCTCGGCCAACCGCACCGGCAGGAAGACCAGGACGGCGTAGAGCAGCAGGGTGGCGGCGGCCTGTGCGGCGTAGACCGGAAGCAGCCCGGGAGCGTTGGCGAGCAGTGCCGACCGTCCCGGGCCCGCCGCCGGACGTGGGTGGTCCGGCAGGCGCGGCTCGTCGGGCAGGCGTAGCGCGAACAGAGCGAGCGGGACACCGAGCAGGTAGACCGCGAACGGGGCCTGCCAGGAGAGCACCCCCAACGCCCCGCCGACCAGCGGCCACGCCACCCCGCCCAAGCTGATCGCGGTGGACCGCCAGCCCATCGCGCGGTCCCGACCGGCACCGGTGTAGCGGTCGAGCAGGCCGACTGTGGTGCCGGTGAAGACCAGCGCGGCACCGACGCCGAAGACCAGCCGGGTGGCGATCAGGACCGGGTACGCGTCGACGACCAGACCCGCGCCGCCGGCGACCCCGTAGAGCAGCAGACCTGCGGCCAGCGGGCGGCGGACTCCGTGCCGGTCCACGAGCCGACCCGCGACCGGCGCGACAAGCGCCAGGGAGACCCCGTGCACCGTCACGACCAGGCCGGCGGCGGTGGCGGTGAGGTGTCGTTCGGTGATCAGCAGTTGGACCACCGGAGTCAGCACCGCGCCCGCCATCACGGTCAGGGTGGAGCCGATCAGCAGCAGGGCGAGGCCGGGCCGATGGCGGCTGCCCGCCGGGACCGTCGCGCTCACCCGCACAGCATCGAACTTCAACCATGCTTGAGGTCAACCGTCGGGCGCGGCCGGGCGGGAAGTGACAGGATGGGCCGAACACGCGCGACGGAGGTGCCGATGACCGAACCACTGGAGCCGGTGACCGAGGACTGGCAACGCGCCCTGGCGATCGTGGCCCACCCCGACGACCTGGAGTTCGGTGCCGCCGCCGCCATCGCGCGCTGGACCGGGCAGGGCAAGCAGGTGGCCTACTGCCTGGTCACCAGCGGTGAGGCGGGCATCGACGGGATGCCGCCGCCGCGGGCCCGGGAGGTACGCGAGCAGGAGCAGCGGGAGTCGGCGGCCCTGGTGGGCGTGGACACGGTCGAGTTCCTGGGCCTGCCCGACGGGGTGTTGGAGTACGGTGTCCCGCTTCGCCGCGAGTTGGCGGCGGTGGTCCGCCGGCACCGGCCGGAGATCGTCATCACGAACAACTTCCGGGCCACCTGGGACGGCGCTGACGTGCTCAACCAGGCTGACCACATCGCTGTCGGCCGGGCCACCCTCGACGCGGTCCGAGACGCGGGCAACCGGTGGATCTTCCCGGAGCAGTTGACCGACGGCGTCGAGCCGTGGGGCCGGGTACGGCAGGTGTGGGCCGCCTCGTCGCCGCGCTCCCGGCACGGAGTCGACACCACCGACACGTTCGACCGGGGGGTCGCGTCGCTGCTGGCCCATGAGGCGTACCTGACCGGCCTGGGCGACGGCAGCTTCGACGCCGAGGAGTTCCTGGAGGGCGGCGCGCGACCGGTCGGGGCTCGACTGGGCGTGCGCTACGGCGCCTCGTTCGAGGTGTTCCACTTCGACCTCTGGTAGGCCGGGCCATGATCCTGGTCGGCACCTCCGGCTGGCAGTACCGCGACTGGCGGGACCGTTTCTATCCCGCCGGGCTGCCGCAGCGGGCCTGGCTGGAGCACTACGCCGACCGGTTCGCCACGGTCGAGGTGAACAACGCGTTCTACCGGTTGCCGGAACGGGACACCTTCGCCGCCTGGCGCGCGCGTACTCCCGGTGACTTCTGCGTGGCGGTCAAGATGAGCCGCTACCTCACCCACATCAAGCGGTTGCGGGAGCCGGCCGAGCCGGTGGCCCGTTTCCTGGAACGGGCCACCGCGCTGGGTGACCGGCTCGGACCGGTGCTGCTGCAACTGCCACCGAACCTGCGCGCCGACCCATCGGCGCTGGCCGCGACGCTACGGCTGTTCCCGCCGCAGGTGCGGGTGGCGGTGGAACCGCGACACGCCTCCTGGTGGACCGACGCCACCCGGGCGGTACTGGAACGGCATCGCGCCGCGCTGGTCTGGGCCGACCGGCACGGCCGGCCGATCGCCCCGCTCTGGCGTACGGCGGAGTTCGGGTACCTGCGCCTGCACGAGGGCCGGGCCCGCCCCTGGCCGCACTACGGGCGCATCGCCCTGGCCTCCTGGGTACGCCGGCTGGCCGAGGCGTTCGGTGACGACGAGACGACGTACGTCTACTTCAACAATGACCCCGGTGGCGCGGCGGTGGCCAACGCGGCCACCTTCGCCGCGCTGGCGGTCCGGGCCGGCCGGCGGGTCAGCCGGGTGCCCGGGCCGGTGGCCGGGTGACCCGGGCGCGTCGACCCACCCCTCGACGGGGCGGGTCGCGGCGTGCCCGGGTCAGGGCATGATCCGCGCGAGGTCAGCGGGCATGGTGTCCTTGACGTCCTCCCACTCGCCCTGGGTGATGTGCCGGCGCAGAGTGTCCAGCACCACCTGCACCACCCGCTCCGGGCCGCCCGCCACGTCGTACGGGAAGCCCTGACGGACCTCGTAGAGGAAATCGTCCCGGTTGAGCTTGATCGGGACGTTCTGCGGCTGCCAGCCGTCGAAGTAGACACCGCGCACCACGATCGGCAGCTGGGCGGAGAACTCCACGCTCTCCTGCACCGGCATCCGGTCCCGCAGCAGGTGCAGCACCGTACGCAACGCGGCGTACGACTGGTTGCGCTGTTCCTTCGGCCATCCGTACGCCTGCTCGATGTCCTTCAGGATCAGGTTGGTCTTGTCCATCGAGGACTCGATCGCGGACTGGAACTGCTCAGCCATCTGTCCACCCCCGTAGGTCGGTTTCCCACCTTCGGTCATCCTGACGTCGCGGCGGACCCACCGGGCCACGGCGGTACCGGATGGGACTGCTCCATCCGGCCCGCGACGCCCGGCGGGCATGCCCGGCCACTCCGACGACATGCAGCACCGCGTCTCGTCGTCGGTGCGCTGCCACCCGAACCGTCATCGCCAACCACCTCCGTGGTGTCGCTTCCGCGCGGACGATCGCCGGAGCACCGCGCCGCTGCCACCATGCTCCGCACGGACGAGGTGAGCTGCCGTCACCCCACCCGGGTGAGAACCGAACCCGCTCACCACCCCGGCCGGAGCCGGCGGCGGTGCGGCCCACCCCGCCGTCGGCCGGGCAGACGCCGCCAGGTCGGTGCGATGACGGAAAGCACGACTACCTGTCGTGAACGGTGTCGTCGTCGCCGGACCTTACTCTGCGTGATGGACCGGGCGTCGATACCTCCTGCCCTCGCGCTCCCTTTGCTCTGCTTCAACCGACGCAATCGCCGGTGAGCTGGTCTGAGCGGGCAGCGCACCAGAGGGATGGCCGGTCGGATCGGCACGGAGAGTAAACCGTTGCGTCGGTTGAAGCAGAGCAAAGGAAGCAATGGGGAAGGTCTGGTCGAGCAGGACGGCTACGGAAAGTGTCCGCAGCTGCCTCGCAGGCCGCCCCGGCCCAAGCGCGCGTCCGCGTTCCCGGCGCTGGTCTGCGGGGACGGGGGCGGTCAGCCGGACTCGGTGAGCAGGGCCTGGAGTTGCTGGGCGTTGGTCTGGGCATAGTCGCGGTAGCAGTTGTGTACCCGCGAGCTACCGATGTACTGAGCAGGCTTTTTGCAGCTCGCTGACCAGCGAAAACCGCTCATTTATCGGCACCATGCGCAGCACCCTCCGGCCGACTATCACCGAGGGTGATCGGCGTCGTCGCAAGGCCGCCTCGGGGTGTGTGCAGATGGTGAAAATCCGTGTACACCTCGCTTCCTTGTCGATTCCGGACACGCGCAAGCTCGGGTCG
>NZ_JBFAML010000051.1:0-21048 GCF_040660295.1 Micromonospora sp. NPDC049891
GCCTCCGCGCCCTTTCCGGCACCTGCTCCAGCTTCGTGTTCCTGCCCATGCACACCTCCGTGATCAAGGTGTTGCGACGACCGGTTGAAACCGCCCTGCACTCCGTGGTCGGAGTGGATCACGGTGCCGGACGGTTGGCGGTTGCTGATGGCCATGCTCAGGGCGTTGGTCACCAGCGTGGCTGTCTGCGTGGCGTCGATGGACCAGCCGACGACTTTGCGGGAGAAGGTGTCCAGCACGACCGCGCAGTACACCTTGCCCTCGCGGGTCGGGTGCTCGGTGATGTCGGTGACCCACAACTGGTTCGGCGACGATCTGGCGAAGTCGCGGTTGACCAGATCACTGGCAGTCGGCGTCTGGTGCTTCGGCCGGGGACGGCGACTGCCGGGCAGGCCGTGGATGCCGGCACGGCGCATCAGCATCTCCACCGCGTGATAGCCCACCACGAGTCCGCGGCCCATCCGCAGTTCGGCGTGCACCCGGCGGGAACCGTACGTGCCGCGGGATGCCGCATGCACCGCGCGAATCTGTTCGGTCAACCACGCGTGACGCAGCGCCCGCTGCGATGGTGGTCGGTTGCGCCAGGCGTAGTATCCCGACGCCGAGACCACGAGCACGCGGCAGCAGATCTCAACGGGGAGTCCCTCAGCGGCCATCCGGTGGATGACCGCGTACCGGTCTTTTGGGGGCACCACCTCCTTGAGCAGTTCAGCCGCGCGGCGATGCACCGCCAACTCAGTCTCCAACTCGGCGATACGCCGTCGAGCCGCGACCAGCTCAACCTGGTCGGCAGAGGTGACACCCGGCATCTGGCCGGTGTCGATCAGCTCCTGGCGGCGCCAGTTGTAGATCGTCTGATCGCTGATCTCCAAGTCCCGGACCAACTCCGCGACAGACCGGCCGGCCTTGAGCAGATCGAGGACCTTGCGACGAAACTCGGGTGGATATCTCCTCGGCACGTCTCTCCTCAACGAGCGACGAGCCTGACGAGTCAACCAACCCGACTCCACCGAACCCGGGGAACATCAGGTTCTCCACAGAACCCGGGGCGGTTCAAGTCGACACCTGTCGCCTGCATGTGGCTGGCCTTGTGCCAGACCAGCCACGGCGGCGAGTCAGTGGGTCGCTCCCATGGTTCTCGCTAGCCGACAGTCGTGTACGCGATGCACGGGGGGCGTTGGCGCGTTCGCTGCCGACACCTACCGGCAGGCCCTGCCCGAGTTGGCGTTCAGAGCGGTTTGAAGCCACCACTCGTTTGGTGTCTCTTCGTGCCGAAGCTGCACACTCGGGCTCACCTAAGGTGCCTTAATCGAAGAACATCATTCGATAAGGTCGCGCGAGTCGGGAGAAACCGCAGGTCAGCTCCATCTAACGCGGCGCGCCCGGCAGGATTCGAACCTGCGGCCTTGGGATTAGAAGTCCCCTGCTCTATCCGCTGAGCTACGGGCGCAACGTGGTATCGCGCGAGAAGGGTACCGCCGCCCGGGGCAGGCCCGGCGGAACGGGTGGCCAGGTCGGTGTCGTAGCCGTGGTGCGGGCTTGACACATGTCGTCGACGGGTCAGGCGTCCGTGGGGGAGGGAACCTCGGTGGCCGGACGTTGCTCGTCCATGGCGGGCCGGGGCTGCGGCGGGCGGGTTGTCGTCGGCCCGGCGCCGAGGAAGGCTTCGGCCCACCGGCCGACCTCGGCGAAGACCTTCTCCCGTACGGCGGGGCCGGAGAGCGTGAGGTCGTGCAGACCGCCGTCGAAGCGGGACACGGTGACGTGCTGGCCGAGGCGGGGGGCCCAGCGGACCATGTGCTCGACGTCGAGGACGGCGTCGGCCAGGGTCGCCGCGTCCTGCCATTTCGTGCCCCGGAACGATCGGGTCGAGCAGGCGAGCAGCACCGGCACCGGGATGTTCAGTCCGGCGCGCAGCCGCCGCTGGCCGGTGCGGACGGCGTCCAGCCAGCCGGCCCGGACGGGAAAACCGGCAAGCGGCTTCCAGGCCAGGTCGTACGTCCATTCGCCGCGGTGGTCGGCGTGCAGGCTCTCGCCGTACACGGTGCCGAGCCCGAACGGGAGGATGCGGTGCGGGGCCCTGCGGCCCAGGCGTGCGACGGCGGCCGCGAGGGGTCGCCGCACGAACCAGGGTGCGTTGAGGTCGAAGAAGGGACTGTTGAGGAACAGCCCGTCGACCAGCCCGGCGTCGCGGCGGGCGTCGGCCCACAGTGAGACGATCAGGCCGCCGGTGGAGTGGCCCATGGCCAGCAGGGTGTCGTGTCCGTCCTCGTCGCGGATGATCTGCGCGGCGGCGTCCAGTTCGGGGAAGTAGTCGCCGAGGTCGCGGCAGAAGTTCGGGGTCTGGTGCGGCAGCAGACTACGACCGTACTTGCGCAGGTCGAGGGCGTAGAAGTCCCAGCCACGCTCGGCGAAGAAGTCGGCCACGTGGGTCTGGAAGAAGTAGTCGACGAAGCCGTGCACGTAGAGCACGGCGCGCCCGGTGGGGCGTTCGGCCCGGCGGCGGACCAGGGTCGCCACCACCGGCCCCTCGTCATCCCGGCCCAGGTCGATGATGTGCCGCTCGTAGGGCGGGCCAAGCACGTCCGGTTCCACCCCGCCGACGGTACGCCGGCTGGCTACCGGGCGGTAGCCCCCGTCCGCCCGCACCAGACGGACGAGGGCTGCCGGCTGTCAGTCGCCCACGGCCTCTCGGCCGGTGGGTTCGTGTGAGGTCGAGGACCGCCCACGATCGGGACCGTACGGCGACACCTGGTCGACCGGCACCGAGCGGTGTTCCCGCCGGGTCGAGGACGAACCGCCCTCGATCGGGCCGTCGCTGTCCTGGACCAGTCGGGTCTCGCCGCTGCGGCGCATCTCGGGTTGCTGCACGTTGGGCATAGCTGTCACCTCCACGGTGGGCGGGTGGCCGGTCGTCTACCGACCGGCCACGCGATCACCTCTCGTCGGTCGTTCCGGCACCGGCAAGCTCGTCGGTCGGCGCGGCCGGGCCGGGCGGTTCGTTGACCCGCAGGTGCTTGTTGTTGCGGGGCTCCTGCCGGGTCTTCGCGTCGTTCAACTGACGACGCAGGTCGTCGCGGACGTCGTTGAGGGCGGCGTGCAGGTCCTCCTCGGTCGAGGTGGCGACGACCCGCTGCCGGCCGGCGATCCAGCACTCCAGGGTGACCTTCTGGCCCTTGGCCTCCCGGTCCTTCACCGACAGCTCCATGTCGGTGGCGTCGGCGTGAAAGCCGGCCAGGCGGGCGTCGAGCGTGGCGAACTGCTCGACGATGCGGTCCCGCTCACGGTCGGCGAAGCCCGCACCGAGCCGGAGGCACTTGGCCACGGTGGCCGGGTCCTGCACCGCGCTCATCGCCGCACCTGCCCCGTAAGGCGGGTGGAACGGGTGATGGTCATCATCATGATCGCTGACCCTTTCGTTCGACGTCGTGCTCACGGGTGCGGTTGTAGAGATCTCTACCCAGGTCGGCTCCGTCCGGAACGTGACCATTTCCGCCTCCCGTTGATCATCGGCGACCGGCTGCTCACGGGTCAGGGTCGATCGGCCTACCACATCGGGACCTTGATCAGGCGTTTGTCCACAGCTGGCCCGGTCGTCCACAGGTGCCGCCTCCTGGGCTGTCCGCGAAGGTCCCGGGGCCGCAGGCTCGGTGGCGAGTCGACTCGCCGAAGCCACGCCCCCGACCCCTGAAGGAGGGACGATGTTCGATACCTACATGACGATTGTCGGAAATGTGCTCACCGCGCCGGAGTGGCGCCGCACCACCCAGAGCAACACGCTGGTGGCCAACTTCAAGGTCGCCTCGACCGCCCGACGCCTCGACCGCGACAGTGGGCGCTGGGTCGACGGCAACAGCCTGCGCGTACGGGTCAACTGCTGGCGCAAGCTCGCCGAGGGAGTTGCCGCCTCGGTGATGGTCGGCGATCCCGTGGTGGTCTGCGGCCGGCTCTACACCCGTGACTGGATCGACGACGCCGGCAACCACCGCACCTTGTACGAGCTGGAGGCTGTCGCGGTCGGCCACGACCTGTCCCGGGGGCGCGGGCGGTTCCTGCGTAACCGGCCCACCCTGGCCACCAGCGCGGTCTCCGACGCGGACGCCGAGCAACGGGTGCACGGGGAGCCGACCGAGCCGGTGCCGCACGACGAGGCGCCTGCCCGGCCCGACAGTCGCCCGGTCGACGACGACTTCGAGCTGCCCGACCTGTCCGGCTTCGGGGCCGGTCCCGCCGGCAGTCCCGACTCCGGTCCGCCCGGCGGGTTCGACCCAGGCTCGGCGCGCGGGTTCGACCCGGGTTCTGCGGACGGGTTCGACTCGTCCCGCACCGACCAGCCGGCGTCGGACGAGTTGGACGAGTTGGACGAGTTGGACGTCGCCGGGGAGAGCGTCCCCGACGACCTGGCCCCGGTGCCCGCCGACGGCACCGAGGCCGAGGCCGAGTCGGCGGTGCGCCCGGAGGAATCGGGGGCGGGCGATGCCGCGACCGGGCGTGGTCGGCGGGGGCGCGGTCGGCTGCCGCAGCCCGTCTGACGACTCGCGGGGGGTGGCCCCGGTGATGACCGCCGGACATGTCGCCTGACGGTGTGCGGCGCGGACGCGCGCCGCTGGTGATCGGGTGACCGGGCAGCTGAGGTGTCCGGTCACCCACCGCCAGGATGGCGGCGCTCGGGGAGGCCGTGGCGGGGACGGGGTCCGCCGGGCCGTTCCCGGTGCTCGGCTCGGCTAGGCTGGCCGCCCGGGGGTGATACGCCGTGCGACACGCGGGTGCGGTGGCGAACGCGACGGGACTCGTCGCGGGTTACGCGCTGGACGCGGTGTTCGGTGACCCACGGCGGGGCCACCCGGTGGCCGGATTCGGCCGGGCCGCCGCCGCCCTGGAACGTCGTCTCTACCGTCCCGACCGGCTGGCCGGTGGAGTCTTCGCCGCGGTCTGCGTCGGTGCGCCGGTGGTGCTGGGCGTGGCCGCAACCGTGGGCACCCGACACCGGCCGGTGGCCCGCGCCGTGCTGGTCGCCGCCGGCACCTGGGCGGTGCTCGGCGGGCGCAGCCTGCGCCACGAGGCGAAGACGATGGGCCGGTCATTGCGCGGTGGTGACCTGCCGGCCGCTCGACAGCGGCTCGGGCATCTCTGCGGGCGGGATCCGTCGACGCTCGACGAGCCCGAACTCGCCCGCGCGACAGTGGAATCGGTGGCGGAGAACACCTCCGACGCGGTGGTCGCCCCACTGGTCTGGGGTGCCGTCGCCGGGCTGCCCGGCCTGCTCGGGTACCGCGCGGCGAACACCCTCGACGCGATGGTGGGTCACCGTAACGTCCGCTACGCCCGCTTCGGTACGCCGGCCGCCCGCCTGGACGATCTGCTCAACCTGGTGCCTGCCCGGCTGACCGGGTTGCTGACCGTGGCGCTGGCGCCGGCTGGCAAGGGCGACCGGGAGCGGGCCTGGCGGGTGTGGCGGCGGGACCGCGACGACCATCCCAGCCCCAATGCCGGGCAGTGCGAGGCGGCGATGGCCGGGGCGCTGGGCGTACGGCTGGGTGGACGTAACGTGTACTTCGGCCGCACGGAGGTGCGTCCGTTCCTCGGTGACGGTCCTCGCCCCGAGGGGCGCCACCTGGCCCGGGCCGCCCGGATCTCCCGGGCGGTGGGGCTGGCGGCGCTCGGTCTCGCGGCGGTGTACCCGTTGACCGCGGGCCGACTGATCGGTGCCGCCTCCCGCCGCACGCTCCGACCGCTACGGGCCCTTCGACCGCTGCCGACCCCCCGACCACTCGGCGCCCTTCGACCGCTGCCGACCGTCCGGCCGCTGCGGGCCCTTCGATCGATCGGGCTGGGGAGCCGTCGGTGACCGGTGGGCTGCTGGTGGCCGGGACGACCTCGGACGCCGGCAAGAGCGTGCTCACCGCCGGCATCTGCCGGTGGCTGCACCGCCGAGGTGTGAAGGTGGCCCCGTTCAAGGCGCAGAACATGTCGAACAACTCCGCCGTGGTGCTCGGGCCGGACGGCCGGGGCGGCGAGATCGGCCGGGCCCAGGCGATGCAGGCGGCGGCCTGTGGGCTCGCGCCGGACCTGAGGTTCAACCCGGTGCTGCTCAAGCCCGGCAGCGACCTGGCCAGCCAGGTGGTCCTGCTCGGCCAGGCCGTCGACACGATCACCGCCGGCACCTTCCGGACCCTGCGTCCCCGGCTCGCCGAGACCGCCTACGCGGCGCTTGCGGAGCTGCGGTCGGAGTACGACGTGGTGATCTGCGAGGGGGCCGGCAGCCCGGCGGAGATCAACCTGCGCGACAGCGACTACGTGAACATGGGCCTGGCCCGGCAGGCGCGGCTACCCGCGATCGTGGTTGGCGACATCGACCGGGGTGGTGTGTTCGCCGCCATGTTCGGCACCCTCGCCCTGCTCGACCCCGCCGACCAGGCCCTGATCGCCGGCTTCGTGGTCAACAAGTTCCGGGGTGACCTGGGCCTGCTCGCCCCCGGGCTGACGATGCTGCGTCACCTCACCGGTCGCCCGACCTACGGGGTGCTGCCCTGGGCCTTGGACCTGTGGCTCGACGCGGAGGACTCGCTGGCCTACGGCCGGGTGCTCGGTCGCCCGGCGGCCCCGCGCGGCACCGAGTGGCTCGACGTGGCCGTGCTACGGCTGCCCAGGATCAGCAACGCCACCGACGTCGAGGCGCTGGCGACCGAGCCGGGGGTGCGGGTACGGCTCACCGTGGAGCCGGCCGAGCTCGCCGCCGCCGACCTGGTGGTGCTGCCCGGCTCGAAGTCGACAGTGGCCGATCTGGCCTGGCTGCGTGAGACGGGGCTCGCCGACGCCGTCACCGCGCACGCGGCGGCGGGCCGCCCGGTGCTCGGCATCTGCGGCGGCTACCAGATGCTGGCCCGGGCCATCCACGACCAGGTGGAGAGCCGGCAGGGCACCGTGCCCGGCCTCGGGCTGCTCCCCATCGAGATCACCTTCGATCGCCGCAAGACCGTCCGACCGGTGCTGGGCAGCGCCGACTGTGACGTTCCGGTCCACGGCTACGAGATCCACCACGGGTACGTCTCGACCGCCGACCCGCAGCTGACCCCGTTGCTGCGCTACACCGACGGTGCCGACGAGGGCGCGATGCACGGCGTCGTGCACGGCACCCACTGGCACGGCACGTTCGAGTCCGACGAGTTCCGCCGCTGGTTCCTCACCCGGGCGGCCCGCCTCGCCGGGCGTACCGGATTCCAGGTCGCGCCGGACACGTCCTTCGCCGCCGCCCGGGAACGCAATCTCGACCTGCTCGGCGACCTGGTCGAGGAACACCTCGACACCGATGCCCTGTGGCGGCTCATCGAGGCGGGCCCGCCCACCGACCTACCGTTCGTCCCACCCGGCGCCCCACGACGTTGACCTCGGGAACTGGCGTGCGCGGCCGGCGGGCACCGAGGGAGTGATCCACTGTGACACGATCTCGTGATGGTCGATACCCGTCGCCGGAGCTGGCTCGCCCTGTTGCTTCCGGTCGCGCTCGCCGGCTGCGCCGGCACCGCAGACCCGGCAGGCAGCTCATCCCCGTCACCCGCCACGTCCTACCGGGTCGTGGACGATCTCTGCACCAAGCTCGACCACCAGCCGCTGCTCGACCTGGCCGGCGGGACAACGCAGGTGCGGGACCGTCCCGACCGGCCCGACCGAAAGAGCTGCGTACTCAGCGCGGTGTCGAGGGACCCCTGGCGATCCACGCGGTCACCATCACCATGCTGGTCGCGGCGTCGACGGCGGAGGCCCGCGAGTCGCTGGGCGGTCCGCCGCCAGCCGGAGCGCAGGGCATCGCCCGGGAGGTCAGCGGGGTCGGTGACGGCGCCTGGGTGTCGATCCCACCGGACAACGGCCCGATGACCGATCCACCGGAGCCGTACGACGGGCCGGTGAAATCCAGGATGGCGATGGCGGCGGCGATGGCCGGAACGGCCGTGGCCCACGTGCACCTCAACTTCATTGCGCCGCAGGTGCCGGACGATGCCCAGACCGAGGAGTTGGCGATGGAGTATGCCAGGCAGACCCTGGACCTGATGGCGGACTGAATCAGTAGCGGACGTCGGCGGCCTGGTCGGAGAAGGGCAGGCCGGCCGATCGCCACGCCTCCACCCCGCCGATCATGTCGGTCGCCCGGTGCAGGCCCAGGGCGCGCAGGCTCGCGGCGGCGAGGCTGGAGCTGTAACCCTGCCGGCACACCACGACGATCTCCAGGTCGTACCCGGTCGCCTCGGGTATCCGCCAGTCGCTCGCCGGGTCGAGTCGCCACTCCAGCACCGTCCGGTCGATCACGATGACGCCGGGCAGGTCGCCCTGTTCCCGACGCTGCGCGTCGGTACGTGTGTCGATCACGAGCGCCCCCCGGGTCGCGGCCTGCACCGTCTCCTGCGGGGTCAGCCGGGTCATGCCCGCACGGGCCTGTTCCAGCAACGCCTCGACACCGGGACTCATCACGGAATGGGACACGCCACGATCATGCCGTTCGGTGGCTGGCCTGCGGTCCGAAGTGGCCGGGGACAACCCGATCGGTAACGTCGGTGCCCGTGGTGGTGGTCTTCGAGGCGTACGCCGGGCTGGCCCGACGGGTGCTGGCGGGGCCGGCCCGGCTGGGGCGTACCCGGTTGGTGGCCGTCGACGGGCCCAGCGGCGCCGGTAAGACCGTCTTCACGGCGCGACTGGCCGACGCCGTCGCCGGTGAGACACCCGATGCCGCTCGCCCACCGGTGGTGCACACCGACGACCTGCTCGACGGGTGGGACGACCAGCTCAGCTTCTGGGAGCGGCTGGAGGAGCAGGTGCTGGCACCGGTACGCGCCGGACAGCCGGGTGCCTATCGCCGGTACAGCTGGGTGCGCCGGCGCTTCCTGCCCGCCCCGGTGCCGGTTCCGGTCGCGCCGGTGCTGATCGTGGAGGGGGTCAGCGCGGCCCGGGCCGCCGCCGTGGCCGACCTGACCCTGGCGGTCTTCGTCACCGCACCGCAGCCGTTGCGGCTGACCCGGGCGGTGGCCCGCGACGGTCCGGCGATCCTGCCGGAGCTGCGCCGCTGGCACGTCACCGAACGTGCCCACTTCGCCGCCGACGGCACCGAGGCCCGCGCCGATCTGGTCGTGGACGGCGCACCCGCCCTGCCGCACGACGTGGCGGACTACTACTGCCGGATCGTGCCGGGGTCGGGACACGACGCCGGCCGCGCCGCCCGGTAAGGCCGGCATACGATGCCGGTCATGACCACACCGATCATGACCGAGTCCGACCTGCGGGAGGCCGTGGCCCGGGAGCTGCCCGGCGTACGCGCCGACCTGGAGCGTCTCGTCCGCATTCCCGGCATCGCCTTCGAAGGCTTCGATCACGCGCACCTGGAGCGCTCCGCCGCGGCGGTGGCGGAGTTGCTGCGCGGCTGCGGCCTGGACGTGGAGGTGGCCCGGGCCGGTGGTCAGCCCGCGGTCATCGGCCGCAAGGCGGCGCCGCCCGGTGCCCCGACGGTCATGCTCTACGCCCACCACGACGTGCAGCCGATCGGCGATCCGACGTTGTGGGAGTCCGACCCGTTCGAGCCGGTGGAGCGGGGCGGCCGGCTGTACGGGCGGGGTGCCGCCGACGACAAGGCCGGCATCATGGCGCACGTCGCGGCGCTGCGCGCATTCGGTGACCGGCTGCCGGTCGGCGTGGTCGTGTTCGTCGAGGGGGAGGAGGAGTACGGCTCCGACTCCCTGGAGCAACTGCTCGCCGAGCACCGGGACAAGCTGGCCGCCGACGTCATCGTGATCGCCGACTCGACCAACTGGGATGTCGGCGTACCGGCGCTGACCACGTCGCTGCGCGGCATCGTCAACTGCTTCGTCGAGGTGCGCACGCTGGACCACGCCGTGCACAGCGGCATGTTCGGCGGTGCCGTCCCGGACGCGCTCACCACCCTGGTCCGGCTGCTCGCCACGCTGCACGACGACGCCGGGAACGTGGCGGTGGCGGGGCTGGTCGGCCGGGAAGCGGCCCGCGTCGACTACCCCGAGGACCGGTTCCGGGCCGAGGCCGGGCTGGCCGAGGGCGTGCGATTGTTCGGCACCGGCCGGATAACCGACCGGTTGTGGACCAAGCCGGCGCTCGCCGTGCTCGGCATCGACGCCCCGGCCACCGGCGAGGCACCGAACGCGCTGGTTCCGGCGGCCAAGGCCAAACTGAGCGTACGACTGGCACCGGGCGACGAACCGAAGCAGGCGTACGCGGCGCTCCGCGCCCACCTGGAGAAGTACGCGCCGTGGGGGGCCCAGGTCGAGGTGACCTTCGAGCACGACGGCGCCCCCTGCGTCATCGACGCCACCGGCCCGATGTTCGACGCGGCCCGGTCGGCCTTCCGGACCGCCTGGGACGGCACCGACGCGGTGGAGATCGGGGTCGGCGGTTCCATCCCGTTCATCGCCACCTTCCAGGAGATGTTCCCGCAGGCGGCGATCCTGGTGACCGGGGTGGAGGACCCGCACGCCCGGGCCCACGGGCCGAACGAGAGCCTGCACCTGGGCGAGTTCGCCCGGGTCTGCCTCGCCGAGGCGTTGCTGCTGGCCAGGGTGGCTGAGGCGGGTCGCGGGTGAAACCGTAACTTCGTGCCTACAGTGGCCGTTTCCGGTGTGTCGGACGCGGGGCTGTTGTAGCCTCTCGAACATGCGTACGAACGAGGTTCTGGCCCGCCTGGAGGCCGCCGTCATCGCTCTGGGGGACGTCGACGTCTCCGCGTGGCCCGACGACACGCTCAAGGAACAGCTCGGCGAGCTGTCCGCCGCCCTGGTCGCCCTGGACGCGTCGCTGTCCCGCATCGCCGACGGCGTCCGGGCCCGCGGGCTGCGGATCGAGGAACCGGTCCCGGCCTGACGTCGCGTCGGTTGTCGGTGGTGGCTGGCAGGATGAGGTCGTGCGGTTCCTTGACCTGGCTGCCACCTCCGCGGCCGTCGGCGCCACCAGCGGTCGTCGGGCCAAGGTGGAGCTGCTCGCCGACGCCCTGCGGCGGCTCGACCCGCCCGAGGTGGCGGCGGGCTCCGGTTGGCTCGCCGGTGAGCTGCGCCAGCGGCAGACCGGGGTCGGCTGGGCCAGCCTTCGCGACCTGCCCCCGCCGGCGGCCGAGCCGACGCTCACCGTGTCGGCGGTCGACGCCGCGATCGACGAGATCGCGGCCGTGCACGGCGCCGGCTCGCAGGCCCGCCGTCGGGCCCTGCTGCACGCGCTCTACGCGGCTGCCACCGCCGACGAGCAGCGCCTGCTGACCGGCCTGTTCCTCGGCGAGCTGCGGCACGGCGCCCAAGCCGGGCTGCTCGCCGACGCGATCGCGCGGGCAGCCGGGGTCTCCGTCGCCGTCGTACGCCGGGCGCTGCTGCTCGCGGGAGACCTGCGGGCGGTGGCGGTCGCTGCCCTCGGCGGCGGGGCCGCCGCGCTTGCCGAGTTCGGGCTGCGGGTGGGCCGGCCTCTCGCGCCGATGCTGGCGCAGAGCGCGTCCACCGTCGACGAGGCGCTCGCCGCCACCGGAGTGCCCGCGGTCGTCGACGTGAAGCTCGACGGCATCCGCATCCAGGTGCACCGCAGCGGTTCCGACATCGCCGTGTTCTCCCGCAGCCTCGACGAGATCACCGCCCGGGTGCCCGAGGTGGTCGCCGCCGTGCGCAGCCTGCCCGCGCGGGAGATCGTCCTCGACGGGGAGGCCATCGGGCTGGACGCCACCGGCCGGCCGCTGCCGTTCCAGCAGACGTCGAGCGCCGCCGCCCGCCGGGCCGGGTCCGCCGGTCCCGCCGCCGGGGCACCTGTCGCACCGGCGGTGCGCGCCGCCGCCGAACGGACCGGCGAGACGGTGCTCACGCCGTACTTCTTCGACCTGCTCCACCTCGACGGGGTGGATCTGATCGACCTGCCGGGTCGGGAACGATGGGCGGCGCTGCGCGGCACGGCTGACGCGTCGCTGCTGGTCGGGCGGATGGAGGTGGAGGACCCGGAGCGGGCCGGCGAGGCCTTCGCCGCCGCGCTCGACGCCGGCCAGGAGGGTGTGGTGGTCAAGGTGCCGGACGCCCCCTACGACGCCGGGCGGCGCGGCGCCGCCTGGGTCAAGGTGAAGCCCCGGCACACCCTCGACCTGGTCGTGCTCGCCGTCGAGTGGGGCAGCGGCCGGCGCACCGGCTGGTTGTCGAACCTGCACCTGGGTGCCCGCGACCCGGACACCGGCGGGTTTGTGATGCTCGGCAAGACCTTCAAGGGGCTCACCGATGAGCTGCTGCGTTGGCAGACCGAGCGCTTCCTCGGCCTCGCGGTGGATCGCGGGGACTGGGTCGTCCGGGTTCGGCCCGAGCAGGTCGTGGAGATCGCGTTCGACGGAGTGCAGAGCAGTTCGCGCTATCCCGGTGGGGTCGCACTGCGATTCGCCCGGGTGGTCCGCTACCGGGACGACAAGACGGCAGCCGAGGCCGACACCATCGACGCCGTCCGGGCGATACACGCGGGCCGCCCGCCCGGGTGAGCGGTCAGGTGGCGGCCGGCGTACCGGAGTCGGCGGCCCGGTCCCGGGGGCGTTCGTCGACCACCCCGGCGAGCCGGCGGGCCTCGCGGCGGGCGACCCAGCCGTAACCGACCACCGTCATCGCCGCGAAGATCCACCACTGGACGACGTAGCCGAGGTTCTGCCAGTTGTTGGCATGGCCGATCGAGACCGCCCGGAACGTCGGGTCTGCTGCCGGCGTCTGTTCGTCGAGGAGCACGTACGCGCCGTGCACCGGGTACGGCAGCTCGCCGGCGAGCTGGGGAACGGAGACCCGGCGGCTTTCCACCCGGCCCTCGCGGCGGGACACCTTGGCGTCGCCGCTCTCGCTCGCGTGCACCCGACCCTCGACGGTCACCTCACCTGCCGGCGCCGGTGGCACGTCGGGCTGGGCCAGCGCCCCGCCGGGAGCGGGCGGGATCCAGCCCCGGTCCACCAGAACGGCGGTGCCGTCGGCCAGCACCAGCGGGGTGACCACCTCGAAGCCGACCCGGCTGTCGACAGTGCGGCCCCGCACCAGGACGATGTTGTCGGTGTCGTACCGGCCGGTCACGGTCACCCGGGTGAAGGTCCGCTCCGCTGCCGGTGCCGCGCCGACGGTGCCGGGGCCACCGGTGGGCGCGGGCAGCGCCTCCCGCAGCGGCACCGGGTCCATCCGCAGGCCGGCGTCGATGCGTTCGTTGATCGCCGTTCGACCGTGGTAGCGGTCCAGCTGCCAGTTGCCGAGCAGCACCATCACCGTGGCGGCGGCCATGGTCAGCACGAGAAGGCCCACCCAGCGCGGCGTCAGCAGGAACCGGTACACGCCACGAGATTACCCGTGTGACCGCCGCCACTGCGTCGAGCCGTCACAGCCCTCGCGCGCCGTGGCCGGCCGCCGGCTGTCGCAGGCAGTGGCCCCTGTCCGGAGCGGGCGGCGGACAGCCAGCCGTGGCGGAGCGTACCGGTGTCGGGGCGGTCCGCCACGGACCCGGTTGACCTGGACCGGACGGGTGGTCCAGGGGTGCCTGTAGGGCGTCGGGTTCAGCTATCGTCACGCGGGCGGAGCGCGCCGACGGTCGGCACGCCGACCGCTCGCGAGGAGTCGATGATGACCGTCGTGCCGCGTCTGGTGCTCAGTGCTCCCTCCTCCGGACACGGCAAGAACGCGCTGGCGATCGGCCTGCTCGCCGCGTTCGCCGACCGGGGCCTCGACGTGGCCGGCTTCAAGATCGGGCCGGATCAGGTGGATGCGGCCTACCTTGGGCTGGCCAGCGGTCGACCGGGACGCACCCTGGATCCGCGGTTGGTGGGCGCCGAGCGCGTCGCCCCGCTGCTGCTGCACGGCGCGGACGGTACGGACCTCGCCGTGGTGCAGGGCAGCATGGGCCTGTACGACAGCCTGACCGGCCGCAGCGAGACCGAGTCGACCGCCGCCGTCGCCACCGTGCTGCGCAGCCCGGTGGTGCTGGTGGTCGACGTCGCCGCGATGGGCCAGTCGGTGGCCGCCCTGGTGCACGGCTTCCGGGCGTACGACGAGCAGTTGTGGATCGGCGGGGTGATCCTCAACCGGGTCGCATCCGCCCGGCACGAGGCGCTGCTGCGCGAGGCGCTCGACGACATCGGCATTCCGGTCTACGGCGCGCTGCGCCGCCAGGACCTGCCCTCGGTGCTGCCGTCCCGCCGGCACGGGGTGGTGCCGGTGCTCGAAGGCGCCGGCGAGGCCACCCGGGCGGTCCGGCGGCTGGGTGAGGCGGTGACCGCGACTGTCGACCTGGAGCGGCTGCTCGGGCTGGCCCGTTCGGCGCCGGCGCTGGGGGTGCAGCCGTGGTCGCCGCAGGTCGGCGACGAGGCGGCCGCGCCCGTGCCGGCTGGTGCCGCTCGCCCGGTCGTGGCGCTTGTGGGTGGCCCGGGCGGCAGCTTCAGCCACGCCGAGACGGCCGAGCTGCTGCGGGCCGCCGGTGCGGAGGTGGTGACGCTCGACCCGTTCGCCGACGAGGTGCTGCCGAGCGGCACCCGGGCCCTGGTGGTCGGCGGGGCCCTGCCCGAGTCGTACGCGGAACAGCTCTCCGCCAACCGGCGGCTCTGCATCGCGGTCGCCGAGCTGGCCCGCACCGGCCGGCCGGTGGTCGCCGAGGGCGCCGGCCTGCTCTGGCTGGCCCGAGAGCTGGACGGGTTGCCGATGTGTGGGGTGATCGACGCGATCGGCAGCCTCCGGGACGGGCTGGTGGTCGGCTACCGGGAGGCGACGGCGCAGAGCGACAGTGTGGTCGCCGTCCGGGGCGAGGTGGTGACCGGGCACAAGGAGCACCGGGCCGTCCTCACGCCTCGGGGTGGGCAGCGCCCGGCATGGAGCTGGCCGGGCGGTGCCCCGGAGGGGTTCATCTGGCGGGGCGTGCACGCCTCCCAGCTCGTCCCGCACTGGGCCGCGTACCCGCGGATCGCGACGCGGCTGGTGGCCGCCGCTGCGGCCGAGCCGGCCACGGCCCCGGCCGGGGCCGGCGGCGGTGCCCCGGCCGGGCCGGCGGGTGTCGCCCTGGGCGACCCGGCCGGTGTGGTGGCGTCCGGGCCGGCCGGTGGGCCGCCGGCCTGATCGTCAACCGACGATCCGGTCCGACGGCGGGACGAAGTCCCGGACGGGTTTGCCCTTCAGCGCGTCGCGGAGGGTGTTCGACACCGCCGCGATCGGGATCTGGGACTGGCCGTCGCCCACCGCGTTGAACGGGTTGTCGGGGTCGGAGATGAAGCTGGCGGCCGCCAGTTCCGGTGTGTAGCCGACGAACCAGGCCGATCGGGTGCTGTCCGTGGTACCGGTCTTGCCGGCTACCGGGCGACCCACCGTGCCGCGCACGCTGTCCGCCGTGGACCAGCCGCCGCAACTGCCCTTGGCCGGGGTGTCGCCGGTGGGGCAGCGGGCGGCGTCGGTGGCCGCGCGTGCCGCGTCGGCGCTCACCACCTGGCGGCAGCGCGGCTTGGCGACCTCCCGTTCGATGCCACCCGGTGTGGTGTACGTGGCCGGGGTACCGTCCCGGTTGTAGATGGCGTTCACCGGCAGCGCCTCGCAGTAGCGCCCGTCGGCGGCGACCGTGGCGTAGGCGTTGGCCATCTCCAGCGGGGTGGCGTCGGAGACACCCAGGGTGAAGGCGCCCCACTTGTTGGCCTTCGCAGGCGAGGCGTGCTCCCGGTCCACGTCGGTACGCCAGCGCAGCCCCAACTGCTCGGCCAGCCGGACGGCCCGTTCCGCACCGACCTGCTCCTCCAGCCAGACGAAGTAGGTGTTCACCGACTTGCCGAAACCGGACCACATGGTCTGGGTGCCGCTCATCGCGCCACTGGCGTTGGAGGGCTGCCAGCCGTCGTAGACCTCGGAACGGTAGCTGTGCGGCGCGTTGAAGACGGTGTTCAGTGGCATGCCGGCGTCGAGGGCGGCAAGCATGGGGAACATCTTGAACGTCGAACCCGCCTGGTAGCCGGGCAGGTCGCCACCGCCCATCAGGGGTGCCACCGTGTTCGGGTAGTTGGCCTTCACGTCGGGTCCGGCCTCGGGGTTGGAGCTGAGCGGGTTCTCGTTCAGGTCCAGCGAGTAGGTGCGGTTCACCGCCATCGCCTTGACCCGCCCGGTGCCGGGTTCGGAGACCACGATGCCGTTGGCGAACGGGCTGCCGGTGTTGCCCTCGGTGCCGACGTTCTTCTCCGCCGCCTTCTGGATCTTCGGGTCCATGCTGAGCACGATCCGGTAACCGCCCCGGCGTAGCTTGTCCAAGCGTTGGAGCCGGTTCTCCCCGAACGCCGGCTGGGCGCTCCACCAGTTCTTGAGGTAGTCGCAGAGAAAGCCCCAACTGTTCCATTTCTCGGGCACCGAGGCGCAGTCGTTGGGCGGATAGGTCAGGCGCAGCCGGATCGGCTCGGTCTTCGCCGCCTGCGCCGAGTCCGGCGAGAGGTAGCCGAGCCGGGCCATGTTGTCGAGCACGTAGTTGCGCCGGGCGGTGGCGTCCTTCTGGTCGGAGCTGGCCGGGTCGTACTGGGAGGGTGACTTGACCAGCCCGGCGAGGGTGGCCGCCTCGACCGCGGTCAGGTCCTTCGGGGTCTTCGAGAAGAAGATCTCGCTGGCGGCGTAGATGCCGTACGCGCGGTGGCCGAAATACGCCGAGTTGAGGTAGCGCTCCAGGATGTCCTCCTTGCTGAGCTCCTTCTCCAGGTCGACGGCCATGCGCATCTCCTTGACCTTGCGGATCGGGGTCTGCGCGGTGGCCTCCTGCACCTCCCTCGGGGTGGTGGCGCTGTCGCGCAGCGCCATCCGGACGTACTGCATGGTGAGCGTGGAGGCACCCTGGGAGACGCCGCTGGAGCGGGCGTTGGCCACGAAGGCGCGGGCAACGCCCTTCGGGTCGACGCCGTGGTGCTGGTAGAAGCGGTTGTCCTCGGCGGCCACGATGGCCTGCTGCATGTTGGGGGAAATGTCCGACAGCTTGGTGTACTGCCGGTACTCCTCGAAGAACATGGTCAGCACGGTCTTGCCGTCGGGCGCGTACAGGTAGGAGGTCTCGGCGGGCAGGGCGGTGGTCAGCAGGCGGGTCTTGCTCTCCACGGCGTGCGCGGTGGCCTTGGCACCGATTCCGGTCACCGCGACGACCGGGTACGCGGCGGCGGCGACGACGATACCGGCGATCAGCCCGGCACGGAGAAGAGGAACGAGACGACCAGCGGCAGCAAGGGGTCGATTGCTCACACCGCCAAGTTATGACATTTCCGATTCGTCCATGAGAAATACTCATGAAGTGATCGGTGGTGATGCGGCCCACCCTCCGGGTTGCTGTCCCGAGCGCCGCCTTCCCGGCAGGATCGCGGTCATGCATGGCCAGCCGACCACGACGTCCGGCGCGTCGCCGGCCGAGCCGGATCTCGCCCACCACGGTGACGCCGAGGTCGCAGCAGGCCTGGTCGACCTCGCCGTCAACGTGCGGCGCGCACCGCTGCCACCCTGGCTGGCCGAGCCGATCACGGCCTCGCTGGCCGACCTCGCCGCGTACCCGGACCCACGCCCGGCCCGCGCCGCAGTCGCCGCGCGGCATGGTCGGCCGCCCGAGGAGGTGCTGCTCACCGCCGGAGCCGCCGAGGGCTTCGTGCTGCTCGCCCAGGCACTGCGCGGGCTGCAACGGCCGGTGGTGGTGCACCCGCAGTTCACCGAACCCGAAGCCGCGCTGCGGGCAGCCGGGCACACCGTGCGGCGGGTGCTGCTCGACGAGGCGGACGGCTTCCGGCTGCACCCGGACCGGATACCCGCCGACGCCGACCTGGTCATGATCGGCAATCCGACGAACCCCACAGCCGTACTGCACCCCGCCGCCGACCTCGCCGCCCTGGCCCGCCCCGGCCGGGTACTCGTGGTCGACGAGGCGTTCGCGGACACCACCGCGACGCCCGGCGTACCCGGTGAGCCCGAGTCACTCGCCGCCCGTCGGGACCTGCCCGGGCTGCTGGTCGTACGCAGCCTCACCAAGACGTGGGGGCTGGCCGGACTGCGGATCGGTTACCTGCTCGGCGAGGCCGCCCTGCTGCGCCGGCTGGCCGCCGTACAGCCGCTCTGGGCGGTCTCCACCCCGGCCCTCGCGGCCGCCGCGGCCTGCGCCGGCCCCGAGGCGGCCCGGGCCGAACGCGCCATCGCCGCGCAGCTCGCGGCCGACCGCGACCACCTGGTCGCGCGACTGTCGGCCCTGCCCGGGGTACGCGTGGCCGGCCGACCGGCCAGCGCCTTCGTGCTGGTGCGGATCGCCGGCGCCGACCGGATCCGGGACCTGCTGCGAGGACGCGGCTGGGCGGTACGCCGGGGCGACACGTTTCCGGGGCTCGGCCCCGACTGGCTACGGATCGCAGTGCGGGATCGGGTGACCACCGACGCGTTCATCGAGGTGCTGGCCGAGATCATGGAGGCATGATGCTGGAAGACACCATCGCGGCCGTCGGCCCGCCCGACGAGCCGGCGATGACCGCCGCACGGCAGTTGCAGGCGCGCCTGACCAAGCCAGCCGGCTCGCTCGGCGCCCTGGAGGAGCTGTCCGTACGCCTCGCCGGCCTGGCCGGCAGCTGCCCGCCACCGGTGCCGGCCCCGGCGGCGGTGGCGATCTTCGCCGGTGATCACGGCGTACACGCCCAGCAGGTCAGCCCCTGGCCACAGGAGGTCACCGGGCAGATGGTGGGCAACTTCCTGGCCGGTGGAGCGGTGGTCAACGCCTTCGCCCGGCAGGCGGGTGCCTCGGTGACGGTGATCGACGTCGGGGTGGCCGCCCCGCTGCCGGTTCCCGACCCAGCGGGCGCGGCCAGCGTCGACGACCCGGCCGGGGCCGGTTCTCTTGACGGCGCGGACGGTGCCGGTCCTCGCGACGGCACGGCCGGACCGCACGTACCCCGACTGGTCGACGCGTCGGTGCGGCGCGGTACCCGGGACATGACAGTCACCGCCGCGATGACCCGGGAGGAGGCGCGGGCGGCGGTCGAGGTGGGCATCACCATCGCCGGGGAACTGGTCGACGCCGGGGCCGGAATATTGCTCACCGGCGACATGGGGATCGCCAACACCACCCCGGCCGCCGCCCTCGTCGCCGCCTTCACCGGCGTGGACGCCGCTGAGGCCACCGGCCGGGGCACCGGCGTCGACGACCCGACCTACCAGCACAAGATCGAGGTGGTGCGGGCCGCGTTGCGTCGCCACGACCCCGACCCGACGGACCCGCTAGGTGCGCTGGCCGCCGTCGGTGGGCTGGAACACGCCGCGCTGGCCGGGTTCATTCTCGGTGCTGCCGCGCGCCGCGTACCGGTGCTGCTGGACGGGGTGATCGCGGTCTCCGCCGCGCTCGCCGCGGCGGCCTTCGCCCCGGACTCCGTGGCGGCCATGGTCGCCGGTCATCGTTCCGCCGAGCCCGGTGCCACTGTCGCGCTGCGCCGCCTCGGCCTCACCCCCCTGATCGACCTCGGCCTGCGCCTCGGCGAGGGCACCGGCGCGCTGCTGGCCCTGCCCGTGGTCACCGGCGCGGTCCGGGTACTGCACGAGGTGGCCACCTTCGACTCCGCCGGGGTGGCCGAGAAGTGAGCGAGCGGACCGCTGGGTTCGGTGGCGTGAGCGCCAACGCGTACCCCCTCGGGCTCCGGCTGGCCGGCCTCCGGGTGGTCGTGGTCGGTGGGGGAGCGGTCGCCACGCGGCGGGTCCCGGCGCTGCTCGACGCGGGCGCGGACGTACTGCTGGTGGCCCCGGAACTCACCCCGGCGCTGCGCGCACACGTCGACGCCGGGCGACTGCACTGGGCACCGCGCCGATTCGCCCCCGACGATCTCGACGGTGCCTGGCTGGTACAGGTCGCCATCGACGACCCGGCCGCAGCGGCGGGGATCAGCGCCGCCGCCGCGGCACGTCGGATCTTCTGCGTACGTGCCGACGACCGGAACGCGGCGACGGCCTGGACCCCGGCGGTGACCCGGTACGGTCCGGTCACCGTGGCGGTGCACGGCGGCGGCGACCCACGTCGGGCAGTGAGCGTCCGCGACGCCATCCGCACCCTCCTGCAGGCCCGGACGGGCCCACTGTTGACGGACCAGGTCACCCAGGCGCCGCTGAGCCCACCGCCCGGCGGCACCGGCCAGGTCTTCCTGGTCGGCGCCGGACCCGGCGACCCGGAGCTGATCACCCTCAAGGGGTGGCGGTTGCTCAGCGAGGCCGACGTGGTGGTCGCCGACCGGCTGGTGCCCGGACTGCTCCTGGACGAGCTGCGCACCGGAGTGGAACTGGTGGACGCCTCCAAGATCCCCTACGGCCCGTCGCGGACGCAGGAGGAGATCAACCGGATCCTGGTGGACCGGGCGTTGGCGGGAGCGTCCGTGGTCCGGCTCAAGGGCGGTGATCCGTACGTCTTCGGCCGTGGCGGCGAGGAACTGCTCGCCTGCGCGGCGGCCGGCGTACCGGTCACCGTGGTGTCGGGGGTGACCAGCTCGATCGCCGCCCCGGCGGCAGCCGGTATCCCGGTCACCCACCGGTCGGTGGCGCACGAGTTCACCGTGGTGTCCGGGCACGTCGCACCGGAGTCGCCGGACTCACTGGTCCGCTGGGACGCCCTGGCCGGCCTGCGCGGCACACTCGTGATCCTGATGGGCCTGAAGAACCTACGGTCGATCACCAGCACGCTCCTGGCACACGGGCGGGCGGCCGGGACGCCGGCCGCGGTGGTGCAGGAGGCCACCACCGGCGGTCAGCGGATCGTCCGCTCGACACTCGGTGAGGTGGCTGACGCGGTGACCACTGCGGGGCTACGGCCGCCGGCTGTGGTCGTGGTTGGTGACGTGGTCGAGGCACTGGAATCGGCTGGGCTGTCCGACTCCTGATCGGCTCGCGTGGTTGCGCTCTCGGGCCGGGGGCGACCGTGTCTGGTTCGTGAGTGGTTGATGCTTGGGGCTGGGGTGGCTGTGCCTGGCTTGGGGTGGTTGCGGTTGGGGCTGGGGGCGACCGTGCCCGGCTTCGGGCGGTCAGGCTTGCCCGCCGCACGACCTCACCGACGCCGGCC
>NZ_JBFAML010000052.1:0-16585 GCF_040660295.1 Micromonospora sp. NPDC049891
GTGATGTCGAGGTCGGCGGCGACGGCGTTGATCTGGGGGACCGTCAGCTTCATGAGGGTGGCGCGGATGGTACCACGGATGAGTCGCAACAGGGTGTGATGGTTGAGCCAGAGCACCCCGACGTACCCGAACGACAGCAGGAAGGCGAGGTAGACCGACGCCTGTTCGAGCAGGGCGTGGAGCAGCTCGCCCGGTCGGTGTTCGGGCACCTGGAGCTCGACCACCAACAGGGTGATCACGATGGCGAAGACCCCGTCGCTGAATCCCGTCATCCGGCCGATATCGCTCACCGGCGGCGTGCCGGTCGCCGTCTCTGGCTCGGACATAGGGCGAGACTAAGGGTGCACACACGGCCACCACCCGTAAATGGTGCGCGCCGTGGCGCAGTGGTGCACCGGCCTCACCGTCATCCCCGGGTCGGTCCGGGTGGCACACCGGTACTAACCTCGGACCGGCGCGAGAGGAGATTGCCGCGATGCCGGAGCCGCAGCCGGGAGCCGACCGGCCGGTCGACGGGAGCCGTCCGGATCAACATCGGGACGGGGAGCCGGCGGTCACCCACGAACTGCCCACCGACCCAGCAACGGCCGACGACCGGTCGGCCAGCCCGAACGACACCGAGCAGGCCGACGTCGGGCCGCCCGACGTGGCACCCACCGACGTGGCATCCACCGAGCCTGGTCCGCCCGCCGACGTGGCACCCACCCAGGCTGGTCCGCCCGCCGACTCGGCACCCACCCAGACTGGTCCGCCCGCCGACTCGGCACCCACCGACGCCGGCTCGGACGACGGCCAGCCGTCCGCCCCGGCGGAGCCGCAGGTCGGTCCGCAGGGCACCCGGGTGTTACCCGAGTCCGCGCCCGAGGCAGCCACCCCACGCTGGAGCGGCTCGGCACCGGTACCACCGGCGGCACCGCGCCGACGCGGCTGGGGCGAGTCAGCCGAACCCACTCCGCCGCCGGTTCCGCCGCAGCCGCAGCCGCAGCCGGAGCACCAGACGCCTGTCGATCCGTGGGCCGGGGTCGACACCAGCGGCTGGGAACTTCCGTCGACCGACTTTCCCGCCCTGCCGCCGACGCTGTCCTACCCGAGCCCGCCGCCTACCCGGCCGTACTCCGGGCCCCCGGTCTCCCCGGCACCCCCGGTCGCCCCGGCACCGGTCTCGCCGCCGCTCCCGGTCGCACCGCAGCACCAACCGCACCAGCTGCAACCCCCGGGGCCCTACCCGCCGGCCCCGACCGGCCCCCCGCCACCGCCGAGCGGTCGGCGAGGCCGGAAGAAGGCCGGACCCGCCGCGCCCCCGCCGGGTTGGCAGCCACCCCAGGGGTACGTCCCGAAGCCCGCCCGCAAGCGGCGCCGCTGGCCCTGGTTGCTGCTGCTGACCCTGGCCTGCTGCTGCGGCTGTCCCGCCTACTACGGCGTGCCGATGGCCAGCCAGTACCCGGCGAACGCCACGTTGCCGCAGCAGGTGGCCGACCTGAGACTGCGCGAGGACCCCCGCAGCGCCCGAGACGCGCGGCAACTGGAGAGCCAGATGCGCGAGGCGCACTGGCTGGCCGAGGGCACCTTCGCCGGGATCTACCACACGAGCAACGGCAAGCGGGTGACCGTCTTCGGTGGCACCGGCTTCCGGTTCACCCCGTCGGCAGACGCCGACGCGGAGATCGAACGCCTCAAAGACCAGTACGCACTCGGCGACACGGAGGTCATGGAGACCGGCGTCCGGGGTCGCCACGAGCGCTGCGCCGTGGGCCGCACCGACGGTGTCGGCGCGGTGGTGTGCACCTCGGTCGACCACGGCAGCATCACCACCGGTGTCTTCACCGGGCTCTCCGTGGAGGACAGCTCCCGGCTGCTGGGCACCCTGCGGGATCAGATCGTCACCACGGACGGCTGATCGAGTCCGCAGGCCCGCCGTGAGACGGCCGAGCCCTGCGATGACCCGGCCGCCCCGCGCCCCGCCGACGTGACCGGCACAGCCGACGTGACCGGCACAGCCGGTGTCACGGCTCAGGGGGCGTGACGGCTCAGCCGGGGTCGGCTTCCCCGGTGACCGGCGGGTGGGCCCGCGGCGGGGCGTAGCGGGAGACATACTCCTGGCCGGTGAGCTTCTGGATCTCACCCATCATCTCGTCGGTCATCTGCCGCAGCGACAGCCGGTCGTCCGGCCGGCCGGTGAAATCGAGCGGCTTACCGAACTTGACGGTGATCTTTCCGGTGAAGGGGCGCGGCACCCGGGCCCCGATCGGCTGCACCTTCTCGGTGCCGATCATGCCCACCGGGATGATCGGCACGCCGGCCGCGATGGCGAGCCGGACCGCGCCGGTACGCCCCCGGTACAGCCGCCCGTCCGGCGAGCGGGTGCCCTCCGGGTAGACGACCACCAGGTCGCCGCCCTGGAGCGCCGGGATAGCGGCGTCGAACGCGGCGAGCGCGGCACGGCCGCCGGCCCGCTCCACCGGGATCGCGCCGAGGCCGGTGAGCACGAACTTGGAGAAGCGTCCCTTGACGCCGGTGCCGGTGAAGTACTCGGACTTGGCCCAGAACGCCAGATGCCGCGGCACCACCGTGCCGAGGAACAGTTCGTCGGCCACCGACAGGTGGTTACCGGCGAAGATCGCGCCGCCCTTGTCCGGAATGTGCTCCAGCCCCTCCACCGTCGGACGGAACGCCAGCCGCATCGCCGGCCCCACGGTGAGCTTGCCGATGGTGTAGAGCAGCGGCACTGGTCCTCCGGCGGATCGAGTGAGGTAAGAGGCGGTGTCACCGTAGCGGACCGCCCCACGACAGCATGCGCGAGGTCGGGCTGGTCCGCTGGCTGAGTGCGGGCTGCCGGAAAGGGCCCCTCCGGTCGGAAGGGGCCCTCCGGGCAAACTCAGACGCGACGAACGACGACCGTCACGGGCACGCCCTCGCCGACCTCACCGGCGAAGCCGTCGATCCCCTCGGCGAAGTCGACGCTGTCGGCCAGCACCTCCCGCGCCACGAAGTCGCGATACCCGGCCACCGCAGCCCGGACCTCGTCGGAGCCCGCCGCCGTCACCACGATCCGGTCGGACACGTCGAGGTCCGCGTCCCGGCGCGCCTGCTGCACCACCCGGACGAAGTCCCGGGCCAGCCCTTCCGCGGCGAGTTCGGCGGTGACCACGGTGTCCAGCACCACCACCCCCTCGCCGCCGGGCAGCGGCGCCGAGTGCTCGGCGTCGGCGGCGACCAGCCGCAGCTCGTACTCGCCGTCGGCGAGGGTGACTCCGGCAGCGACCGGGGCGCCGTCGACCAGCTCCCACTCCCCCGCCTTGACCGCCTTGATCACCTGCTGCACCTGCTTGCCGACCCGCGGGCCGAGCGCCCGCGGCACCACCGTCAACACCTGCTGGCAGTACGCCGACACCTCGTCGGTGAAGACGACCTCCTTGACGTTCACCTCGTCGGCGACCAGGTCGGCGAAGGGCCGCAGCTGCCCGGCCACCGGGCTGGCCACGGTCAGCTTCGACAGCGGCAGCCGTACCCGCAGCCCCTTGGCCTTCCGCAGCGACAGCGTCGCGGAGGCCACCGCACGCACCGCGTCCATCGCGGCGACCAGCTCGTGGTCGGCCGGGAACTCCTCGGCCACCGGCCAGTCGGTCAGGTGCACCGACCGCTCGCCGGTCAGCCCGCGCCAGATCTCCTCCGCGGTGAGCGGCGCCAGCGGCGCCACCACCCGACAGAGCGTCTCCAGCACGGTCCACAGCGTGTCGAACGCGTCCGCGTCGCCGGTCCAGAAGCGGTCCCGGGAACGACGCACGTACCAGTTGGTCAGCGCGTCCAGGTAGGACCGGACGGTGGCGCAGGCACCCGAGATGTCGTACGCGTCCATCTGCGCGCCGACCGTCGACACCAGCTCGTTCGTCTTCGCCAGCACGTACCGGTCGAGCAGGTGCGTCGAGTCGGTCCGCCGCCGCGCGGTGTGCGAATCGGCGTTGGCGTAGAGCGAGAAGAAGTACCAGACGTTCCACAGCGGCAGCAGCACCTGCCGGACGGCGTCGCGCACGCTCGACTCGGTGACCGGCATGTCCCCGCCCCGCAGCACCGGTGAGGACATCAGCATCCAACGCATCGCGTCCGAGCCGTACGAGTCGAAGACGTGGTAGACGTCCGGATAGTTGCGCAGGCTCTTGGACATCTTGCGCCCGTCGGAGCCGAGCAGGATTCCGTGGCTGAGGCAGTTGCGGAACGCCGGCCTGTCGAACAACGCGGTGGCCAGCACGTGCATCGTGTAGAACCAGCCACGGGTCTGGCCGATGTACTCGACGATGAAGTCACCCGGGTAGTGGTGCTCGAACCAGTCGGCGTTCTCGAACGGGTAGTGCACCTGGGCGAACGGCATCGAGCCGGACTCGAACCAGCAGTCCAGCACCTCCGGCACCCGACGCATCATCGACCTGCCGGTCGGGTCGTCCGGGTTGGGCCGGACCAGCTCGTCCACCGCCGGCCGGTGCAGGTCGCTCAGGCGTACGCCGAAGTCCCGCTCGATCTCCGCCAGCGAGCCGTACACGTCGACCCGGGGGTGGTTCGGGTCGTCGGACTTCCACACCGGGATGGGCGAGCCCCAGAACCGGTTGCGGCTGATCGACCAGTCGCGGGCGTTGGCCAGCCACTTGCCGAACGAGCCGTCCTTGATGTGGCCGGGCGTCCAGTTGATCTGCTGGTTCAGCTCGACCATCCGGTCCTTGAACGTCGTCACCGCGACGAACCACGACGACACCGCCTTGTAGACCAGCGGGGTGTCGCAGCGCCAGCAGTGCGGGTACGCGTGGGTGTAGGTGTCCTGCTTGAGCACCACCCCCCGCTCCTTGAGCTGACGGATCACCGGCTTGTTGACGTCGAAGACCTGCTCACCCTCGAAGGGCGGGACCAACGCGGTGAACCGGGTGTGGTCGTCCACCGTGACGATCGTCGGGATGCCGGCCGCGTTGCAGACGTTCTGGTCGTCCTCACCGAAAGCGGGCGCCAGGTGCACGATCCCGGTGCCGTCCTCGGTGGTCACGAAGTCCGCACCGAGCACCTGGTAGGCGTTCGGCCCGGCCTGCTCGACCAGGAAGTCGAAGAGCGGCGTGTACCGCCGTCCCACCAGGTCCGCGCCGCGCACCGTGCCGACCTGCTGGTACCCGTCGAGTTCCTTGGCGTACGCGCCGAGCCGGGCCGCACCCACCAGGTGGCGAACGCCGTCGCGTTCCAGCACCGCATACTCGATGTCCGGCCCGACGGCGAGCGCCAGGTTCGACGGCAGGGTCCACGGCGTGGTGGTCCAGACACCCAGCCGCACCGGCCCCCGCAGCAGCTCCGGCGCGGACTCGTCGGCAGTCAGCTCGAACCACACCGACAGCGTCGGGTCGTGCCGGTCGCGGTAGACGTCGTCCATCCGGGTCTCGGTGTTCGACAGTGGCGTCTCGCACCGCCAGCAGTACGCCAGCACCCGGAAGCCCTCGTAGACCAGACCCTTGTCGTGCAGGGTCTTGAAGGCCCACATGACGCTTTCCATGTAGTCCAGGTCGAGGGTCTTGTAGTCGTTGGCGAAGTCGACCCAGCGGGCCTGACGGGTGACGTAGCGCTCCCAGTCCTGGGTGAACTCCAGCACCGAGCTGCGGCACGCCTCGTTGAACCGGGCCACACCGAGGTCGAGGATCTCCGCCTTGCTGGTGATGCCGAGCTGCTTCTCGGCGACCACCTCGGCGGGCAGGCCGTGGCAGTCCCAGCCGAAGCGTCGCTCCACCCGCCGGCCGCGCATGGTCTGGTAGCGCGGCACCACGTCCTTGACGTACCCGGTGAACAGGTGGCCGTAGTGGGGCAGGCCGTTGGCGAACGGCGGGCCGTCGTAGAAGACGTACTCGTTGTCGCCGTTCTCGCCCGGGTCACGGGCGTCCACGGACGCCTCGAAGGTCTTGTCGGCCGTCCAGTGCTCCAGGACCCGACGCTCGACCGCGGGCAGGTCCGGGCTCGCCGGTACGCCGCCGGCGGTCGGGTCGTGCAACGGATAGGCCATCGCCTGTCGCTCTCCTCGCTGACGCTCACTGTTCTGTGGGTCTGCGAGGACGAGCTTTTCCGGTACGCCGTGACCGGCGTCCCGGGGCCCGCGGTACCACCCCGCTTGACGGTCAGGATCGACCGCCCGCTCGTTGGTCGGCGATAACGGGCCGCCCCGTCCGGTTCTACTGAGCCGGTCACCCGGCCGTTCTTCCGGAAGCTCCCCGGTGATAGCCGGATCATCGCCGCCCGCCCATGATACCCACCCCGCCGCCCGCCCCTCCCCCCAATAACCCCCACCCCGGCTCCCCGCCGATCATGGAGTTGTTGTCAGCCCGCTTCGGCGTGTCGCGACAGCAACTTCATGATCGTCCCGGGGTGCGGAAGCACGCCGGGGCGGTGCATGACCGGGGTCACAGGGCCGGGTTGTCACACCACGGGACGGGCGGTCCGTCGTGGGGGTGTCACACCGATCTACCGGGAGGTTGTCATGCAGCGGATCAACGTGGCCGAGGTGGCGCCGGAGGCCTTCGGGGCCGTGCTGGGGCTGGAGAAGTACGTCCGGGCGAACGTCGACCACACCGTGCTGGAACTGGTGAAACTGCGCGCGTCGATGCTTAACGGCTGCACGTACTGCGTCGACATGCACAGCCGGGAAGCACTCGGCGCCGGCGAGTCGAGCCGGCGGCTGTTCGCGGTGGCCGCCTGGCGGGAGGCGCCCTTCTTCGACGAGCGGGAACGGGCCGCGCTCGCGTTGACCGACGCGGTCACCCGGCTGGGCGAGCACGGGGTGCCCGACGACGTCTGGGACGCCGCGTCGAAGGTCTGGTCGGAGAAGGCCCTCGCCGACCTGGTTCTGGCGATTGCCACAATCAACGTGTGGAACCGGATCGCGGTGACCTTCCGCAACGAGCTGCCGACGGACGTGTGAGCCCGGTCGACGCTGCGGAGGCGGCCGGTGCGCTCGACGCGCACCGGCCGATGCTGCTCGGGCTGGCCTACCGGTTGCTGGGCAGCCGCCACGACGCCGAGGACGTCCTCCAGGAGGCGTACCTGCGCTGGTTACGGGTCGACCGCGCGGAGGTGAGCGAGCCGCGGCGCTACCTGTCCCGGGTGGTGACCCACCTGTCGATGGACCGGTTGCGGGCCCGACAGGCCGCCCGCGAGACGTACGTCGGGCCGTGGCTGCCGGAGCCGGTGCCGACCGCGCCGTCGCCGTTCGGGCCGTTGGAACGTGCCGAGCTGCGCGACTCGCTCTCCACCGCGCTGCTGCACCTGCTGGAGCGGCTCACCCCGCCGGAGCGCGCCGTCTACGTGCTGCACACCGCCTTCGAGCTGCCCTACGCCGAGATCGCCGAGTTGCTGGACCGTTCCGCCGAGGACTGCCGCCAGCTGCACCACCGGGCGAGCGTCCGGATCGGCCGCGACCAGCGCCGCTTCACCGCCGACCGCGCCGAGCAGGAGCGGCTGCTGGAGGCGTTCATCGCCGCCGCCAGCGAGGGCGACCTGGCCGCACTGACCAGCCTGGTCGCCGCGGACGCGACCGCGTGGAGCGATGGCGGCGGCCGGGTGCGGGCCGCCCGCAACCCGGTCACCGGCGCCGACCGGGTCGTCCGGTTCCTGCTGGGCATCCGGGAGAAGGGCTGGCCGCTCACCGTGCGGCGCACGGAACTCAACGGCCAGCCGGCCGCCGTGCTGGCCAACGCGGCCGGTGACGCGTACGCGGTCACCCTCGGCACGGCCGCCGGTCGGATCACCGACATCTTCCTGGTGGCCAACCCGGACAAGCTGTCCTGGGCGGCCTGAGCCGACCGGGGCGGGCTCAGCCCAGCCCAGGGAACCAGAGCGCCAGCTCGCGCTTGGCGCTGTCGGCCGAGTCGGAGGCGTGCACCAGATTCTCCCGGTTGGACAGGGAGAGGTCGCCCCGGATGGTGCCGGCAGCGGCCTTACGCCCGTCGGTGGCACCGATCAGCCCGCGCACCACCTCGATCACCGCGTCGCCGGAGAGCACGAGTGCGACAAGCGGACCATCGGTCATGAACGCCTTGAGCGGCGGGTAGAACGGCTTGTCGACGTGCTCGGCGTAGTGCTCGTCGGCCAGCGCGGCGTCCATCGTCCGGGACACCATCGCGTCGATCCGCAGCCCCTTGCGCTCGAACCGGGAAATGATCTCGCCCACCAGTCCTCGGCGGACCGCGTCGGGCTTGATCAGGACGAGCGTACGCTCGCCCGGGCTGCTGCTGGACACGCTGGGTTCCTCCTCAGGGCGGAAGCCGGTCGGGCTGGGTACGGTCAGCCTAGCGACCCGGTCCCGGCGCCGGCGCGGTGGTCGGCCTTCCCCCGGCACCCGATCCGGCCTAGCCTGGCCCTGACCCCCGGGAGGTCCACTGTGGCGAATGGTGGCGGCAACCGACCCATCGCACCGGTACGCAAGTTGATCGCGGCGGTGCTGGGCACCGTGGCCACCTTCGTGATCCTCTTCGGCCTGGGCATGACCAGCTGGGCCATCGTCGCGCTCGGCGCCGCCCTGCTCGCCCTGGCGATCGCGCTGGCCACCGTGCGTGGCGGCGGCCGCACCTGGGTCGTCGGCGCCGGCCACGTGCACAGCGCCTCCGAGCCACCGACCCAGTACGCCTTCGGTCGCTGCGAACTTCAACTGGTGATCGACGCCCCCGGGCTGCCGCCCCGCTCGAAGAAGATCATCGAGCCGCGGGTTCCGGTGTCGAAATGGCCGTCGCTGGGGCAGACCCTGCCGATCCGGGTGGCGTTGGACGACCCGCGACACGTCCGGGTGCTCTGGGACGAGGTGCTCACCCACACCGAGGCCGGCAACACCGCCGACCTGCCCCCCGAGTTCGCCACGGTACCGCCGGACGAGGTGCTGATCGGGCAGGAAGCGCCTCCGTGGGCCGGCCGGGCACCGGAGGACGACTTCCACGACCCCCTGGGCGACCCGCCCGACGGTCCACTCGGCGGCCCGCCGGACAGCCGACCGCACGACGCCGCGGCCGAGCCCGTGGAGCACCACGAGACGGTGCGGGTACGCCAGCGCCCGGGTAAACCGGTAGTGCTGGAGGGGACCGTGGTGGAACGCTCCGACGAGCACCAGCTCCCCCGCCGGGCCACCCCCGCCCCCCGGATGCCGGCCGAGGAGCGGTTCGCCGACGAACGGTTCACCGAGGAACGGCTCGCTGCGGCGGCGACCTTCGCCAGAGACGAACCCGCTGACCGGCCGGCCGATCCGGGACCCGCCGGGCGACAGGTGCCACCGGCCGCACCGACCACGGGCCTGACCGACCCGATGGATCCCCTCGACCCGCTCGACCTGCCGCTCGACGATCCGGAACCAGGCCCGACGGCCACCCCCGACCGCGCGACGACTCACGGCCAACCGGCGACCGCCCACCACCCGACTGTCGACGGCCACCCGCAGGCGGCTGCCGACCCGGCGGAGGCGGTCGATGCGGGGGAACTGGACGAGGCGATCTTCGGCTTCGACCCGGACGCCGCCGACCCGGCGGCGCCGATCAGCGGGGTGGGCATCACCCTGCTGGTGACCGAGCTGTCCCGCTCCCTGGAGTTCTACCGGGACCGACTCGGCTTCAGCGAGGTCGACCGAGGCGCCGCCAATGCCGTGCTCTCCTCGGGAACGACCCGTCTGGTGCTACGCGAGGTGACCGGGGCCCAGCCGATCAGCCGCCGGCTGGTCCACGTGAACCTCGACGTGGACGACATCCAGTCGGCGTACGAACGGCTGCGCGAGTCCGGAGTCCGGTTCACCTACCCGCCCCGGGTGGTCAACCGGGGCAGCAAGCTGGAGGTGTGGGCTGCGGCGTTCCGCGACCCCGACGGGCACGGCATCGCGCTCACCCAGTGGCGGGAACTCGCCGAGGCGTGATCCGCGCCGGGCCACCCGCGATCCGACCACCCCGCCAGTGGCCCGTCAGCCCAGGATCACCCGACGCACGTGCAGCGCGTACGCCCACACCAGCGCGAACATCACGCCCAGCACGAACAGCGACCAGTGCAGCAGGCCGGACAGCAGCAGCAGCGCCTGCAACACGGTGCCGGCGTGCCAGGCCCACGGCCGACGCATCATGCCGGCGAGCACGGCGGCGACCACAGCCAGCGCCACGACCACGGCGATTACCGCACCACCGAGATCACCGCCGACCGCCCGGATCGGCTGGATCGCCAGCAGCAGCACCAACGCTTCCAGGGCGAGGGCAGCCGCACCGAGCCCGCGTACCGCCCGCTGCGGGTTGCGCAGGCCCGACCGACGCGGCTGGCCGTCGCCGTCCCCGGTCATCGCTTCAGCAGCCGACGTGCGTCGGCCACGGTCACCACGGAGCCGGTGATGAGCACCCCGACGCCGGCCAGCTCACCCGGCACGTCCTCCTCGGCCAGCGCCACCGCCGCCTCGATGGCGTCCGGCATCTCCTCGGCCACCTCGACCCGGTCCGGTCCGAACACCTCCGCGGCCAGCGCGGCCAGTTCCTTGACCGGCAGGGCGCGGGGTGAGCTGTTCCGGGTCACCACCAACTGGTCGACCACCGGCTCCAGCAGCTCCAGCATGCTGGCGGCGTCCTTGTCGGCGAGGGTCCCCAGCACGGCGACCAGCTTGCTGAACGCGAACTCCTCCTGCAGGGCGGTGACGGTGGCCGCCATGCCCTGCGGATTGTGGGCGCCGTCGAGCAGGATCGTCGGCGCGGTACGGACCCGCTCCAGCCGCCCCGGAGAGCTGGTGGCGGCGAAGCCTTCCCGTACCGCCTCCACGTCAAGCTGCCGGCGGGCACCCGCGCCGAGGAACGCCTCGACAGCGGCCAGCGCCACCGCCGCGTTCTGTGCCTGGTGGGCACCGTGCAGCGGGACGAAGATCTCCTCGTACACCCCACCCAGCCCTTGCAGGGTGAGCACCTGGCCACCGAACGCGACAGCCCGGCGCAGGACGCCGAACTCCGAGCCCTCCCGGGCGACGGTCGCGCCCACCTCCGCGCAGCGTTGCAGGATCGGCCGGGCGGCCTCCTCCTCCTGCGCTGCGGCGATCACTGTCGCACCCGGATGGATGATGCCGGCCTTGGCGACCGCGATGTCCTGGAGCGTGTCGCCGAGCCACTCGGTGTGGTCGAGCCCGATCGGGGTCAGCACGCACACCCCCGCCTGGATGACGTTCGTGGCGTCCTCGGCACCACCGAGCCCCACCTCGACCACCGCCACGTCGACCGGGGCGTCGGCGAAGGTGGCGAAAGCCAACGCCGTGGTCATGTCGAAGTAGGTGAGCGGCTCGGCCGAACGGTCGTCGATCAGCTCGGCCAGCGGCTTCACCTCCTGGTACACGGCGGTGAACCGGGCCTCGTCCACCGGCTCGCCATCCAGGCTGATCCGCTCCCGCACCGTCTCCAGATGGGGGCTGGTGTACCGCCCGGTGTGCAGCCCGAAGGCCCGCAGCAGCGAGTCGATCATCCGGGCCGTGGAGGTCTTGCCGTTGGTCCCGGTCAGGTGGATCGACGGGTACGCCCGCTGCGGGCTGCCCAGCAGGTCCAGCAGGGACGAGATGCGGTCCAGCTCGAAGACCATCCGGGTGAAGCCGCGCGCGGCCAGTTCGGCTTCCACCTCCGCGAAGGCGGCACGCTCGGCCCGGCCGGTCCGCTCACGGCGGTCCGCGCCCGCACGATCACCGGCATGGGGACGGTTTGTCGGTTCGCTGGGTTCGGCACCCGCCCGCTCGGCACGGACGCGGTCGGTGCGGTCGACAGGGTCGGTCACGAGGAAAGCGCCTCCAGGGCGGCATCGATGCGGGCCAGGTCGGCCTCGGCGACCGCCAGCCGTTCGCGGATCTTGGAAACGACGTGCTCGGGGGCTTTGCCGACGAACGCCGGATTGCCCAGCTTCGCCCGGGCCTGCCCAGCCTCCTTCTCCGCCGCCGTGCGGTCCTTGGTCAGCCGGGCCCGCTCGGCGGCAACGTCGATCGAACCCCGGGTGTCCAACGCGACACTGACCTCGCCCGGCATGGCCAGAGTGGCACTGGCCTGGAAGTCGTCGCCGGCCGGGTCCAGCCGCGCCAGCGAACGGATCAACGGCTCGTGGGCGGACACACCGGCACCGGACAGCCCGTCGAGCCGGGCCGCGACCCGCTGGGTCGGGCGCAGGCCCTGGTCGGAGCGGAACCGGCGGACCTCGGTCACCACCCGCTGGAGGGTGGCCACCTCCGTCTCGGCCGCGTCGTCGATCAGCGCCCGGTCAGCCGTGGGCCAGGCCGCCGTCAGTACGGTCTCCCCACCGGTGAGCGCCGTCCACAGTTCCTCCGTGACGAACGGGATCACCGGGTGCAGCAGTCGCAGCAGCTGGTCCAGCACATGACCGAGGACCCGACGGCTGACCTCGGCCGGTTCGCCGCCGCCGGCCAGCACCGGCTTGCTCAGCTCCACGTACCAGTCGCAGACGTCGTCCCAGGCGAAGTGGTACAGCAGGTCACAGACCTTGGCGAACTCGTACCCGTCGAACTGCTCGTCGACCTCGGCGGTGACGTGCGCCAGCCTGGACAGGATCCACCTGTCGACTGTCGACAGCGTGTCGGCGGCCGGCATCGGACCGTCGGTGTGCGCACCGTTGATCAACGCGAACCGGGTGGCGTTCCAGAGCTTGTTGCAGAAGTTCCGCGATCCCTGGCACCACTCCTCGCTGACCGGCACGTCGCCACCGGGGTTGGCGCCCCGGGCCAGGGTGAAGCGGGTCGCGTCGGCACCGTACCTGTCGATCCAGTCCAGCGGGTCGACCACGTTGCCGAATGACTTGGACATCTTCTTGCCGTGCTCGTCGCGGACCATCCCGTGCAGGGCGATCACGTCGAACGGCTGCCTGCCGTCCATCGCGTACAGGCCGAACATCATCATCCGGGCGACCCAGAAGAACAGGATGTCGTACCCGGTGACCAGCACACTCGTCGGGTAGAACTTCGCCAGTTCCGGAGTCTGCTCCGGCCAGCCGAGCGTGGAGAACGGCCAGAGGCCGCTGGAGAACCAGGTGTCCAGCACGTCCTCGTCCTGGTGCCAGCCCGCACCGGTCGGCGGCTGCTCGTCCGGGCCGACGCAGACCACCTCACCGTCCGGGCCGTACCAGACCGGGATCCGGTGGCCCCACCAGAGCTGCCGGGAGATGCACCAGTCGTGCATGTTGTCGACCCAGGCGAAGTAGCGCTTGGCCAGTTCCGCCGGCTCGATGCGCACCCGGCCGTCGCGCACCGCGTCGCCGGCCGCCTTGGCCAGCGGTGAGGTGTTGACGAACCACTGCAGCGACAGCCGGGGCTCGACGGTGGTCCGGCACCGGGAGCAGTGGCCGACGGCGTGCACGTACGGCCGCTTCTCGGTGACGATGCGTCCCTCGGCTCGCAGCGCGGCCACGATCGCCGGGCGAGCCTCGAACCGGTCCAGGCCCTCGAACGGGCCGGGCGCGGTGATGACTCCCCGCTCGTCCATGATCGTCAGGGTGGGCAGGTCATGCCGCTGCCCGATCTCGAAGTCGTTCGGGTCGTGCGCCGGGGTCACCTTCACCATGCCGGTGCCGAAGGCCGGGTCGACGTGCGGGTCACCCACGATCGGGATCCGTCGCCCGGTGAGCGGCAGTTCCACCTCGGTGCCGATCAGGTGGCGGTACCGCTCGTCGTCCGGGTGCACGGCGACCGCCGTGTCGCCGAGCATCGTCTCCGCCCGGGTGGTGGCCACCACCACGTCGTCGCTGTAGCGGATCGAGACCAGCTCACCGTCGTCGTCGGTGTGCTCCACCTCGATGTCGGACAGCGCGGTCAGGCAGCGCGGACACCAGTTGATGATCCGGTTCGCCCGGTAGATCAGGCCGTCGTCGTAGAGCTTCTTGAACATGGTCTGGACGGCACGGGACAGCCCCTCGTCCATGGTGAAGCGTTCCCGGTCCCAGTCGACCGAGTCGCCGAGCCGGCGCATCTGGCCGAGGATCGCGCCGCCGGAGGACGCCTTCCACTCCCACACCCGCTCGACGAACTTCTCCCGGCCCAGGTCGTGACGGGAGAGCCCCTGTGCGGCGAGCTGCCGCTCGACGACGTTCTGGGTGGCGATGCCGGCGTGGTCCATGCCCGGCAGCCAGAGCGCCTCGTAGCCCTGCATCCGCTTGCGCCGCACCAGGGCGTCCTGCACCGTGTGGTCGAGCGCGTGGCCCATGTGCAGCGAGCCGGTGACGTTCGGCGGCGGGATGACGATGGTGAAGGGCTCCCGCTCGCTGTCCGCGGAGGCCCGGAATCGACCGTCGGCTACCCACTGCTCGTACCGTCGCTGCTCTACCTCGCCCGGCTGGTACTGGCCGGCGAGGGTCGGGGCGTCGGGGCGTCGGGCATCCAGTCTCTCGGTCACCCTGAAAGTCTACGGAGCGCTTCGACGGACCCGACGTGCGCCACCTGTCGTTCGCGTACGGTGTCGGCTATGTCCGACGCACATCTCAGCGCTCGCCAGCTCGACGAGGGCGCTCCACCGGTGGAGCTCACCGACGAGCCGATCGAGCTGGGCGACCGCGAGCCGACCGACGGTGCCGACCAGCACGACGGGCGGTCCCGGCGGCGACGCCTGGTCGTGGCGCTGCTCGCGGTCATCGCCCTGGTGGGCGTCGGTGCGCTCGGCACCTGGGGTTGGCGGATCGGCCAGCAGAAGGACGCTCGGATCACCACGCCCGACCAGGTCGCCGGCCTTCGGCTGGACACCAGCGACCGGGCGGCCAGCACGGCCGACTACCTGCGTAGCGGGCTCGCCGCCGACATTCAGCTGGACAGCAGTTTCGGCGCCGTCTACCAGGATCCGGCCGACGCCCGGCGGTCGGTACTCATCTTCGGCGGGACGACCCTGCTGTGGCAGCCTGAGCGGGACCTGGAGAGCCTGTTCGAGCTGATGGCCGACGAGACCGCTGCCGTGACCGGCCTCCGCGGTGTCTCGCCTGGTCGGCTGGGCGGCGTGATGAAATGCGGCAGCACCAGCGGCGAGGGTGGCGATTTCGCGGTCTGCGGCTGGGCCGATCACGGCAGCGTGGTGCTGGCCATGTTCCCCGCCCGATCGGTCGACGAGTCCGCCGGCCTGCTGCGGCAGATCCGGGAGAGCGTGCAGACCCGCGACTGACCGCGCGGAACCGCCGTGCCGGGTCTGTCAGCCGGGGCGGGCGTGCCGCACCGGCGTGGTCAATCCCACGAGGGCCACCACTACGCACCCTCCCCCGGCGAGAGCGCAGACCAGAGGTACGCCGTAGGCCTCGGCACCCCAGGTGACGACGGCGGCGCCGAGTGGGCCGAGTGCGTAGTGGGTCGCCCAGAACACCGAGGTGACCCGGCCGAGGAGTCGGTTCGGGGTGACCTCCTGGCGCAGCGACAGCGAACAGATGGCCCCGACCGCGACCGCACCCAGGTAGCCCGCCGCCAGGGCCGCGACCACCGGCACCGTACGCGCCGAGCCCAGCACCGCCACGGCCACGCCGGCCAGCGCCAGGCTTCCCGACCAGGTCGCCCCGAAGCCGAGCCGGCGCCGCAGCGGAGCCACCGCGAGCGAACCGAGGAGCGTACCGGCAGCGGCCACTCCCAGCACCAGGCCGACCGTGCGGTCGGTGCCACGCAGGTTGTGCCGCACGTGGTAGATCAACACGTCGTCGAGCCCGTAGGTGAGGAAGATGAACGCCGACAACAGCAGGGTGAGGCCGCGCAGCACCGGATGCCGCCAGAGGAAACGTGCCCCTTCCAGCAACTCGTCGCGCAGGCCGGCGAGCGATATCGCGGTCCGCGACGGCCCGTCCTGCCGCAGCCGTACGAAGCTGCGGCCGGCAGCCGCCACGGCAAAGCTCGCCGCGTTCACCGCGATCGCTGTCGAATGGCCGAAGCCGGCGACGACCAACCCGGCCAGCAGCGGACCGCCGATGCCGGCGACCGCGTAGCTCGCCGACAGCTTGCCGTTCGCCTCGGTGATCCGCCTGACGTCGACGAGCCCCGGCACCGCCGCCACGTACGCCACCCGGAACACCATGCCGACCGCCGCGCTCGCCGGGAGCACCAGGTAGAGCAGCCACAGCTGCGGCCCCCACAGCCAGGTCAGCGGTATGGCGGCGAACAGTCCGGCTCGGACGAGGTCGGCACCGATGAGCAGGCGTCTGCGGTCCGTCCGGTCGACAAGCACACCAGCGAAGATCGCGGTGACCACCGAGGCCACCCCGGCGACCGCGGTCAGCAGGCCCATCAGCGCCACCGAGCCGGTCAACTGGAGTACGAGCAGCGGTATCGCCAGCGCGGCGAACCCGTCACCGACCACGGAGAGGGTCTGCGCCGACCAGAACACGGTGAAGTTGCGGTCCCGCCACAGCGGATCGGTGGCCGGCCGTTCCGCCGTACGTGCCGTCACTCGCGCGATGGTATTGGTCGGCCGGCGTCAACTGCCTCCGATTTAACGGTTCCCGGGCCACTCGGCGGGCAGCCGGAAGGCTGCGACCAGGGCGAAAATGGTGCCCGACGAGGCTCAGACACGCGTTTGAGGGCCACCCCTGACGGGTGGCCCTCAAACGGAAGAATGTCCGGCGGTGTCCTACT
>NZ_JBFAML010000053.1:0-13480 GCF_040660295.1 Micromonospora sp. NPDC049891
CGACCCGAGCTTGCGCGTGTCCGGAATCGACAAGGAAGCGAGGTGTACACGGATTTTCACCATCTGCACACACCCCGAGGCGGCCTTGCGACGACCCGCCGAGATATGCCTCATCCGTATCCATGTGCTCGCCTGGACCATCGCCGACCTCGACGGGCGGGCCCGACCGGACGCGGGAGACGTCAACGAAGCCATCACGCTCAGGACGGGAGAGGGCACGTGAGCACGCACGAGGAGTTGACCCTGGCGCGGGTGGCGTTGACCTGGCTGGCCGAACCGGGTACCCGGTCGGTGCACGGGCTGGTCGACGAGTTCGGCCCGGTGGACGCGCTGGACCTGCTGCTGGACGGCGGAGCACCACAGCAGGCGCTGCGCGAGTCCGTGGCGGCGCGCAGCCGGGCCGGTGACGCGAGGGTGATCGCCGCCGAGGCGTTGCACCGCGCCGACCGGCTCGGGGTCCGGGTCGTGATCCCCGGCGACGACGAGTGGCCGGGGACAGTCGAGCACCTGCGCACGCTCCGGCTCTCCGACGCACGCCGCCGGGTGGACATCGAGACCGCACCGCCGCTCTGCTTCTGGGTACGCGGGTCGTGGCCACTGGCCGAGGCGCTGGACCGGTCCGTTGCGGTGGTGGGGGCGCGCGCCGCCACCGCGTACGGCACCCACATCGCCACTGATCTGGGCTACGGGCTGGCGGACCGGGACTGGACCGTCGTCTCCGGCGGCGCGTTCGGCATCGACGCCGCCGCGCATCGGGGAGCGTTGACCGCCGGCGGGCTCACCGTCGCGGTGCTCGCCTGCGGTGTGGACCGCGCCTACCCACTGGGCAACGCGGCGCTGTTCGACCGGATCGCCGACACCGGTCTGCTGGTCAGCGAGTGGCCGCCGGGTGCGGAGCCACTGCGTCCCCGCTTCCTCATCCGCAACCGGGTGATCGCGGCGGGCACCCGGGGCACCGTGCTGGTCGAGGCGGCGGCCCGCAGCGGCGCGACCCAGACCACCCGACGGGCCATCGCCCTGGAGCGACCGGCGATGGTGGTGCCGGGCCCGGTCACCTCGGCGATGTCGGTCGGAGCCCACGAGATCCTTCGGGAGCAACCGAAGGCGCGGCTGGTGACCGGCCTGGCACAGGTGCTGGAGGAGGTGGGCCGGATCGGCGAGCTGGCCCCGGTGCCGCGTGGGCCCGAACGGCCCACCGATCTGCTCGACGACGACGCCCGGTCGATCGTGGAGGCGATGCCGCGACGCGGTCGGATGGACGTGGACACCCTCGCCGCGCGGGCCGGCCTCGCCGTCCGCACGGTGCTGCGCAAACTGTCCCTGTTGGAGGAGTTGGCACTTGTGGTACGCCGCGACGACGGCTACGCCCTGGTCACGCCAAGCCGGCGAACCATGCCGGCCAGGCCGGTCCGGCCGCGCCGGTGACCGGGCCGGCCGACGGTGACGCCCCATCTTCCGCCTGATCATCGGGTGTCGCCGAGCGGGCCACGTGTTCGCGGTCCGGGCGTGCCGACCGTAGGGTGGATCTCGTGGGCAGGATGGGCGCGCAGGGACCGGCCGCCAACGGCACCCGGGCGATGCACGACGCGCTGCCGGCGCCGCTGCGGGACGCGGTGGACGAGTTCGCGGGGCATCTGGCCTCGGTCCGTAACCGCTCGGCACACACGGTGCGGGCGTACGTCGCCGATCTGGTATCGCTGTTGGATCACGCTCGACGGATGGGCTGCACCGAGGTGGCGGAACTGAGCCTCGACACGGTACGCAGCTGGCTGGCCCGGCAACGCACGACCGGTGCCGCCCGCACCTCGCTGGCCCGCCGGGCAGCCGCGGCCCGGACCTTCAGCGCCTGGGCCCACCGGACAGGGCTGCTGCCCACCGACGTCGCCGCCACGCTGGCCAGCCCCCGGCCACGCCGGACACTGCCCACGGTGCTTCGTCCCGAGCAGGCGGCACTGCTCGTGGAGAAACCCGCCCACCGCCCGGCCACGCCCGTATCCGTCGGCCTGGCATCGCCCACCGACCCGCCGTCCAGCGAAGACCGACCCGGCACCGGCGCGTCCGGTGACACCGATGCGGCGGTGCGGCTGCGTGACCGGATGCTGCTCGAACTGCTCTACGGCACCGGGGTACGGGTCAGCGAGGCGTGCGGGATCGACACGGCCGACGTCGACCAGGGCCGGCGGGTCGTCCGGGTACGGGGCAAGGGCGGGCGGGAGCGGACGGTGCCGTACGGGCTGCCGGCGCAGCGCGCCCTCGACGACTGGCTGCGGCACGGACGGCCGGTGCTGGCGGTCCCCGATTCCCGCGACGCGCTGCTGCTCGGTGCCCGGGGCGGCCGGTTGCACCCGACCACGGCCCGCCGGATCGTCAGCGGCTACGCCGAGGCGGCGGGACTGCCCCGGACCAGCCCGCACGCGCTGCGCCACTCCGCCGCCACCCACCTGCTCGAAGGCGGTGCGGACCTGCGGGCGGTGCAGGAACTGCTCGGGCATTCCTCGCTGGCCAGCACCCAGATCTACACGCACGTCTCGGTGGAACGACTCCGGGCCGCCTACCGTCAGGCCCACCCCCGCGCCTGACGACCGCACGGTCCGGGCGGCACGGGCGGCGAGAAACGCCAGCAACCGGCAGGGATCGGCGGCTACAGGCGGCGGGAGGCGGTCCCTGACCGTGAGAGGCGGCACGTCATCCCTGACCGGTGATGCGGCGGCAAGCACCACGGGCCCGCCGAGCCCGACGGCTATGATCATCAGGTGAGCGTCCCGCCGCCGCCCGAGCCGATCGCGGGCGCCCGCCTGCTCTTCTCCCTCGACCCGGCGGTCAGTCACCTCAACCACGGCTCGTTCGGGGCGGTGCCGATCGTGGCGCAGCGGGCGCAGCAACGGCTGCGCGACGAGATGGAGGCCGACCCGCTGCGCTTCTTCACGCAGGGTCTGGTCGACCGGGTCGCGCACACGCGCCGGCATCTGGCGGGCTTCCTCGGCGCCGACCCTGAGGGCACCGCTCTGACCACGAACGCCACCACCGGTGTCGCGGTGGTGCTCCAGTCCCTGGGGCTGCGCTCCGGTGACGAGGTGCTCACCACCGACCACGGCTACGGTGCGGTCGACCACTCCATCGCCCGGGAGTGCCGCCGCACCGGGGCGACACACCGGGTCCTGCGGGTGCCGTTGACCGCCACCGACGATGAGGTGGTGCAGATCGTGCGGGCCGGACTGCGTCCGGGCCGTACCCGCCTGCTGGTGGTCGACCAGCTCACCTCGGCCACGGCCCGGCTGTTCCCGGTCGCCGCGATCGTCGGGGTGGCCGGGGAGCACGGCGTACCGGTGCTTGTCGACGCCGCGCACGCTCCGGGCATGCTGCCGGCGTCGGTACGCAACATCGGCGCCGACTTCTGGGTGGGCAACCTGCACAAGTGGGGGTACGCCCCACGCGGCACCGCCGTGCTCGTGGTGGCGCCGCAGTGGCGGGAGCGGATCGAGCCGCTGGTGGTCTCCTGGGAACAGGATTCGGGGTTCCCGGCCCGCCTGGAGTGGCAGGCCACCTCGGACTACACGGCCTGGTTGAGCGCCCCAGCGGGTCTCTACACGCTGCGCAGCCTCGGCGTCGACCGGGTACGCGCGCACAACGCCGGACTGGCCGCGTACGGACAGCGGGTGGTGGGGGACGCGCTCGGCGTGCCACCGGCCGACCTGCCCGACCCCGGCGGACCGACGGTCGCCATGCGGCTCATCCCGTTGCCGGCGGGCCTGGCCACGACCCTGGACGGTGCCCGGGCGTTGCAGACCCGGATCGCCGAACGGCTGGCCACCCAGGTCGCGGTCATGGCCTGGGACGGACGCGGATGGCTGCGGCTGTGCGGGCAGGTCTACAACGCGCCCGAGGAGTATCAGCGGCTCGCCGTCGGGTTGCCCGGCCTGCTCGCGCAGCGGTGAGCGGACGCACCCGGCCGACGGTGACGTCGCCGAGGGGCAGCAGTCGGGCCCGTCCGAGACCGAGCAGGGCGAGCGGGTCGAGATAGTCGTCCCCCCGGCGCAGTCCCCAATGCAGGCAGGCAGCGGCGGGACAACCGGCGTGCCCGGGCAGCAGCGCGCCCAGGGGTGCACCGGCCGACACCGCCGTGCCTGCCGTGACTGCCGGTTGGACCGGTTCGTAGGTGGTCCGTAGGCCGTCGGCGTGCCCGACGGTGACCACCGGCCGGTCGGCGACCATGCCGGCGAAGAGGATCGTGCCGGCACCGGCTGCCCGGATCGTGGCGTCGGCAGGGGCGAGCAGGTCGATCCCCCGATGGCCGGCCAGCCACGGCCGGGGCGGCGGGTCGAACCTGCGCACCGGCTGTGGCACCCCGTCGACCGGCCACCGGAACGGTCCGGGGTTGCCGGTCTGCGACGCGCCGTCGACCGGCCACCGCGACGGTCCGGGGCCCGGTGTGTCACCGGCGGCGGGCGGGACCAAGCGTCCGCTCGGGGTGGCCGGAGCCGGCGACCACCCGCTCGGGGTGGCCGCAGGGTGCGACCATCCGGGTGCCCGGGCCGCGTCCACCGGTGCGGGTGGTGCCAGCAGCAGGAGCGTCGTGAGTCCACCGAGTATCGACATCCGTGGTCGCATGCTGTCGAGCCTGGCCGGGTCCGCCGACCTGCACCGCCCCGGAGAGTCCACCTGTGGACGACCGGGCGTCCTGTGGACAGTCCACGCACAAGCTGGATGATCTGTTATGGGTGACCGACGCCAGGCTCAGCACGTGGCCCGCGACCGGTACGCCTGGTACCGCAATGATCGTCGGCTTACCCGCGGCACCGCCAGCGTCCGGAGGCCGTCGGCGACCGACCGGTGCACTGTGGACGATGCGATGCGGGATGGCGCGGACGATCGCGGCGGGTGGGGGTCCGCCGTCGCCGCCCGTGGGCGGTACGCGGGCTCAGCCGCCGAAGCCGGAGTCGGCGGGCAGGGAGATGTCCGGCTTCTCCAACTCCTCGACGTTCACGTCCTTGAACGTCATCACCCGAACATTCTTCACGAACCGGGCGGGTCGGTACATGTCCCAGACCCAGGCGTCGTGCATCTCGACCTCGAAGTAGACCTCGCCGTCGGAGTTGCGCACGTGCAGGTCGACCTGGTTGGCCAGGTAGAACCGGCGCTCGGTCTCCACCACGTAGGAGAACTGGCGGACGATGTCGCGGTACTCCCGGTAGAGCTGGAGCTCCATCTCGGTCTCGTACTTCTCGAGATCTTCCGCGCTCATCGCACTCCGCCTTCCATGACCACATCTTCCCCCACCGGCGCCGGAGGCCGAGGCTGCTCGCCCAACGCCACGCCGACGGTACCCCCTGCGGCGCCCGAGTGCTCCATCGGCTCATCCCGGCTTGCGCCCAGCGGTCGCCGGGAGCGGGGTGGCCGGTCGTCGAGCCCGGAGACGGCTGCCACGTTCACGTACGAGAAACGGTGCTCGTGGCACGGCCCACGCTCGCGCAGGGCGGCGGTGTGCTCAGCGGTGATGTACCCCTTGTGCTCGGCGAACCCGTAGCCGGGATGCTCGGCGTCCAGGTCCACCATGATCCGGTCCCGGGTGACCTTGGCCAGCACGCTCGCCGCCGCCACGCAGGCGGCCACCCGGTCACCCTTCCACACCGCGAGACCGGGTACGCCCAGGCCGTCGACGCCGAACCCGTCGGTCAGCACGTACTCCGGCCGGACCGCCAGCGAGGCCAGCGCCCGCCGCATCGCGGCCAGATTGCACACGTGCAGCCCTCGGGCGTCGACCTCGTCGGCCGGGATGACCACCACCGTGTACGCCAGAGCGCGCTCGACGACCTCGTCGTGAATCCGTTCCCGGCTGGCCGGGGTCAGCAACTTGGAATCGGCCAGACCGTCGATCTCGCCCCGCCGGCCCTCCGGCAGCACCACGGCGGCGGCGACAAGCGGCCCCGCGCAGGCACCACGGCCAGCCTCGTCGGCACCCGCGACGTGCAGGAAACCGCGCCGTTGCAGGGCCCGCTCCAGGGCGTAGAGTCCGGCCTCACGGCGTACCACGGTGCGTGGTGGAGTCAGCATGCCCGTCCCTCGGTGACAGCCGTCGTACCAGCCAACGCGCGGGCCAGCACCTCTGCAAGGTCAAGTGGGTAGCAGCGCTCCCCGGTACCGCTCAACTCGTCTGCCGACCACCACCGGTGACCGTCGACGCTGCCCCGCTCCACCTCGCTGAAGCCCGCCGTGTCGACCTCGTGCGCCGCCACCTGGACCAGGAAGAACTGCTGCTCCTGCCGGTACCACACGCCGTTGAAGGAGAACTCGGTGACGTCGGCGTGCACCGGCCGGCCGACGTCGGCCACGGTCAGCCGCAACCCGGTCTCCTCAGCCAGTTCACGGACGGCGCACTCGGCGTACGTCTCCCCCGGGTCGAGGCCCCCGCCCGGGGTGAACCACCACCGCCCGCGTTCCGGGCGAGCGGGGTCGAAGCCGCGGAACAGCAGCAACCGGCCGGTCGCGTCGACCAGGAGGACGCGAGCGGCACACCTGGGGGTGTAGACGGTCACCGCACCAGACTGCCAGACGCCTACGACGTCGCCCACGCCCGGCACCACCGGCGCTGTCGGGCAATTGCCGGCCCGCGCTGGCCCCGGTCCTGGTCAGGACTTCGGTATCGCGTCGAACTCGTCCGGCACGGTCAGGATGGTGGCCCGGTCGAACGGCCAGAAGATCGTGAAGGCCCGCCCCACCACGTCCTGCTCGGGGATGGTGGCGGACTCGATGTTCTGCCCGGACTGCTGGTAGTGCTCCAGGGAGTCACCGGAGGCGGAGCGGTGGTCACCCATGACCCAGAGCCGGCCCTCCGGCACCTGCACGTCGAACTCCTGGTCCGCCGGCTTGTCCCGCTGGCCGTCCACCGAGAAGATGTACGGCTCGTCCAGCGGCGCACCGTTGATCATGAGGCGGTCCTGGTCGTCGCAGCAGACCACCCGGTCGCCGCCGACGCCGATGACCCGCTTGATGAAGTCCTCCCCCGCCGGATTGCCACTCCACTCCAGCGGTGCCTTGAAGACGATCACTTCGCCGCGATGCGGCGAGCGGGTGTGGTAGACGAGCTTGTTGACAAGCACCCGATCGTCGATCTTGAGAGTGTTCTCCATCGACGGCGAGGGGATGAAGAAGGTCTGCAGTACGAAGGCACGTACCAGTACCGCGACCAGGATCGCCACCCCGAGGAGGATGGGCAGTTCCTTCCAGAAGGAGTGGCGCGGCTTGTCGGTCTGCTCGTCAATCACGGGAGGAGCCTACGTTGCCCGACCGAGCGCCACCGTCCGGAACGCGCGAGAACGGATAGTGTGGCCGCAATCGGGAGGAGTAGCACCACACCTCCGTCGGAGGTGGGGCGGACCGGAGCCGCACCGCCGGCCGCGGTGGGCGGCGGGGCGACGGTGGCGAAGGTCTCGGGGATCGGCAGCGAGTGCCACCTGTCGGACGGCCAGACCACCGCGAACGCCCGGCCCACCACGTTGTCGATCGGCACCGTGCCCTGGCAGCGCGCGTCCTGCGAGACCTGCCGGTGATCGCCGAGGACGAACATCTGGCCGGGCGGGACGACGATCTCCTCGAACCGCCGGGAGCGGCACTCCTCCGGGTTCGGCGGGAGATCCAGCGGCGAGTCACGCAGCACGTACGCCGACTCGTCCAACGGGGTGCCGTTGACAAGCACCCGCCCCTGGTCGTCACAGCAGCTCACCCGGTCCCCGGGCAACGCGATGACGCGCTTGATGAAGTCCTTCTCCCCCGGACGACCGACGCCGATCAGATCGCCGACGGTGCGGCCGAGCTTGTCGGCGAAGGTGGTGGGCGGTTGCGCATCCACCTGTGGAACCCACTGGTCGGTGCCCCGGAAGACCACCACCTCGCCGCGCTGCGGGTTCCGGACGTTGTAGACGACCTTGTTGACCACCACCCGGTCACCCACGAGCAGGGTGTCCTCCATCGACCCGGAGGGAATGAAGAACGCCTGGAGCAGGAAGGTACGGATCAGCACGGCCAGACAGAAGGCGACGATGAGCAGCAGCGGCAGCTCCTGCCAGAGCGGCATCTGCCGCTTACCTCGCCGGGCACGTCGGCGCCAGGGATCGGCCGCACCGCTGTCGTCAAGCGCCTGTACCACGCCCACTCCCCGGTCCGCAGAAACGACTACCGCCCGGGAACCTCGTCGAGGCTCCCCGGGCGGTAGTGGAGGTCACCCGCCACACGAGGCGGGTACCGCCGCGCTGCGCCCGTACGACCAGGGTAGTGCGGACTGGCCAGTACGGCATACGCGCAGCTCGGGCGGCGTGGCGCAGCGCGACGTCAGCTCGGCTGCTTCTCGCGCAGCTCCTTGATCTTGGCCTTCTTGCCGCGCAGCTCACGCAGGTAGTAGAGCTTGGCCCGGCGGACGTCACCCCGAACCACGACCTCGATCCGGTCGATCGCCGGGCTGTTGATCGGGTAGGTCCGCTCGACGCCGACGCCGAAGCTGAGCTTGCGGACGGTGAAGGTCTCGCGCAGCCCGGCACCCTGGCGGCGGATGACCACGCCCTGGAAGATCTGGACCCGGGACCGGGCCCCCTCGACCACCCGGGCGTGCACCTTGACGGTGTCACCGGCACGGAAGTCGGGCAGGTCGGTGCGCTTCGACTGGGCGTCAAGGGCGTCCAGGATGTTCATCGCTGCGTCCTCGTGAGGCTCACGGCGCACCGTCAATCGGCGCGCGGATGGGTGATACTGATCCCCGGGTGGTGGCCGGTGCGAACCGACCCCGGTCGGGGATCCTCGCAGCCGCCCACGGGCGCAGACGACTGCGGCAACCCCTCTACTTTGCCACATCCGGTCCGGGCACCTGAAATCCGGCCCGGTCCAACGCCGCCACGTCCCGTTTGTCCAGGCTCTGCGGGTCCAGCCCGGTGAGCATGTCCGGCCGGCGGTGACCGGTCCGGACCAGCGCCTCGTCGCGGCGCCAGCGGGCTATCCGGCCGTGGTCGCCAGAGCGGAGCACCTCCGGCACCGGCAGTCCGCGCCAGGTCGCCGGCTTTGTGTACATCGGCGCTTCCAGCAATCCGTGCGCGTGGGACTCCTCGGCCAGCGAGCCGGCGTTGCCGAGCACCCCCGGCAGCAGCCGGGTCACCGCCTCCAGGATCACCAGCACCGCCACCTCACCGCCGAAGAGCACGTAGTCACCGAGGCTGACCTCGGTGACCGGCATCCGCGTCGCCGCGTGGTCGAGGACCCGTTGGTCGATGCCCTCGTACCGACCGCAGGCGAAGAGCAGGTGCGGCTCGGCCGCCAACTCGTGGGCCATCGCCTGGGTGAAGGGGACGCCGGCCGGCGACGGCACCAGCAGCCGTGGCGGGGTCAGCTCCACCGGCGCCAAGGCGTCCAACGCCTCGCCCCACGGCTCGGGCCGCATCACCATGCCGGGCCCGCCGCCGTACGGGGTGTCGTCGACGGTCCGGTGCACGTCGTGGGTCCAGCCGCGCAGATCGTGTACGGCCAGCCGCAGCGTCCCGTTGGCACGGGCCCTGCCGATCAACGAAAGGTCCAGCGGTGCGAAGTACTCCGGGAAGATCGACACAATGTCGACGCGCATCAGGGGTGCTCCGCCAGCTAGAGATCGAGCAGGCCGCCGGGCGGGTCCACCACGACCCGGCCACCGGCGAGATCGACCTCGGGGACGATCTCCTTGACGAACGGGATCAGCGCCGTGTGCCCCTCGGGACGCCGCAGCACCAGCAGATCGGAGGCGGGAGCGTGGTCGATCCGGGCGACCTCGCCCAACCGTTCACCGGTCGGGGTGACCACGGCGAGCCCGACCAGCTGGTGGTCGTTGAACTCCTCCGGATCCTCCGGCGGTGCCACGTCGGCACTGTCCACCGCGAGCAGGGTGCCGCGCAGCGCCTCGGCGACGTCGCGGTCCAGCACCCCACCGAAGGCCACGAGCAACCGCCCCTGGTGCCAACGCGCCGACTCGACCGTCAGCTCGTCAGGCACTCGGAACGGCACACCGGGACCGTCCGGTGCGGGCTGGGCGGCGGGTGTCTTGGCGGCATTCGCCCCCGGCATGGTGCCCAACACCATGCCGGGAGCGAACCGCGTCTCGGGCTCGTCGGTCCGCACCTCCACGGTGACCTCACCGCGGATGCCGTGCGGCTTGCCGATCCTGCCGACGATGAGCTGCATCAGTACGAGTCGACGATGTCGACGCGTACGCCGCGCCCACCGATGGAGCCGATCACCTGGCGCAGTGCCTTGGCGGTCCGACCGGACCGCCCGATCACGGTGCCCAGGTCCTCGGGATGCACCCGGACCTCCAGCCGCTTGCCCCGACGGGAGTCGACCATCCGGACGCGTACGTCGTCAGGGTGATCGACGATGCCCTTGACCAGGTGCTCCAACGCCGGCCGCAGCGCCATGTCAGGCCTGCTCGCCGGAGTCCGCGGCGGGCTGCTCCTCAGCCTTCGGCGCCTCAGCGGCCTTCGGAGCCTCCTCGGCCTTCGGTGCCTCAGCGGCCTTGGTGGCCTTCTTCGCCGGCTTGGCCGGGGTGTCGGCCACGCCAGCGGCTGCCTTCGCCTCGGCCTCGTAGGCCGCCTTGCGGTCGGCCCGCTCGGGAGCGACCTTCAGCGGCGGCGGGGCCGGCAGGCCCTTGAACTTCTGCCAGTCGCCGGTCAGCTCCAGCAGCCGCTGCACCGCCTCGCTGGGCTGGGCGCCGACGGACAGCCAGTACTGGACCCGCTCCGACTTGACCTCGATCACCGAAGGGTCTTCCTTCGGCTGGTAGATCCCGACGAACTCGATCGCCCGGCCGTCGCGCTTGGTGCGCGAGTCGGCGATGACGATGCGGTACTGCGGGTTGCGGATCTTGCCCATCCGCAGGAGCCGGATCTTTACGGCCACGGTTGTTTCGCTCCTGTTGCGATCTCACCGACCCGGTACGGGCGGTGTGCATGGGTGAGCGCCAACCGGCACAGTGGGGTTGGGCCGGAGACCGCTCGGGTGGACTGGCGACGCGCCCGGGTTAGAGGGCGCCGGACACGCGCCGGATACCAGCCAGCCATTCTGCCAGATCCCCCGCGGAACGCTCACACCGCACCGGCCCGGGTCACCCGAGGCGGGTCATACGTGACGAAGAACACAGCCGACGGGGTCAGCGGACCGGGGACCGATCCCAGCCGTCGGGCAGGCGGTCCGGCACGGACCACTGCGCCGGCGGGGTGAAGTCGCACCAGGTGCCGTCGAAGGGGAAGACACCAGCCTCGGCCAGCGCGATCACCCGCTTACCCTCGGCCCGCACCGCCGCCTCGTCGGTCACCCAGTAGTGCTCCGGGAAGGCCAGCCGCTCGACGAACTCGTCCTCGTCCTTCCACTCCCAGCTGCGGTCCGGACGGACCCACACGTCGAGGTCCTGGTCGACGATGTCGACGCCGGCCAGCCCGCCGTCGTCCCAGCGGACGCCGGGTTCCTCCAGGTTCACGTACCAGCCGGCGAAGCAGCCTCGCACGTCGCGGAACCACCAGACGGAGTGGGCCGCGCCGGTGGGCAGGAACTTCAACAGCGGCGGGCCGTTCCAGTGGCCCTGTGCCAGCCGGTAGGTCGGGGTCAGCCACTCCCGGAAGGGCACCGCCCGCATGCCCAGCCCGGCCTCGTTGACCTCGCCGGCCACCGGTGTGCCCTCGGCCACCCAGAGCAGCAGCCCTCGCTCGTCGTCGCTGACCACCCGGGCCGGCCGGACCCAGCCGACCCGTCCCCGCCGCACATTGCGGTGCACGACCAACCGACCCGGCTCGAACCTCACGCCCCCGACCCTACCGCCGCCCCACACCCACCACGCCCGCCCGACTTGCTGTCGATCATGAGGTTAGCGGCAGTCGGAGCGATCAACTTCGCCGCCAACCTCATGATCAACCAGGCTAGGGGGTGGGGTGGGGGTTAGTAGGCGCGGGCGAGGATGGCGATCAGGTTGGGCTCGTCCTCGGTGTCGGGGACGGAGCCGTCGGCGCGGACCAGGCAGCGGACGGTTACGCCTTGGGCGTTGGCCTTCGCCTCGCCGTCGACGCCGACGGCGGACCACGGCACCTGGGCCCAGCCGGTGGTTGCCGCCGCCAATGCCTCGTCGAGCGTCGCCACCTCGACCGTGCGCGACTCGCGGAAGGCCAGCGCCTGGTCGTGCAGCGCCCGCTGGTCGGCGTCCAGGGCGGCGAGCACCGCACCGACCACGTCCGCCACCGGCGTGGGCGCCTTCGAGCTGTCCGTACGGCGGACCACCACCGCGTTGCCGGCGGCCAGGTCACGGGGACCGACCTCGACGCGTACCGGGTAGCCGCGCAGCTCGGCGTCGACGGCCCGGCGGCCGAACGGGGTGTCGGTGCGGTCGTCGAGCGCCACCCGGACGCCGGCGTCACGCAGCGCGTCGCGCAGCTTGACCGCGGCCTCGGTGACGCCGTCACCCTCCTTGACCACCATGACGTACGCCTGGGTCGGCGCCAGCCTCGGCGGCACCCGCAGCCCGTTGTCGTCGCCGTGACACATGATCAGGCCGCCGAGCATCCGGGTCGAGGTGCCCCAGGAGGTCGTCCAGGCGTGCTCCCGGCCGCCCTCGGCCGAGGAGTAGCTGATGTCGAAGGCCTTGGCGAAGTTCTGGCCCAGCTCATGGCTGGTGCCGAGCTGGAGCGCCTTACCGTCGCCCATCATGCCTTCGCAGGTGTAGGTGGCGGTCGCCCCGGCGAAGCGCTCGCGAGCGGTCTTGAGCCCGACCACCACCGGGATACCGAGCACGCTCACCATCAGGTCCTCGTACGCCTCGTGCAGGATCTTGCGGGCGTAGGCCCGGGCGTCTTCCCTGGTGGCGTGTGCGGTGTGCCCCTCCTGCCAGAGGAACTCACTGGTCCGCAGGAACACCCGGGGGCGCAGCTCCCAGCGGACCACGTTGGCCCACTGGTTGAGCAGCAGCGGCAGGTCCCGGTACGAGTCGATCCACTTGGCCATGAACTCGCCGATGACCGTCTCGCTCGTGGGCCGCACCACCACCGGTTCGGCGAGCTGCTTGCCACCGCCGTGGGTGACCACGGCCAGCTCGGGCGAGAAGCCCTCGACGTGCTCGGCCTCGCGCTTGAGGTAGCTCTCCGGGATGAACAACGGGAAGTACGCGTTCTCCGCCCCGGCGGCCTTGATCCGGTCGTCCATCTCGGCCTGCATCCGCTCCCAGATGGCATAGCCGGCCGGCCGGATCACCATGGTCCCTCGCACCGGCCCGTTGTCGGCCAGCTTCGCCTTGGCGATGAGGTCCTGGTACCAGCGAGGAAAGTCCTCAGCCCGGGGAGTAAGCACGCGCGCCATGACCGCACATCCTATGCGCCCGCCCCCCACCACCCACGCCCAACCCACCCACACCCCCACCACCGCGTTGATCAAGAAGTTTGCGTCGCTCGGGGCGCCGGAATCCGACGAAAACTTCTTGATCAACGCGGGCAGG
>NZ_JBFAML010000054.1:0-12512 GCF_040660295.1 Micromonospora sp. NPDC049891
TAGCGTACTGGGGCTGACGGTGACCGGTCGGCCCGAAGGTTGAACACATCGGTAGTTGGCCTCCGCTCCGCGCTCATCCCGCGTGGGGCGGAGGCCCATGCCTGGCGTCGGTCAGGTTCGGCACGTGTCGCCGAGAACCTGCGCTGACCGGTTGGTCGGGGTATGGACGACGTAGACGGCAGGGATGTTCACGCCGTTGCGCGGTCGAGGTCCGGTTTCGTGTCGGGAGGTTCGGGTTTCTCGGCTGCCGGTACGTTGCCGGACGGTACGTCCGTCTTGCCTTTGGCGGCCTGGATCTGCTCGTAGACGTGGGTACGCAGGCTGGTGAAGCGGGGGTCGGCCCGGGTGTGCAGCTGGTCGCGGGTATCCGGCAAATCAATAGTGAGTTGTTCCTGTATCACTGTCGGCGAAGAGGAGAGGATCAGCACCCGCTGGCCGAGGTAGACCGCCTCGTCGATGTCGTGGGTGACGAACAGGACAGTCACCCGTAGCTTGTGCCACAGGTCGCGGATCAGGTCCTCCAGGTCCGCACGGGTCTGCGCGTCCACCGCGGCGAACGGCTCGTCCATCAACAGTACGCTGGGCTCGTACGCGACGGCCCGAGCGATCGCGACGCGCTGCTGCATGCCACCGGAGAGCTGCCATGGGTATGCGCGGTGCGCGTCAGCGAGCCCAACCGCAGCCAGCGCCTCGCGCACCAGTTCCCGCCGACGGGCCTGTGGCAACTTCTTCTGCCGTAGCGGCAGCTCCACATTTTCGTACACCCTGTGCCAGGGAAACAAGCTGCGGCCATACTCCTGAAAGACCACGGCCATGCCCGGCGGTGGTCCGGTCACCGGACGACCGTCTACCAGGACCTCACCTGAGGTGGGCGCCAGTAGCCCGGCGATACATTTGAGCAGGGTCGTCTTGCCGCAGCCGGAGGGGCCGACCAGGCAGACCAGTTCACCGGCGTCAAGCGAGAAGGTGAGGTCGCGTACCGCCTCCACCCGGCGTTCGCGTCCCTCGTAGACCTTCCGCAATCCTCGAACCTCAAGCATGCGTGTCCCTTCCTGGCGATGCTCGTGCCGGCACCCGCCGTTCACGACGATCGTTGCGTGCGCCGTAGCCCGTGGTACCAGGCCAGTGCTCGTGCTTCGACTGCCCGGAAGACGAGGGAGAGGGCGAAGCCGAGCAGACCCAGCAGCAGGATGCCGCTCCACATCGATGGGATGGCGAAGCTGCGCTGGAACTGCACGACGGCGAACCCGAGACCGTTGCTGGCCGCGAACATCTCGCTGATCACCATCAGAATGATGCCGATGGACAACGCTTGCCGGGCACCGGCAAAGATCTGCGGGCTCGCCGAGCGCAGCACCAGATGGCGCAGCCGGCTGATGCCCCGGATGCCGTACGAACGGGCTGTCTCGGCCAACACACCGTCCACGGCACGGACCCCCTCCACCGTGTTCAGCAGGATCGGCCAGACGCAGCCGGAGACGATGACCAACACCTTCATTCCGTCACCGATCCCGGCGAAGATCATGATCACGGGTACCAGCACCGGTGGCGGAATAGCCCGGAGGAACTCCAGCACCGGTTCGGCCGCCGCTCGTACGCGCCGGTAGGAGCCGATCACGATGCCCACGCTCACGCCGAGCACCAGCGCGGCCAGGTAGCCCGCGGCAAGCCGGGCCACGCTGGGCAGCACGTCGTCGAGGAATCGCTGCCCCGTCCACACCTCGCCAAAGGTGCCCAGAATTGTACGCAACGGCGGGAAGTAGAAGTTCGCGCTGTTCAGGGTGGCCATCCACCATGCGGTGAAGAGCACCGCCGGCAGAGCGATGACCAGTCCGGCCTGACGGAGAACCCGGATCACGAGATCACCTCTCCACGGACGGACTGGTGCCAGGAGAGCACACGCCGTTCCGCCAGCCGCGCACCCGTATTGATCAGTACACCGAGCAGGCCGGTCACGACCACCAGTGCGTACATCGCCGGGACCGCGTTGGAGGTCTGCGCGATAGCGATCCGGCTACCAAGCCCCGGCGAGCCAATGATCAATTCGGCGGTGATGGCCAGCACCAGCGCCACCGCCGCAGCCAACCGCACGCCAGTCATCACGTACGGCAGCGCGGTCGGCCACAACACGTGGCGGATCCGCGCCCAGCGTTTGAACCCGTATGACCGGGCGGTCTCGTCCGCCACCGGATCGACATCCTGAACGCCATAGAGCACCTGGACGAGCACCTGCCAGAACGCGGCGTAGACCACGAGCAGCAGCGTCGAACGCAGGTCGGAGCCGTACAGCAGCACCACCAGCGGGATCAGGGCCACCGAAGGGATCGGACGGAAGAACTCGATCGAGGAGGCCGTGATCTCGCGTAGGTGCGGCACCACCGCGATGAGAATGCCCACCACGATGCCCGCCGCGGTGGCGATCGCCAGGCCGGCGATCCAGCTGGTCAGGGTGTCAGCGACGGCGGTCCAGAACGCCGGCTCGGCGAACTCGACAGCGAGCGCCTCCGCGATCCGGCTGGTGGGTGGCAGGTAGGCAGCCGGCACCATACCGACCCGAGGCAGCAGTTCGATCAACCCGAAAAAGATGGCCAGCCCGGCCAGCCCGTAGCCGACCGTCGCACCAGGCCAGCGGCGGCGCGCCGGACCGGCACCCATGCCGGCGGCCATGGCGCCGGGGGCGGGCACGGCCGTGGCCGTCCCGCCCCCGGGGGAGTCGGACCTCGTCATGAGAACAGCTTGTCCAGGTCGGGTGCGGAGGTGAAGAGTCCGTCCTGCTGACCGAGTCGCGCCAGCACTTCCAGCGACTCCCGGTTGTAGTCGGCCGGCCACTTCGGCAGCGTCAGCTCCGCCACTGTGGCCTCGTCAATCTGGGTGTAGGTCCCGATGATCCGACGAACCTCGTCCGGATTGGCGTCTGCGTATGCCAGCGACTCCCGCATGGCCTCGACGAACCGCTCGACCAGGCCTGGGTCCTCCTGAAGTAGCTTGTCCGAGGTGAAGTACAAGGCCACGGTGAGATCCGGTGCCACGTCGACGAAGTTGGACGCGACGACCCGACCACCACCGGCCTTGACTACGGACAGCGATGGCTCGACTACCCAGGCTGCGTCCACCTGGCCAGCGTCCAGCGCCGCCGGCATCTGCGGGAAGCCGATCTCGACGAACTGCACCGCGGCCGGATCCCCGCCGTCCTTGCGGACGGACTCGCGGACCGAGGTGTCCCCGATGTTCTTGAGCGTGTTGACCGCGACCTTCTTGCCGGCGAGGTCCTTGGCGGACTGGATCACGCTGTCGCCTCGGACCACGATCGCGCCGAAGTCGGCGCCAGCCTGACCGGTTGAGGCCACCCCGTTGACCACGGCCTTGATCGGGACGTTCTCGGTCTGGGCGACCATCAGTGATGTCACGTTGCTGAAGCCGAACTGGAGCTGCCCCCCGAGCACCCCAGGAACGATCGCCGCGCCACCCTGCCCGGTCTCCAGGGTCAGATCAATGTCCCGGTCGCTGAAGAAACCCTTCTCCTTGCCGAGGTAGATAGGCGCCACGTCGACGATTGGAATGACCCCGACCGTGACGCTGGCTGGACCACCGTTGCCTGCCGTACCGTCCGACGGATTCGAAGACCCGCATCCTGCGACCGCGACCACGAGGGCCGTGGCGGCCGCGAGCCCGGTGATGAGACGACGCATGAACCCCTCCTAGCTGAGCCAAGCCCTCGTGCTTAATACGCACGATCGTTCTCAGGGAGAACGTACGGGCCGCCTCATGTCTGGTCAACGGCTCATGTCGAACTCGTTACAGGTACCTATGCAGTGGCGATCTCGGTTGGTAGGTGCGGGTTTGACGGCCGTCAGCGACTCGCCATACTGTCGCGATCCGGCGAGCTGCTGTTCACATGGCGCACGCGGGTCGTCGAGTGCGGGCAACTCGCCGGCTCGCGTGACGCCGTCGGATGGCTGCCGCAAGGGGGTAGCGGAAGCGCGCCGTCGAGCGTGGCGGTGCGGCACTCCGACTTCGCCGAACCGAGCAACAGGACAGCATGGAGGACCATCGATGGGCGGGCGTTCCCGCGAGCCTTACTTCGTGCAGTCCCTGGAGCGCGGACTGGCGGTCATCCGCGCCTTCGACGCCACACATTCCGAGTTGACGCTGAGTGAGGTCGCCCGCGTCTGCGACATCACCCGGGCCACCGCTCGACGTTTCCTGCTCACCCTGACCGACCTCGGTTACGTGCACACCGACGGCCGGATGTTCCGGCTCAGCCCGAGGATCCTGGAACTCGGCTATTCGTACCTGTCCAGCGTCGGCCTGCCGGAAATCGCCCAGCCGCACCTGGAGCGCCTGGTCCACGAGGTGCACGAATCATCCTCGGTCTGCGTGCTCGACGGTGACGACATCGCCTACGTCGCCCGTGTCCCGACCAGCCGGATCATGACCGTATCGATCACGGTCGGCACCCGGTTCCCGGCCTACCTGACGTCGGTCGGCCGGGTCCTGCTAGCCCACCTACCAGAGCAGGAGATCGAACTCCACCTCAAGCGCATCCCATTCGAGCGGCCCACATCCCGCGCCGTATCCTCGGCGGCGATGCTCCGTACCGAACTGGCACGGGTACGCGCCCAGGGTTACGCCATCGTCGACCAGGAACTGGAGGAAGGACTGCGCTCCGTCGCGGCACCGATCCGCGACCACAACGGCACCGTCGTCGCCGCGGTCAACATTCCGGTCCACGCCAGTCGCAACTCGATCAAATCGATCCGACGTGACCTCATCCCGCCGCTGGTGGCATCGGCCTCTCGCATCGAGGCCGACCTCCGTCTCCTACCCTCGCGTGCCGGCGGCACAGGCCCCAGACACCTACCACCCAACGCATCGTGACACCGCCGCACCGGCCCGCACCACTGCCCCGATGGCCCCGGCCGCTGCTCATCGCCGGAATTGTTCTCGCCGCCCTCAACCTGCGGCCGGCCCTGGTCAATGTCGCACCGCTACTCGACCAGATCATGGCCGAGTTTCGGCTGACCCCGACCGCAGGTGGCCTGCTCACCACCACCATGGTCGTCTGTCTGGGAATCGTCGCGCCGCTCGCCGCGCCGATGGTGCACCGACTGGGTATGGAGCGCACCGTGCTGGCCGGCCTGGCTGTGCTCGCCGGGGGGATCCTGCTCCGCAGCGCCGGCGGTCCCGTGGTGCTGTACCTGGGCGCAGCGCTCGCCGGGTCCGGCATCGCGATCCTCAACGTGCTGATGCCGCCGCTGTTGCGACGGCACTTCGCCGACCGAGTAGGTCTGCTCACCGGGATCTACGTCGCGGTGCTAGTGCTCGGCGCCGCACTCGCCGGCGGCCTCACCGTGCCACTACAGCAGGCCACCAACACCGGTTGGCGGCTGACCGCCGCAGCAGTCGCACTGCTCGTCGCACCGGCACTGCTGGTCTGGCTGCCGCTGACGCGCGCTCGGCACGTCGAGCCGCGTGGCCCTCGTCCGTTCCGGACCCTGCTCCGGACACCGATCACCTGGTACGTCACCGGCTTCATGGGGCTGCAATCGCTCACGTTCTACACAGCACTCGCCTGGCTGCCAGCGATCTACACCGATGCCGGACTCGCCCCCGCCCAGGCCGGGTATCTGCTCGGTCTGGCGAACCTGACACAGATCACCACCGCCCTCACCCTGCCAGCCCTCGCAGCGCGAGCCCGCACCCAGTCCGGACACGTGGCGTGGGCGGCCGTACTCACCATCGCCGGCTACCTCGGGATGCTCCTCGCCCCGGGCTCGACGAGCTGGCTCTGGGCGGTACTGCTTGGCCTCGGTCAGGGGGCCTCGATCGCGCTGGCCCTGCTCCTTATTGCTCTACGCGCACCCGAGGCCGGCTTGATCACCGCGTTTTCCGCCATCGCTCAATTTCTCGGCTACATTCTAGCGGCGAGTGGACCGGTGCTCGTCGGCGCGCTGTACCAGGCGTCCGGCGGATGGACCGTCCCACTCGGGTCCGTCCTGGTGCTCCTGATGGCGCAGCTCGTGGTCGGACTGCGCGCCAGCCGACCCGCCACCCAGACCATCGATCGCGCAAACACCGGCACCCGGCCCCTCACCTCGCGACCGGACGACCACGATCACGGCCCCAACTGACGCGAACGAGCACCAGCGGTTGTCGGCGGGCCCCCGTCGGACTCCTGGACCCGGCCGCAGTCGGCAACAGCCTGCGCCCGGGAGGGTCCCCAACCTGGACGAAGATCATGGTCAAGCGGCGGCGCAAGACGCTCGTCGTCTGCGCCGACTGCCACCACAAGATCTACTCTGGGAACTGGGCCGCACTCACCCAGTGATCACCGGAAGCCGGACGCTCGGAAACGGGCCCGTCCGGTTCGGGAGGAGGACGTTGCAGAAGGACCGACCCCGGCAACCACCTCATCAACGCCCACCTCACCACCCCGGGCCGACTTGATCCCCTTCTTCAGAAGGCCGGTCTCGTCGACGATCAGCACTCCGTCGTCGTGGCCGAGATGTTCCGCCACGTAGGCGAGCAGGTCATCACGAACAGATCCGACTTCCACGCGGACCTGTTGAGCAGCCGCCGCATCCGGTTCGGCGTGAATCTCCGGCCGCCTCGGCCAAGGTCCAGCCGTTCTTGCTCGCCAGCGGCGGCAGCAACCCGACCATGTCTGTCAACGCCTGCCGACGCGGTTCCGTCCGCCCGAAACGGTGCGCGAAACGCGCCAACAGATCATCCAATCCTGCCCGCCTGCCGAACGACCACAACAGACAGACGGCGCGGCCCCGCAACCTATCCGTCTCGTACGTAGCAACGACATCCGCAGCTATGCGACCGACAGGACTCGGATATCAACCATGCCGATGACCTGCCGAAACCGAAGTTCACGCAAGTGCGGCTGAAGTACTAAGCCCTGACAATCGGCCCATTCCGGCGTGACCGAAAGTGGCCGCCCTTACGGCAATCCGCGGGGCGTCGAGGGAAACTCGGCGAGCCGAAACTCTGCGCGCAGAACCGGTCCCCTGTGCCCTCACTGCTGACCAGTGCTGTGGTCGGTAGGTTGACTGCGCAGGCCGTACGCCTCGATCGACGCTGCGGCGAGCGAGGCAAGTGAGTCCTGCCTTGTGGGTGGGTTGTGTGCGCACCGCAGGCGTTTCCACCGACCCGACGACCGCGGCCAGCAATGCGTAGAGCCGGTCGCAACACGCCGGCCAGAAGATCAAGTCGTGTCGGAGCTGAAAAGTGGGACTTTTGTCGCGAAAAGCTACATAGCGCCCACGTTGGACGTTCCTTAAGTGGACAGGCTGAGAGGGAAGCTACGCTAACTCAAGTCAGAAGGCCAGTATGGAGGAACAGTTGATCAACTCCGCCCGCGCGCCTTACTACGTGCAATCCCTGGAACGTGGACTGGCAGTCATTCGGGTCTTCGATGCCGCGAATCCCGAGTTGACACTCAGTGAGGTCGCTCACGCCGCCGGTATGACCCGGGCTTCCGCGCGCCGCTTCCTGCTTACTTTCGTAGCCCTAGGATACGTTCAAACCGACGGTAGGCGATTCCGGCTCACTCCTCGAATTCTGGACCTGGGCTACGCATATATGTCCAACGTCGGCTTGTCCGACCTATCCCAGCCGCACCTCGAATGGCTCGTCAAAGAAGTGCGTGAATCGTCCTCTGTCTGCGTGTTGGATGGCGATGACATCGTGTACATTGCCCGCGTCCCAACGACGCGGATCATGACCGTGTCGATCAGCGTGGGCACCCGGTTTCCGGCCTACCTGACGTCCGTGGGGCGGGTTCTGCTCGCCCACCTTCCCGAGCAAGAGATCGCGCTGCATCTTCAACGCGCACCCTATGACAGGCCGACCTCTCATACGATCGCCTCGGCAACGATGCTCCACCAAGAGCTGAACCGGATCCGGAGCCAGGGCTACGCCATCGTTGACCAAGAGTTGGAGGAAGGACTGCGATCCGTCGCGGCACCGATCCGTAACCACAGTGGTGACGTCATCGCGGCGATCAACATACCGGTACACGCTGGCCGCAATACCGTGAGCTCGATCCGGCGCGATCTCGTCCCACCGCTGTTGGCAGCCGCCTCCCGCATCGAGGCTGACCTCCGACTGCTGCCTCGGCAGCCGAGCGGGGAGTAGAATCAGTGGGTGGTCTTAGGTTGCTGAGGCCATGGTCAGCACAGGTAACCCGCTCAGAGGCAGTTCGAAGGCTCTGCCCTGGGCACCAACCTGCGCCCGCACCTCGGTCCGGGGGAGACGCTACTGCTCTCGGTGGCTGCTGGACGGGGAGCCACTGGTCGCAGAAGCTAACCCGCTAGTCCTCTCCGACGGGCTGTTCTACGAGTCGTAGATGCGGGTCATCCTCGACGATGGCACCCGGACCAATGGGGCGGCCCGGATGACGGTCAGCGGCGCCAACCGCGCCATGATCATCTCCCCGGCGGAATCTGACCGTACGCAATCCAGCCTCGCCACGGCCAGCATCGCCGACATCTCCACCGGGTGCGGGCCGCCTGAGGGCCTGTCTCGGCGTGTTGAGTGAACGGCACGGACGTCCTGGCACCGGTGCCAAGCGCTTGCGGCGACCGATCCCGCCGGGCATGTGGCTGCAGCCGACCGGCACGTGCGTGGGTGCTGGCCCACCCGGAGGTGGGCCGGCGCTCGGGCTGCCGCCCAGTCAGTCACGCCACGTCCGACGCGCGTACCAGCGACTCCCGGCCGAGGCCACAGATCCGTTGCCAACCGCGTCAGCCAGTCGACGGGGTGGGGCCCCGGGCAGGAGGGGTGCCCGTGAACTTGTCTCTGTCGTGTCAGGCGATGCTGCAGGTCGCTCCGTTGAGCGTGAACTGCGTCGGTCTTCCGGTGTCGCCGGTGTGCGTGGCTTGGAAACCGAGGCTTACCGAGGTTCCGGCCGCAATGGTGCCGTTGTAGCTGACGTTGCGGGCCGTCACCGCACCGCTGGCCGGCGAGAAGGTCGCGTTCCAGCCCGACGTGATGGTCTGTCCGCCCGGCAGGGTGAACGCCAGTGACCAGCCGTTGATTGGGGCGCCACCGGTGTTGGTGATGGTGATGGCGGTGGTCAGGCCGGTATTCCAAGCGTTGATGGAGTACCCGACCTGGCAGGCTGCCGAGCCGGGGGGAGTGCTGGGCGACGGGGATGGCGTACCCGTCGGCGGGCTGGTGGGCGATGGGCTGCCGGTCGGCGGCGCCGAACCGAACTGGGTGAAGAAGCGCCAGGTCTCGGCGGGCAGCCACTGCGAGCCGTCGCGGTCCGTCGGGGTGGGCGTGTGTCCGCCGTCGAACGTGTGCCAGGCAACCGGACGCCCGGCCACGCACCCGGAATAGGTGAAGCTCGTATGGGTCCCGCTGCCTGCCGTCGTCTCGGGCGGGTTCGCGGCGGTGCAACCGTTGCTCGCGACAAATCTGTTGCGCATTGTGCGTGCGCCGGAGATCGGGAGCACGGTGTCACTGACGCCATGCACCTGCATGTACGCGATGGGTTGAGTGCCTCCGTTGCACTCGCTGATCAAGCCGCCGTTATAGACGGCGACCGCCCGGAACATGTCTGGCCGGGCGCATGCGAGTGCGTAGCTCATGCCGCCGCCATAGCTGAACCCCAGCGAGAATCGCTGCGACGTGTCAATGCAGAGATCTGCCTCGACCGTTCGGATGATGTTGTCGATGAAGGTCACGTCCTGGCCGCCAGTGTTGGGCCAGCCGGTGAGCCCTCCGCTGGTGAGGCCCTGCGGGGCGACGAAGATTGTGCTGTTGTTGGCCAGCGCCTGGAGTCCGTAGAAGGGCTGGATCATGTTGCCGTTGGCGACGTCGCTGGCGCTTCCGCCCAGCCAGTGGATGCCGAAGATCAGGCGGTGGGGTTTGGTGTTGTTGTAGTTGGCGGGCAGCCGCAGGATGTAGCTACGTTGCGTCTCGCCTACCTGCAACGAGTGGTTTCCGTTAGTCAAGGTCGGCGTCCGGCCGCAGCCGGCACTTGCTGCGGCGATGATGACGTCCGCCGCCGCCGGCACCATCTGCGCGCCGGCCACCGCACTGACGGCGTAGGCGAGCGTCATCGCGACAACAGCCGCAGCCCACCGCTGGCGGCGGCCCTTACCTTCTCGCATTGAGGTACCTCCGTTCTCTGTCGTGTGGCTTTCCGGCTTCGGGACGCACCGGCGGTCGATGCCGCTTCTGTACTCGCGGCCGGGATGCGTGCGCACACATGACCACCGTGCTGGGGCGGCTACCTGGGTGTGGTGCTGGCTGCCGCCGGTTCTGGCGGAGCGGAGCCCCACCTCCTTCCGGAATAAATTGACGTCGACGAATGAGTATGGTCACAATCGAGCCATGAACGCAATGGGAACTCCTGTTCGCATGGTGAACAAACGCTGGTTGTCGGTCAATCTCTGCGGAGCGCGGGAGGAGGACGGCTGCTTGTTGGCCTGCACCGCCGGCTAGCACCAGCAGGCCGGGCGATCTCCCGGTACTGACCTCGACAAGCCACCACCACACGCCTATGCGCGACCACCACACCGCTCAGGTCCTCAAAGGAAGGCACAGATATGATCGGCGAACCGACAGGGGTGCACCCACACTCGACGTCAGGGCAGCTGCGGCGATCTCGATTCCTCCCGGCCGTCGTGGCGCTGCTCGTCGCCGCCGTAACTGGCGTGGCGGCGATGACATTGACTAACGCGGTCACGCCGCTGGGCGCATCACCCGCCCAGGCGGCACCCTGCACTGCAACGATGACGCCCGGCACGGTCTGGGGAGACCGGTACAACACCTCGGTGACGGTCAGCGGCGCCAGCAACTGGACCGTGGTTGTCGCGGTCAACGCACCGCAGTCGATCACCACCACCTGGAGCGGCAGCGCCAGTCTGAGCAACAACAACACCGTGCTGACGATGCGCTTCAACGGCAGCGGCAACACGTTCGGTTTCACCACGATGATGAACGGCAACTCGGGCGCCCGGCCGCAGATCAGGTCGTGCGAGGGCGACGGCACCGGTCCGACGCCCACCCCGACGGCGACCCGCCCGCCATCCGGCGGTGCGAACACGATGGGCTTCATTGGCTGCTCTATGGCCGAGAACGTCGCACAGGGCTACCGTGCTGTCGGGGGCCAGCGTATGTGGGGTCCCTACGGCACCGGCGGTGCGGTCGTGCAGTCCTGGACCAACACCAACTCTGCCTCCTGGCAGAGCTTCGACCGGCAGGCTGCGCAGTATGGCCGGCCCACGACCGTCTGGATTCAGATCTGCATCTTCTCCCAGAACGGCGCCACCTACAACGAGGTGCGGCAACTCATCGCCAACGCCCGCCAGCACGCGGCGCCCGGCGCGAACATTCTTATCTCCGGCCAGCCGCTCTACGACCAGGGTCAGACGTGCTTCCTGGCCGGCTCCGGTGGACCGGAACTCACCGACAGTCTCGCCCGCCAAGCCGCCGCCGACGCCAGCCAGAACGTGACCTATGTCGGCGTCTTCCGGCTGCGGCCAAATGAGGTCTCCGACGGCTGCCACGCCAACTCTGCAGGCCAGCAGTCGCTGGGCCGCCAGGCAATGGGCTACTGGGGCTGACGGCCCAGATCGGCTGTCCGGATCACCCGCCAAGGCACCGGTGAACAGTGGGCGGCATCTTCTCCGCGCTGCGGATCAGCGCAGCGAAGATGCCGCCCACTCCTGCGGTGATGTTTCCCGATCTCGCTGGCAGAAGTTCAATCCGCTTGTGATCCCGGAGCTTAGCAGTCCGTAGGGGTATCTATCTGTCCAGCTAGTTACCCCTGCGGATCTCAGTCGATAGTGCTCGATAGCGCCGGATGCTAGGCCGTCCGGGCTCACGCCGGGATCACTGGTGGCTTTAGTGCAAAGCCGTAACTTGGTAGGGGCGAAGAGGGTGCCGAGCCGGCTCGGCTTCTGCCAACTCTGCCTTCTAAGTTGCCCACGCCAGGCAGCGGCGACGCTCCGCCGGCGTGACCTCATCGCCCCCACCAGGGATCGCAACGTGTTAGAGCAGCGTGCCCCACTCCGCGAGCAGTGGCCGGTCCTTATCGCCCCTACAGGGATCGCAACTCGGGGAGCCCCGGGTTGATGTTCCTCGGGTCTCTCGGAGCCGTGTTGGTTGGCGTCAGGCTGCGGATAGGGCGATCGGGTGGAGCTTCTCATACTCGATCGGGGTGAGCATGCCCAGTGAGCTGTGGCGGCGTTGTCGGTTGTGGAAGATCTCCAGTACTCGAAGATCGCGTTGGCCAGTTCGATGCGGGTGCGCCACTTCCGGCGGTTGAGTAGTTCGGTTTGCATGCGGCCCCAGAACGACTCGATCATGCCGTTGTCGTAGCAGTCGCCGATGGATCCCATTGAGGGTGCCAGGCCAGCTTCCTGGACTCGGCGGGTGAAGGCCCATGAGGTGAACTGACCGGTTTCAACCAGTCGTTGCAACACGACTGTCCTGAGCGGACGGTAACAGATCGTTAAGGGCTTCGCCGGGCGTTCTCCACCCGAGTGCCT
>NZ_JBFAML010000055.1:0-10694 GCF_040660295.1 Micromonospora sp. NPDC049891
TCCTATACGCCATGCTCCGCGACAAGATCCCCTACCAACCACGCCCGACAGGCCCCGTCCCCGCTTGACGAAACCCATAGGGACACCCCCCCGCCGTAGGTGCAGTGATCGCGACCCGGCGAGAGGCGCGAGCCGCCGCGTGGAACCGGCGTGCCCTTTCCTGCCCGCGTCGCTCGGGCGCGGCGTGGCCGGCTGCCGGCAAGGAACCTCCGCCAGTTTCCTGAGCTACCCGTCTTCGGGGGCCCCGAACTTCCCGCTCTCCGCGCCAGCCGCCGGGCGTGTTACGTGGCCGGAGTCGGAGCGCCAGCGGGGCGACGGACGCGCGCCCAGGCGGCGGCGCGTGCGGCCCGTTGCGGGCCGCCTTGAACGCTGGATGGAAACTATGGCCTAGATAGCGATGCCATGCTCGGCGTACGTCGAACCGCCGTTGCTTTGAACAGCGATCGCGGTCCGGATCCTACGAGCGAGCCGGGCCGGGCTGTGTTGTTCCAAGTCGTGGGCAGGCACGTAGCGCCATTCGGCGACCTCGCCGTCCGCGAAGCGAATGCTGTGTTCCTGCGTGGTGCTAAGTGCTCCGCCGTCGAAGATGAAGAGGATCTTGTCGCCTTCGCTCTCGGTGGGTGCCCAGTCAACGACCAGCATCGGGCCGATTGGGGGCGCGAGGCCGAGTTCCTCTTCGACTTCGCGTATGCAGGCGGCGCGGGGCGATTCGCCGGGTTCGACGTAGCCGCCGGGGATGTCCCAGTGGTTCTTGTAGTTGGGGCGTACGAGGAGCACGTGGCCTTCGTCGTTGAAGAAGAGGGCGCCTGCGGCGACGCGTGGGGTTGCCATGGGTGGCGTCTCGTTGGCCGTCACCAGGGCAGCGTAAACGGGCTGGGGTCAGTCGAGCACCTTGAGCCGGCGGGCGAGGCTGACCAGTTCGGTAGAGGGTTTACCGCGTTGCCGGCGTACCCAGGTGAGGGCGAGTTGGCGGCTGAGGAAGTGGTGGCGGACCTGTTCGGGTGCCATCTGTTCGGCGTCGAGCAGCATGGCTTGGGCGTCGTCGACCCGGTTCCACGAGCTGTAGGCGCGAGCGACCTCCAGGGCGTGCCGGACTCGGCGTTCCATGGGTAGGCCGGTGGTGTCGACGCGGGGGCCGAGGTCGATAGCGACTTGCAGGTCTCCCAGCTCGGCGGCGGTCGCAACGCGGTGGATAGCGACGTTCGTTGGGCCGAACGCGGTCCACAGGTGGTTGGCGTCGGCACCGAGTTTGCCGGCGGCCTGGTCGGCTGCCGCGAGGAAGGTGCGGGTGGTGCCGGCGTCGTTGGCGCGTGCGGCGGCCATGGAGCCGGACAGGAACAGGGTGCCGTAGACGGACAGCAGTTCGGGCGTGGCCTGGCTGAGGTGGGGTTCCAGGAAGCTGGCGGCGTCTTCGGTGAGGCGTACGGCGTCGGTGTAGCGGCCGGTGGCGTGTAGGGCGTGGCCGACGGATCGGAACAGGGAGCCGGTGATGAGTGGGTCGCCGGTGGGGCGGACGGCGGACAGGCCGCGGTCGGCGGCGATCCAGGCGAGGTCGCTCTCTCCGAGTTTCGTGAGCTGGGTGGCCGCGAGCTGATACGCCAGGCCGAAGAGTCGGCGGGCGTCGTCCTGGTCGTCGCCGTCGTGGTGGTCGGTGGCGTCTTGGGCGCGGTGGAGCAGGTCGGGTAGCCGGCTGGTGACGTACCCGAATCGGGAGTCCTGGTAGGCGTCCCAGAGTGCCCCGACTTCCTTCCGGAGCACGGCGATGCTGGGTGGTTCCGCGTCGGTGCCGCCTGCGAGCGGGGCGAGGGCGCGGTAGTTCATCAGGGCGGCGCGCAGCACGGGCACGGTGTGGGTGCCGCTGTCGGTGGTCCAGTCGAGCAGGGAGGGTTCGCCGAGCAGGTCGCCGAGGGAGATGTCCAAGGCTTCGGCGAGGGACTTGATGACGGACAGGCGGTCCAGGTCGATCCGGTTGTTCTCGACCTTGCCGAGCCAGTCGGCGGTACGGCCGATGAGTCCGGCGAGGACTTCTTGGGAAAGGCCGCGTCGACGGCGGTACCAGGCGACGCGTTCGCCGATGGTCAGGGTGGTGGTCCCGCGCATGGGTTCACTGTCTCCCCTCGGTCGGCGGCGACCCCGGAAGGTTTTTCCGGGTCGTCGGCTGGTTCGTGCCACAGCCTGTGTGCATGACGGGGCTGAACGTATCGACCAACTGCCAGTCCTGCTCCGGTGCGGGCTGGAAGTACACCCTCGCCCGTTCCCAGGTCCGGGCGATCGGCCGGGGAGCGGAGCGCACTCGCCCGCTGGCCCGGCGGTCCTGTCTGGACTGTGCGGGATCCGGTCGTTCGGTGTCCTGCTGAGGCTGGCCCGGGGTGGGTGCTGGCATGGGACCGCGACCCGAACGACGGTCCCGACTGAGCCCGCCCGCCTCGGTGCCTCGCAGGCCGGAACCTCGTCCGCCGGGCGCACCGAATCCGGGTGACTTGGTGCTGTTGGACGGTCGGGCGTCGGTGCAGTTCGGCGGTGACCGGGCGCTGTGGCTACGGGTGTCCTCGATCTGTGACCGGCCGACCTATGACGGCTGGATCTGGCTCGCTGGCTACGCCATCAACCCGACCACCGGGGAGGCGCTGGCACGGCGGGAAGTCTTCGCGCAGATCGCCGGCCTTCAGATCAACCCCCAACCCACCGGTCCGCCCGGGACTGCACGGCAGACGACGAGGAGGCGTGGTGTTTGACCTACGGGTACGACTCGGCGCGGTGCTGCACATCGACGCCGCCGACCGCTACCGCCCGACTGACGGGTCGGTGACGCTACGGGTCACCGGGGTTCGCCTGGTGCTCAACCGCCCGGAGCGGGAGCAGTGGATCTGGGTCGAGGGCACCAAGGTCACCCCACGCCACCAACGCGGTGAACGCGCACAGGTCCTCGTTCCGACCCGGCTGCTCGCACCCAAGGGGACGGCCCAGTGACCACGTACCTGTCGGGGGCGGTGCGGGATCAGTTGCGGGCCGCGCAGTCGCAGCTTGACCGGCACACCCCGTCGAGCACGGACGGGTGCTGCCCTGTGTGCGGGGTGGAGGGTCCGTGTCCGCAGCGACGGGCGGCGTTGCGGGTGTTCGGCCGGTGCGGCTGCCTACCTCGGCGATGGCCTGGCGCGACCCGTCCCGGGGGAACCGGCGTCACGGTCAGGGTGCTGACCGCAGCGGCAGAGCGCCGGTTACGACCGGACGACCTGGGCCTACGCGAAGTTGGCCCGCCGAGAGGCGTACAGGTCGGCGAGAAAGCTTCCAGCTCTTCGTCGGACTCGAACAGGCTCGGTCCGGCCAGATCGTCAACGGACGCGATCGGCGGACACCCTGATCCCGTGCCAATTCCTCCGCCGACACATGCTCAGCGGTCTGCCATCCGAGCCCCCGCTCGGCACCGCTCGAAACCAGCGCTCACCTCTTCACGGGAGTCCACCGTTCGACGATCAGCACGATCACTCGGAGCCGGCGACACGGTAAGCCGCCAGCCCGCGCGTACCGATCTTCCCTGCCGGTAGCCCGAACACCAGGATCCGGACCTGCGTGGGCCGTGTCGCCTGGTCGACTGGCCGCATACTGATGGCCAGCCATAGGTCTGACGGGGAGAAAGTCGTAGGCATGTCACAGAGGAACGCTGTTTCCCGCTGTGCTGCTCGGGCTTGCTGGGATGACGATGTTGTACGCGGGTGGGTTGATGCCGAGTGACGTGACTCGTCGGCAGGCAATGACGGGCATGCTGTGGCGAGACGCGGTGAGACCTCTCAAGCGACGCTCGGTCCCGTCCGGGGATTCCGGCGGCCCAGGTCGCGACCTGATGAGGTGTATCGCACTCGGCTGCCGATCTTTCGGAGAGCCGGGACTGGCGCGCGGAGCGAGAACGGCCCAGGTTCGGCGATCACGCCGTTGACCTGGGCCGGAGTGCGGTGGAGCGGGCGACGGGAATCGAACCCGCACCGTCAGTTTGGAAGACTGAAGCTCTGCCATTGAGCTACGCCCGCGTACACCCGGAGGACCGGGTGCGCCCGACAGCCTACCCAATACCCACGGCGGCCGCGCGGCCGTATCCCCGCGCCGCCGCCCCGCCGCCCCGCCGCCCCGCCGCCCCGCCGCCCCGCCGCCCCGCCGCCCCGCCGCCCCGCCGCCCCGCCGCCCCGCCCCGCCGCTAAGGCGACCCGGAGGGTGGATGCCGGGTTTGTCCCCGTTCGGCGCGTTGGGTGACGCCCCGGCAACCTGTTGTCGGAGGGACGGCATAGACTGCTCGTCGCCACGGGGTGTGGCGCAGCTTGGTAGCGCACTCGCTTTGGGAGCGAGGGGCCGTGGGTTCAAATCCCGCCACCCCGACTGCCGCAAGCACCGGACGGCGGCACCCGGAGGACCGGCACGCGGGGCAGGCCCGCCGCCGGCCCCGGGCGCTGCTGGTCCGCCGTGTCGGCTCGCCTACACTCGATGGGCCGAAAGTGCGCCCAGAATCAACCGAGATCCGTCAAGGAGTACGCCTGTGAAGAGCACCGTCGAGACTCTGAGCCCGACGCGCGTGCGGCTCGCCATCGAGGTGCCGTTCGTCGAGCTCGAGCCGAGCCTCAAGAAGGCGTACCGGGAGATCGGTCAGCAGATCCAGATCCCCGGCTTCCGTAAGGGGAAGGTCCCGCCGGCGATCATCGACCAGCGGGTCGGCCGGGGCACCGTGCTCAACGAGGCGGTGCAGGAGGCGATCCCGCAGAACATCCTCTCCGCTGTGCGTGAGCACGACCTGAAGACGCTGGGGCGTCCCGAGGTCGAGATCACCGAGTTCAACGACGGTGACTCGCTCAACTTCACCGCCGAGGTGGACGTCCGGCCGGAGATCACCGTGCCGGACCTGACCTCGATCGAGGTCACCGTCGACGAGCTGCAGATCGACGACAGCGAGATCGACGAGCAGGTGAACGGCCTGCGTGAGCGGTTCGCCACCCTGAAGACCGTCGAGCGCGCCGCGGCGGAGGGCGACTACGTCCAGATCGACCTGCGGGCGACCGTCGACGGCGAGGAGGTGCCGGGCGGCTCGGCCAGCAACATCTCGCACGAGGTGGGCAGCAAGCAGCTCCTGCCGGGGCTGGACGAGGCGGTCGTGGGCCTGTCCGCCGGCGAGGACACCACCTTCACCACCCAGCTGGTGGGCGGCGACTTCGCCGGTCGTGACGCTGAGGTGCTGGTGACCGTGCGTACGGTCAAGGAGAAGGAGCTGCCCGAGCTGAACGACGAGTTCGCGCAGCTCGCCAGCGAGTTCGACACCATGGAGGAGCTGCGGGCGGATCTGCGCGAGCGGGTCAGCCGGGGCAAGCGGGTCGAGCAGATCTACGCCGCCCGGGACAAGGCCCTGGAGCAGCTCGTCGAGGCCGCCGACGTGCCGGCGCCGGAGGGCGTGATCCGCGACGAGGTGGAGAGCCGCAAGCAGGCGATGGTCGACCAGCTCGAGCGCATCGGCGCTTCGATGGAGGACTACCTCGCCGCCGAGGAGAAGACCGAGGAGCAGATCGACACCGAGCTGACCGACGCCGCCACCCAGGGCGTCAAGGTTCAGCTGCTGCTGGACACCCTCGCCGACGCCGAGGACGTGCAGGTCTCCGACGACGAGTTCGGTCACGAGATCGTCCACCGCGCCCAGCGGGCCGGCATGGCCCCGCAGCAGTACTACGACCAGCTCGTCCGCTCCGGCACCGCCGGTGCGGTCTACGGCGACGTCCGCCGGGGCAAGGCGCTTGCCTCGGTGATGGAGCGCATCACGATCAAGGACTCGGCCGGCAACGTGGTCACCATGGACGCGCTGCGTGAGGCGAGCGAGCAGGAGCACTCGCACGAGCACTGATCGCCGGGTGGGCCACCGTCCGCCGGTCGCGGTGGGTGGTGGCCCGATCCCTTTTCCGGGTACGCCTTCGGCCTGCTGCGCTGAGAGCGAACAGTGCCCGGACCGGGAGTCTGGCGACCGGCCCAGCGGTTAGTGTCGGACACGACGGTACGGAGAGCGAAGGGCTGCCATGACCGACATGCACATCCCAGCGAAGCCGCTTCGGGCGATTGACGCCCGCGGCGGTGACACCATTGGCAACCTCGACGACTCGGTCTACAACCGGTTGCTCAAGGAGCGGATCGTCTTCCTGGGCAGCGAGGTGACCGACCAGGTCGCCAACCGCATCTGCGCGCAGCTGCTGCTGCTCGCCGCGGAGGACCCGGACCGCGACATCAATCTCTGGATCAACTCGCCCGGTGGCTCGGTCTACTCCGGCATGGCCATCTACGACACGATGCAGTTCATCGACAACGATGTGTCGACCGTGGCGATGGGCATGGCCGCGTCCATGGGCCAGCTGCTGCTCTGCGCGGGCACGAAGGGCAAGCGCTACGCCCTCCCGCACGCCCGGATCATGATGCACCAGCCCTCCGGCGGGATGGGTGGCACCGCCGCCGACATCGCGATCCAGGCGGAGCAGATGCTGTACACCAAGCGGATGTTCCAGGAGCGCGTCGCCTACCACACCGGTCAGCAGCCGGCGCAGATCGAGGCGGACTCGGACCGGGACCGCTGGTTCACCGCCCAGGAGGCCGTCGACTACGGCTTCATCGACAAGGTGATCACGGGGGCCGCTCAGGTTCCCGAGGGCGCCGGGACCCTGAGCTGATCGAGGAGCAGACGATGACCGACCTGAGCCTGCCGCCCCAGTTCGCGGCCGTGCACAACCGCTATGTTCTGCCGTCGTTCGTCGAGCGCACGTCGTACGGGGTCAAGGAGTCCAACCCGTACAACAAGCTCTTCGAGGACCGCATCATCTTCCTCGGCGTGCAGGTGGACGACGCGTCGGCCAACGACGTGATGGCCCAGCTGCTCACCCTGGAGGGGACGGACCCCGACCGGGACATCATCATGTACATCAACTCGCCGGGTGGCTCCTTCACCGCGATGACGGCGATCTACGACACGATGCAGTACGTCCGGCCGGACATCTCGACGGTCTGCCTCGGCCAGGCCGCCTCGGCCGCCGCGGTGCTGCTCTCGGCGGGCACCCCGGGCAAGCGGATGGCCCTGCCGAACTCGCGCATCATCATTCACCAGCCGGCCACCGAGGGCGGCTACGGGCAGGGCTCGGACATCGAGATCCAGGCCAAGGAGATCCTGCGGATGCGTACGCAGCTGGAGGAGATGCTCTCCCGGCACTGCAACCGTCCGGTCGACCTGGTTCGTAAGGACATCGACCGCGACAAGATCATGACGGCCGAGGAGGCCCGCGAGTACGGGCTTGTCGACACGATCCTCACCAGTCGTAAGAAGGGTCTGTTGGCCGCGAACGCGGCCAGCTGACCGCTACCGGGGCAGAGGTCGGTCGGGCTCGTTGCCGGCCGACCTCTGACACACCCGTTTTGGGGGTCGGAGAAACCTCCGCTAGCGGGTAACGTCGGGTCCGTACCGCTTCGCCGGGCGACCGGCGGGTGGGAGAAAGACGGGCGGAGCGTCAGCGTCCGCAGGTCGTGGCCGGAGCTCCGGCCGATGAGTGCAGGGAGAACGTAGGTGGCACGGATCGGTGACGGCGGCGACCTACTGAAATGCTCCTTCTGCGGGAAGTCGCAGAAGCAGGTCAAGAAGCTCATCGCGGGCCCCGGGGTCTACATCTGCGACGAGTGCATCGATCTCTGCAACGAGATCATCGAAGAGGAGCTGGCCGAGTCCGGCGAGGTGAAGTGGGAAGAGCTTCCCAAGCCGATGGAGATCTGCCAGTTCCTCGACAACTACGTCGTGGGGCAGGAGCAGGCCAAGAAGGCGCTCGCCGTCGCGGTCTACAACCACTACAAGCGGATCCAGGCCGAGGCGGCCGGCGCGCCGGGTTCCGGCAACGACGGGGTCGAGCTGGCCAAGTCGAACATCCTGCTGCTTGGCCCGACCGGTTGCGGCAAGACCCACCTGGCGCAGACGCTGGCCCGGATGCTGAACGTGCCCTTCGCGATCGCCGACGCCACCGCGCTCACCGAAGCCGGCTACGTCGGCGAGGACGTGGAGAACATCCTCCTCAAGCTGATCCAGGCAGCGGACTACGACATCAAGCGGGCCGAGACCGGCATCATCTACATCGACGAGGTCGACAAGATCGCCCGCAAGTCGGAGAATCCGTCGATCACCCGTGACGTCTCCGGCGAGGGCGTCCAGCAGGCGCTGCTGAAGATGCTTGAGGGCACTGTCGCGAACGTGCCCCCGCAGGGCGGTCGCAAGCACCCGCACCAGGAGTTCATCCAGATCGACACCACGAACGTGCTGTTCATCTGCGGTGGGGCCTTCGCCGGTCTCGATCAGATCATCGAGGCGCGTACGGGGCACGGCGGCACCGGCTTCGGCGCCCGGCTCCGCGCGGTCTCCGACCGCTCCACCGACGACATCTTCAGCCAGGTGATGCCGGAGGACATGCTCAAGTTCGGGCTGATCCCCGAGTTCATCGGCCGGTTGCCGGTGATCACGAGCGTCCGGAGCCTGGACCGTGGCGCACTGGTACGGATCCTCACCGAGCCGCGCAACGCACTGGTCCGGCAGTACCAGCGCCTGTTCGAGCTGGACGGCGTCGAGTTGGAGTTCGAGCGGCCCGCCCTCGAAGCCATCGCCGACCAGGCCATGTTGCGTGGCACCGGTGCCCGTGGGCTGCGGGCCATCATGGAGGAGGTGCTGCTCTCCGTGATGTACGAGGTGCCCAGCAACCCGGACGCCGCACGGGTGCTGATCAGCCGTGAGGCAGTGCTGGAGAACGTGAACCCGACGATCGTTCCGCGTGAGTTCACGGGCCGCCGTGCCCGGCGCGAGCGCGAGGAAAAGTCCGCCTGATTCCACCGGCGGCGCGACCGCACACTGCGGCTGGCCGCCATCCACCCGTACGCTGGCAGCCATGCGCGTCGCCGTTTGCCAGCTGAACTCCCGCGACGACCGAGCGGCGAATCTCGCCGCCGCGGAGGCCCTGATCGACCGCGCCGCAGCGGGGGGCGCGGACCTGGTGCTGCTGCCGGAGTACGTCGACTATCTCGGCCCAGGCGCCGGGATGCCGACGCCGGAGTCGGCGGACGGCGAGGTGGGTCGGTTCTTCGCCGCCGCCGCTCGCCGGCGCGGCGTCTGGCTGATCGCCGGCTCCTTCCACGAGGCGGGCCCCGACCCGGACCGCACCTGGAACACCACGCTGGTCTTCGACCGCGCCGGCACCCTCGCCGCCTCCTACCGCAAGATCCATTTGTACGACGTGGAGATTCCCGGCCGGGTCTCCTACCGGGAGTCCGCGACCGTGGCTCCTGGTGAACAGCCGGTGGTGGTGGACGTCGAGGGTCTCCGGGTGGGCCTGTCCATCTGCTACGACCTGCGCTTCCCGGAGCTCTACCGGCAGCTGGCGACCACAGGTGGCGCTCACCTGCTGGTGGTGCCGGCGGCCTTCATGATGCACACCGGCAGGGACCATTGGGAGGTGCTGCTGCGGGCTCGCGCGATCGAGAATCAGTGCTTCGTCGCGGCGGCCGGTCAGACCGGTGACCACGAGCCCGGCCGCACCTGCTACGGGCGGAGCATGGTGATCGACCCGTGGGGGACGGTCCTGTCCCAGGTGCCCGACGGCCCGGGGCTCGCGGTGAGCGACATCGACCTGAGCTGCCTGGATCGGATCCGTACCGAGCTGCCGAGTCTGGCGAACCGCCGGCTCTGACGCTGCTATCCCTGAAGCAGCACGCCGACGAGTGCGAAACCGGCGATGGCGGCGGCGGTGATCAGCAGGGCGGTGCTCATCCGGGACGGGCCACGCCGGGCCAGACGGCCGATCGAGACCAGGACCGCGAAGAGCACGAAGGCGCCGATGAGCAGCTGCCATATCGGTAGCAGGAGGCCGAGCAGCGCGTCCTCGGCGAGGACCGGGCTTGCGGGCCGGGACACGTCATCCATGCCAGACACTCTGGCATGCCGGAACCCCTCGTGGTCGTCGGCGCGGGGACACTCGCGCAGAGACCGTGCCACTGGGACCGCCGGCAGGACGGGGCGTGCCGGCTGGTGCGGGCAAGCGTGCTGGCCGGCGTGGGCGAGGTGGCCGGCGGTAGCCGCGCCGGTTCCGGTGAATCGAGCCATCGGCCAGGGCCGGCCGCACGCGGGGTCGCCGGCCCGGCAGCGCACACCGACACCGGTCCCGACATCGACGAACGATGATTTGCCTTATCCGGGGCGTCCGCGTAACTTTCTCTCTGCACGCGGGAGGCCGGGGCAAACCGGCCGAGAACGGGCGCCAGCAACGCGACGGCCACGTCGACGCGAGGCTGAGGCCGGGCGGTGCGGCGCGACTCTGCAGGACGGAGTTGCGATCGCGAAGCCGACCGGGTAAGGTTCTGGAGCCGGCAGGAGCCGGGCGGGTTACCTTGAGTGGTGATCGGCCGGTCTGCGGTTCTCCACGACAGTTGCTGACGCCGAAAGGCGAGCGATGGCGTGGGCCCCGAGCCAGTTGCGAGATACCTGATCCTTCAGGTTGACCTCGAAGCGCGGTTCGGATAGTTTGGAGCGGTTGCCCCGAACGCGGTTTCAGCAATGAGGCCGATTTCGGTGTGTGGTTGTTCTTTGAGAACTCAACAGGGTGCTTGATAAGCCAGTGCCAAATTGTTTGATTCCCGGGCTGGCCAGGTTTTTGTCTGGTTGG
>NZ_JBFAML010000056.1:0-9479 GCF_040660295.1 Micromonospora sp. NPDC049891
GCCACTTGGTGCCCGGCGCAGGGATCAAGCCTGACCGCCCGAAGCCGGGCACGGTCGCCCCCAGCCCTCAACCGCAACCACTACGGTCGCCCCCAGCCCCCACCGCAACCACTCAAAACGCAGGACAGCCACCCCAGCCCCAAGCATCAACCACCCCGAGGACAGACCCCCGAAGACAGGACAGCTCAGGTCGAGGCGACCAACTCCACCTCGTACCCCTGACCGTCCGTCAGGTACCCGGCGTACGTGTCGGGCCCGCCGGCGTACGGGTGACGGTCGGCGAAGAGCAACTCCCAGCCGTACGCCGGTGCCTGCTCGACCAGCCGGTCCACGGCGGCGGTCGAGCCGGCGTGGAAGGCCAGGTGGTTGAGGCCGGGGGCGAGCCGGTCGTGACTGCGGCCGGAGAGGGCGGGTGATGCCTCCAGCACGAGGTACGTCGGGCCGAGTCGCCAGGAGTGGCCGGCCGGCCACTGCTGGAACGACGTCCAGCCCAACTCGCCGAGCAGCCAGCCCCAGCTACGCATCGCGGCGTTCAGGTCGGGTATCCAGACTTCCACGTGGTGCAGTGCACCGAGCGTCACCGGCCTCCGCCCGGCACCCATAGCACGTCTCCGTCCGGATTTGCCGTTCTTGACAGGATAAAGAGCAGATCCGACAGGCGGTTGAGATACTTTGCCGGGAGGTGGCTGGTCCGGTCGGGGTCGTGTGCGATGAGCGCCCACGCCGACCGCTCGGCGCGCCGGGCGATCGTCCGCGCCGCGTGCAGCAGCGCCGCGCCCGCGGTGCCGCCGGGGAGGATGAAGGAGTCGAGCTTGCTCAGGCGCGCGTTGTACTCGTCGCACCAGCCCTCAAGGCGCTCGACGTACTCCTCAGTGACCCGCAGCGGCGGGTACTTCGGGTCCGGTTCGACGGGGGTGGACAGGTCTGCTCCCACGTCGAACAGGTCGTTCTGGATCGACCCCAGCACCCGGCGCAGCTCGTCGTCGAGCTGGCTTAGGGCGAGTGCCACGCCGAGCGCGGCGTTGCACTCGTCGACGTCGGCGTACGCGGCGATCCGCGGATCGTTCTTCGGCACCTGCTCGTTGTTGCTCAGCCTGGTCATGCCGGCGTCGCCGGCCTTGGTGTAGATGCGCGTGAGGTGGACGGCCATGACGCACAGCCTACGGATACCGGACCTGACGATTCCGGCACGTCCGGACGCCGGCACGGGTTGGCCTGCGGGTGTCGGCCCGGGCGATGCCGGTGACACCGCGGTCGCCGATGTCGACGTCATCCGGGTACGCGGTGGCGCCCGGCTGGCCGGCACGGTGCACGTGGTGGGTGCGAAGAACTCGGCGTTGAAGTTGATGGCCGCCGCGTTGCTCGCCCCGGGCCGCAGTGTGATCACCAACGTGCCACGGATCACCGACATCGCCATCATGGGTGAGGTGTTGCGCCGCCTCGGTTGCGGTGTGCGGTTCGACGCCGACGATCCGGTGGACCCGATGGTGACGTTCGGTGGGGTGGCCCGATCCCGTTCGGTCACCATCGACGTGCCGGAGCAGCCGGGCGTCGAGGCCGACTACGACCTGGTCCGCCGGCTGCGGGCGTCGATCTGCGTGCTCGGTCCGTTGCTGGCCCGACGCGGGTACGTGCGGGTGGCCCATCCGGGCGGTGACGCGATCGGCTCCCGGGGTCTGGACATGCACATCTCCGGGCTGACCCGGATGGGTGCCGACATCTCCGGGGAGCACGGTTTCGTGATCGCCTCGGCTCCCGACGGGCTGCGGGGCGCGGAGATCGTGCTGGACTTCCCGAGCGTCGGTGCGACCGAGAATCTCATCATGGCGGCGGTGCTGGCCGAGGGCACCACCGTGATCGACAACGCGGCCCGGGAGCCGGAGATCGTCGACATCTGCACGATGCTCCAGCGGATGGGTGCGCTCATCGACGGCGAGGGCACCTCGACGATCACCATCGTCGGCGTGCCCCGGCTGAGTCCGGTCCGGCATGCCACGGTGGGGGACCGGATCGTCGCGGGGACCTGGGCGTTCGGTGCAGCGATGACCCGTGGCGACGTCACCGTGACCGGCCTCGACCCCGCATTTCTGGAGGTCGCGCTCGACAAGCTGGTGACGGCCGGCGGCATGGTGGAGACCCGGGGGGACTGCTTCCGGGTACGCATGGACGACAGGCCCCGGGCGGTGGACGTGGTGACGCTGCCCTATCCGGGCTTCGCCACCGACCTGCTGCCGATGGCGATCGGGCTCGCGGCGCTCAGCGAGGGCGCCTCCCTGATCACCGAGAACATCTTCGACGGCCGGTTCATGTTCGCCAACGAGATGATGCGGCTGGGCGCGGACATCAAGACCGACGGGCATCACGCGGTGGTACGCGGCCGGGGGCAACTTTCCGGCGCTCCGGTACGGGCGACCGACATCCGGGCCGGTGCCGGGCTCATCATTGCCGGGCTCTGCGCCGACGGGGTGACCGAGGTGTCCCACGTGCACCACGTCGACCGGGGCTATCCCGACTTCGTGGCCGACCTGCGGGCACTCGGTGTCGAGGTGGAGCGGGCCACCGCGCCGGAGGAACCCGAGCTGACCATCTGAGCTGCCCCAGCGCGACCGGCAACAGGACTGGCGGGGCTGCGGCGTGCCCTGGCGCTTCGGCTGGCGGCGTTGTCGTCGTCGGCCATGCAACACCGGCATGGCCTCCTCCTCCGCCTTGCCATCCTCGGCCAGGACCCGCCTCGCCTCCACCGCCCTGTTGCCGGTCGCGCTTAGCCATCGTTCAGGCTCGCCGACTAGGGTGCAGACAGACACTCATTCGCAGCGAGGGAGAAGCAGCATGGCAGGTCGACTCGCGGTCGTCGGTGCCGGTTTGATGGGTTCGGGCATCGCCCAGATGGCCGCGCAGGCGGGCTGGCAGGTGGTGCTGCGGGACCTGGACGACGCGGCGACGGAGCGCGGTCTGGACGGCATCCGACGGTCGCTGGCGAAGTTCGCCGAGAAGGGGAAGCTCTCCGACGACGACGTCGAGGCGACGCTCGGGCGGATCACCCCCACCACCGAGCTGGAGGCGGCCGCCGACGCGGACATCGTCGTCGAGGCGGTCTTCGAGAAGTTGGAGATCAAGCACGAGGTGTTCCGCGCGCTGGACAAGATCTGCAAGGCGGACGCGGTGCTGGCCACCAACACCTCGGCGATCCCGGTGACCCAGATCGCGACGGCCACCGAGCGTCCGGAGGCGGTCGTCGGCACCCACTTCTTCTCGCCGGTGCCGATGATGAAGCTCTGCGAGCTGGTTCGTGGCTACAAGACCAGCGACGCCACGCTGGAGCGGGCGAAGTCATTCGCCGAGGAGATCGGCAAGACCGTCGTGGTGGTGAACCGCGACATCGCCGGCTTCGTCACCACCCGGCTGATCTGCGCCCTGGCCATGGAGGCGGTCAAGCTGGTCGAGGCGGGCGTCATCTCGGCAGAGGACCTGGACACCGCCTGCCGGCTCGGTTTCGGGCACGCGATGGGCCCGCTGGCGACCGTCGACCTGACCGGCGTCGACGTGCTGTTGAACGCGACCCGCAACATCTACACCGACACGGCCGACGAGAAGTTCTTCCCGCCGGAGCTGTTGCAGCGCATGGCCACCGCAGGCGATCTGGGCCGCAAGACCGGCCAGGGTTTCTACTCGTACTGACGCCGCCGTGGGGGAGGGCCGGCCGGGCCCTCCCCGTGGCTCAGCCGTCGCGGCGGGTGGTCCAGCGGAAGGTGGTCAGGCAGAGCACCAGACCGATCACGCACCAGACGCCCAGCACCACGGCGACCCGGGTCAGCTCGAACGAGCCGCCGGGTTCGTCGGCGCCGAAGCTCTCCGGCAGGAAGACCGCCCGTAGCCCCTGGCACATCCACTTGAGCGGAAACAACGCCGCCACCTGCTGCATCCAGGACGGCAGGTTGGTGAAGACGAAGAAGACCCCGGAGATGAACTGGAGCACCAGCGCGACCGGGGTGACCACCGCCGAGCCGCTGCGGGCGGTCCGGGCCAGCGACGAGATGGCGATGCCGCAGAGCGTGCAGGCGGTCACACCCAACGCACTGACCCAGCCGAAGGTCAACCAGGCCGTGGTGGTGGTCGGCAGGTCCAGGTCGAACAGCGTCACCGAGACCGCGAGCAGCAGCGCGGTCATCACGACGCCGGTAACCAGCACCATGATCACTTTGCCGGCGAACCAGACCCACTTCGGCATCGGCGTGCCCCGGTAGCGCTTGAGCACACCCCGGTCCCGCTCGATCGGGATCCAGATGCCGAGGTTCTGGAAGCTGACGGTCATCAGGCCGGTCGCGATCATGCCGGTGATGAAGTACTGCGTGTAGCTCACCCCGGGCGCGATCTCCTCGTCGAAGATCGACGCGAAGATCAGCACCATGATGAGGGGGAAGCCCAGCGTGAACACGACGGACTCGCGGCTGCGCAGGAACTGCCGAATCTCCAGTCGCCCCTGACGCAGGGCGAGCCCGGTCGGGCCGCTCCGCCGGGCCGAGGCTGCCGCGCTGACCGGCTCCGCCGGTTTCGTCGTGGTGGTCATCGGTGTCCGATCATCGTCAGGTAGATGTCCTCAAGGGTGGGCCGGGTGACGGTCAGACCGGGCACCTCACCGCCGAAGCGCGTGGCGAGTTCCGCCACGAGCGCCGTCGGCGTCGCGCTCTGCGCGCTGTCCAGCGTGCCGTCCGGGGTACGCCAGGAGACCGTGGCCAGCGCCTCCTGCCGGTTGCCGAGGCGGTTCGGTGCGGCGACCTCGACCAGTCGGCCACCGGCGATCACACCCACCCGGTCGGCGAGCGCCTCGGCCTCGTCCAGGTAGTGCGTGGTCAGCACGATCGTGGTGCCGGCCGCGGCGAGATCGCGGATCAGCTCCCAGAACTCCCGTCGGGCCTCCGGGTCGAAGCCGGTGGTCGGCTCGTCGAGGAAGAGCAACTCCGGGCGGCCCACGATGCCGAGCGCCACGTCGAGCCGGCGCTTCTGGCCACCGGAGAGGGTGTGCGTACGGGCGCGGGCCTTGGCGGACAGCCCGACCCGTTCGATCACCTTGTCGGGGTCGTCGGCGTCGGCGTAGAAGCCGGCGAAGTGGTGCACCACCTCGGCGACGGAGAGTTCGTCGAACTCCCCGGTGCCCTGGAACACGATGCCGACCCGCCCTCGCCAGTCGCGGGTCGGGTGGGCCGGGTCGACGTCCAGGACGCGTACCTCGCCGGCGTCGCGCTGGCGGTAGCCCTCCAGGATCTCGACGGTGGTGGTCTTGCCGGCGCCGTTCGGCCCGAGCAGGGCGAACACCTCGCCCCGGTGGACGTCCAGGTCCAGGCCGGCGACCGCGAGACTGTCGCCGTACGTCTTGCGCAGCCCTCGGACGCGGATCGCGACGTCGTCACTCATGCCGTCAAGTGTGCGGCCCGCCGACACCAGGCGTCCGCACCGGGGGTGGTGGTCCCCACCACCGAGGGCGGGTTGTACCCGGGCGTCCGCCATATCGGGCTGTGTGGTTTTGCACAGCCCGTTCTACTGGACGGTAACTTAAACTCCGGCCATGGACGAGAAGGCACTCCCGGGCCGGCTGCCGGAGCGCGACCGCCCCTGGGTGATGCGGACCTACGCGGGGCACTCCTCCGCCGCCGCGACCAACGCGCTCTTCCGCCGCAACCTGGCCAAGGGGCAGACCGGCCTGTCGGTCGCCTTCGACCTGCCCACCCAGACCGGATACGACCCCGACCACGAACTCGCCACCGGCGAGGTCGGCCGGGTCGGTGTCCCGGTGGCGCACCTGGGCGACATGCGGGCGCTCTTCGACGGCATCCCGCTTGCCGACATGAACACCTCGATGACGATCAACGCGCCGGCGATGTGGCTGCTCGGCCTCTACGGCACGGTCGCCACCGAGCAGGGCGCCGAACTCGCCCGCTGTGCCGGCACCACGCAGAACGACATCATCAAGGAGTACCTCTCCCGGGGGACGCACATCTTCCCGCCGGCCGCCTCGCTGCGGCTGACCGCCGACGTGATCGCGTACGCGCTGCGTGAGATGCCCCGCTGGAACCCGGTGAACATCTGCTCGTACCACCTCCAGGAGGCCGGGGCCACCCCGGTGCAGGAGGTGGCGTACGCGCTGGCCACGGCGGTGGCGGTGCTCGACGCGGTGCGCGACTGCGGTCAGCTGCCGGCGCAGCGGATGGGCGACGTCGTGCAGCGGATCTCGTTCTTCGTCAACGCCGGGGTGCGGTTCGTCGAGGAGATCGCCAAGATGCGCGCGTTCGGCGCGTTGTGGGACGAGATCACCCGCGACCGGTACGGGGTCGAGGATCCGAAGCAGCGCCGCTTCCGGTACGGCGTGCAGGTCAACTCCCTCGGCCTGACCGAGGCCCAGCCGGAGAACAACGTGCAGCGCATCGTGCTGGAGATGCTTGGCGTCACCCTCTCCCGCGGTGCGCGGGCGCGGGCGGTGCAGTTGCCCGCCTGGAACGAGGCGCTCGGCCTGCCCCGTCCCTGGGACCAGCAGTGGTCGCTGCGCATGCAGCAGGTGCTCGCGTACGAGTCGGACCTGCTGGAGTACCCGGACCTGTTCGACGGCTCGCACGTGATGACCGCGCTTGTCGACGAGATCGTCACAGGTGCCCGAGCCGAGTTGGCGACGGTGCTGGAGATGGGCGGTGTGGTCGCCGCCGTGGAGACCGGGTACCTCAAGAGCGCCCTGGTGGCCTCCCTGGCGGGTCGGCGGCGACGGATCGAGGCCGGCAGCGACGTCGTAGTCGGCGTCAACCGGTTCACCGAGACCGAACCGTCACCGCTGACCGCGGCCGGTGCCGAGGCGGTCGTGCAGGTCGATCCCGCCGTGGAGGCCGCCGCCACGGCGGCCGTACGCGCCTGGCGGGCCGATCGCGACGCGGCGGCTGTGGACGCGGCGCTGGCCCGGCTGCGCGCGGACGCCGCGACCACGACGAACCTGATGACGGCCACCCTGGAGTGCGTCCGTGCCGGGGTGACCACCGGCGAGTGGGCGGCGGCTCTGCGCCAGGTCTTCGGCGAGTACCGGGCCCCGACCGGGCTGGCGGCCGGATCCGCGAGCGGCGGCGACGAGGGTCTGGCCGAGGTCCGCGCCCGGGTCGCCGCCACCGCCCGCGAGCTGGGCAGCGGGCGGCTGCGACTGCTTGTCGGCAAGCCGGGCCTGGACGGGCACTCCAACGGTGCCGAGCAGATCGCGGTACGCGCCCGGGACGCCGGCTTCGAGGTGGTCTACCAGGGCATCCGGCTCACCGCCGGGCAGATCGTGGCCGCCGCGGTGGAGGAGGACGTGGACCTGGTCGGGCTCTCCGTGCTCTCCGGCTCGCACCTGGCGGCGGTGCCGGCGGTGCTCGACGGCCTGCGGGCGGCCGGCCGACCGGATCTGCCGGTGGTGGTCGGCGGCATCATTCCCGCTCGGGACGCCGAGCAACTGTGCGCGGCCGGGGTGGCGCGGGTGTTCACCCCGAAGGACTTCGCCCTGACCGGCATCATCGACGAACTGGTCACCGTCATCCGGCAGGCGAACGAGCTGTGACGCCGCGGATCCCGGCGCGCTGCCGGGATCCGCGCGGACGAGGCGTCAGCGGTGGCTGTAGGTCATGCAGTCGGCCAGGTCGGCGTCGGGGCCGACCTTGATCCCGGGTGCCTGGCACTCCAACTGCTCGTTGTGCCGGCAGTCGGCGCGCTGACACGCCCCGACCTGGGCGATCTGGCCGTCTGCGCCGGCCCGGACGGCGGGCATCTCGATGAAGGTGTGGCAGTGGGCGTGGTCCATGCTGCCGATGGTGATGGCGAAGGCATGGCAGTCGCCGGTGTGGTTGTACGCGCACGCGGCGACCACACACTCCTGGACCCGGGGCATCTCCATGGCTGCGGTCATGACCCAACCTCCTCCGTTGATTGCCCCAATTTTAGGCTTTAGGGCTGGTTGAGGTGGCGATTCGATCGAGCCCGACGGCCCGCGATCAGACGCGGAAGCCCGCCTCGCGTGCCGCCTGCCGCTCCCGCCGTCGGTCCGCCCGGCGGCGTAGCAACCACGGCAGGAAGAGCACCAGGCCGACCAGGAAGGCGAGCACCAGCACCGGCAGGATGATCGCGACGAGCGACATGACCACGCTTGTGGCGTCCTCGGCGGTGCTCGCCACCGGCGCGCCCACGCCGGCCGTGGCCGCATTGATCACCGGCCGGGCTGTCGACTTCAGCACATGCACGCCGAGGGCTATGAGGACCCCGACCAGCACCGGCAACCACTGGCCGCCACTTGCGAAGAAGCTGTCCGGGTCACTCACCGTCACGGTCTCCGACGCGGAGCCGGCCCCGAACGCCAGGCCGCCGGCCGTCGGCCGGACGACCGTCTGCACCAGGTCGTTGATGTGGTCCACCACGGGCACCTTGTCCGCCACCACCTCGACGGCGAGCAGCACGGCGAGGATGCCCAGCACCCACTCGTTGCCGAGCCACTGCCACCCGCCAGGCAGGTCGATGACACTGGTGTAGCGGGCCAGCGTACCCATGATGAGAAGCGGGATGTAGGCGTTCAGCCCCGCTGAGGCGGCGAGGCCGGTACCGGTGAGCACTTCGAGCACCATCACAGCATCGCACCGGCGCGCCAGCGCCGCTCGGTGGCGATGCCCGGTGACTCCGCTACCCTGCTCGGGTGCGGTTGGTGATTGCGAAATGCTCGGTGGACTATGTCGGACGGCTCTCGGCCCACCTGCCGCCGGCGACCCGGTTGTTGATGGTGAAGGCGGACGGCTCGGTGTCCATCCACGCCGACGACCGGGCGTACAAACCGTTGAACTGGATGAGCCCGCCGTGCCGGCTGGAGGAGGCCCCCGGTGTGTGGCGGGTGGTCAACAAGGCCGGCGAGGAGCTACGGATCACCCTGGAGGAGATCTTCCAGGACACCTCGTACGAGCTGGGTGTCGATCCCGGGCTGCGCAAGGACGGCGTGGAGGCCCACCTCCAGGAGCTGCTGGCCGCCAACCCTGAGACGCTGGGCGACGGGTTCACCCTGGTCCGCCGCGAGTACATGACCGCGATCGGCCCGGTCGACCTGCTCTGCCGGGACGCCAACCAGGGCACGGTCGCCGTCGAGGTGAAGCGCCGTGGCGAGATCGACGGCGTGGAGCAGCTCACCCGCTATCTGGAGCTGCTCAACCGGGATCCGCTGCTCGCCCCGGTCGCCGGGGTCTTCGCCGCCCAGGAGATCAAGCCGCAGGCACGGGTGCTCGCCACCGACCGGGGAATCCGTTGCGTGGTGGTCGACTACGACCGGCTGCGTGGCATCGAGCGCGACGAGCTGACCCTCTTCTAGGCCGCGTTTCACAAGACCGTGCCCGGCTGCGCCGGACCCAGACGGCGACCGGCGGCGTTGGAGGTTCGTCCGGATACAACACCGGTATCCGGACGAAACAACCCCAAGCCGGAACACCCCCCGGGCCGCG
>NZ_JBFAML010000057.1:0-8968 GCF_040660295.1 Micromonospora sp. NPDC049891
GTATGGCCGCGCGAACCTCGACCTCCTCCGCAAACGCGTCCTGACCACCCCGTGAGCCATCAACAAGATCAATCACAGAATGTGTGCCAGAGCCAGAGTTGGAGCGGCGTTGACAGTAAAGATCATCAGCGCGTAACCATCGCTTGTCGACCAGACGGCGGCATGGCGATCCATGGGGATTGGCTGAACCTCGGTCTACCAACTCCGACTGCACGGATCTGCCGCGATTCGATCGCTACCGACTGTGACGGCCTACCGTCGGTGGCCCGGCCCATGCTGCAGCCAGCGGGATGAGCGGAACTGCCAAAGTGAGGATGTCCCCCTCGGCCATACAAGTAGGCCGCAGTAGGTGCTCCAAGTGCGACAGCATCTGCGGAAGGATGTCGTTAGGCCAGTTCCGTCGGCCCCAGCCCAGCACAAGCGCTCTACGGCTTGGTTGTTCAGTTCAGCCTGATCGGAGACCGATGGCCCGCTACGTTTTCCAGGATGCCTTCGAGCGTTTCATCAAAGCTCTTGACGATGCGCTACTGCTCGACGCCGAGGCCGGGCGCGTTAACTACCGCAAAGCGAAGCAGCGAGGTTCCGCTGGTGGCAACCTCAACGTTGAGTCACGCGCCATGTACCGAGCTATTGCTGTCATAGCCGTTGCAGCCTGGGAGGACTTCAACGAGCAGCTCGTATGCGCGGGTCACGAGTACCTAATGAGGACTGCGGCAAGGCCCGTTCCCGCCGAGCTGGGACAGTGGTTCCCGACCGCCAAGCTGCAGGCGCCGTCCTCGGCCAATGTCAGGAAGCTCTACTGGGCATACTTTGGCCTTGACCCGATGCCGTCATGGTGGTTCTCCTTCGCTGCGCGGGCACGCGAGATCGGAATAGACGCCGACTGGTGGGTCGCCTTCAATGATCAAGCTCATCTGGAAGAGCGCACCAGACGCGGGCCGGACGCCGCGAAGTGGCTGGACTCGCTGGTTAGACTACGCCACGCCACCGCTCACCAGGACCGGAAGCACTTCAAGCAAGCACCCGAGATCGGTGTCGCTACACATAATCGAGGCAAATGGGGCGTCACCAGATACACCGGTCAGAATGCGATTGCCGTCATCACACAGCTAGCCCTTTGCACCGTTCAGGCCCTCTCCCAGCACCTTTCGTGCCCCGGACAGCTGAGCTACCTCAGCCCACTCCGCTCGTGGCGACTTGCTGGCAGCTCACTGAACGATTTGCCCCAGTGGCCGTCTTCAACAGGAGCGAGTTGACCCGACAGAGGGGCTGCACAACGCTCCGTGGTTGCGGCTCCTTCAAGCCCGCCCTCAACGCGCACATCTGCGGCGCGGCGGGCGCGACGGGCGGTCCGACATGTGTCGCCTCTTCGGCGGCCGTGCCGTGCGCTCGTCGGGGGGACGCGTCGTGGTGCCTGCCGGCGTTCGACGCTGGGGTGAGCTTCTCGTACAGTCCCGGTGTGCTCGATCATGTTCATGGTTGCTCGTGCTGCGGTGAGCCTCTGGATGGTGTTGACCTTGACATCCGGTCGTCGTTGCCGGACGCGATCCTGGCGCTGCCTGCCGGGCAGTGGGCGGTCTACCTGGAGGCGTCGACCCCGCTGAACCGGAAGCTGTACGCCCGCCACGGCTTCGCCGACCACGGCGCGCCGATACAACTGCCAGAGGGAGGCCCGGCACTTCAACCCATGTGGCACAGCGCGTAACAGTCGTCGCCGCGCCTCCCACAGATCGGGTGGCGTAACGATATCGTGGCCCGGACGGACCGCCTGCCACGTACCCGCCATGGCGGATCGACACCCTTCAACCCGACCCGTTTCGAAGCCACCATCCGGATCTGGCGCCGACCGCGCGCTCTGTCTCAGCACGCCGGTCACGCTGACTACTCGTCAACTTTGGGGCTGTTCCTTGGGAAGACGCGCCGAAGCGACGCGTCAAGACGCTGGCCTACGCCGCAGTCGCACCGAGGGATCGGGGAGCGGGATGGGAGCAGCCGGGTGCGCTGAACGGCCCTGAACCGCGCTCAATGGCGTCGAGTGGCACTCAACTGCACCCACCACGACCTGCGGGTTCTCGTTTCTGCAGGTCAGAGTCGGTGCAGCGTCCCGCTTCACACGGAGTGCTCCACCGTTTTGGTCGTCAGCCGATAGCGTTCTATGTCTCCTGGTAGGGAAGTATGCGCAGGTCACGGCGGTAAGGAGCTGCTGGATCGGCTGGCCTTGCAAGTGGGAGCAGATCGGGTGCAGGTTGGCGAAGTAGTCACCGCCCTCGAAGTGTTCACCGACTTTGGGTAGAGCTTAGGGCTCTGACCTGCGGCGATGTGGGCCAGCGGTTCGGCGTGACCTCCCAGAGAACACCGAAGTGGTCAGGGTTCGCTGCTCCCCCTGGATGGCGCCGGCTGTGGTCCCCGGTCCCACTGACGCCCATTCACGAGGGCGGTGTTCCATCGATGCACGGCTCTGGGTGCCGTCGTGGTGGCGGCGGTCTGGATCCCGGGAAATGGGACTCGAATCCCACCGGCAACCTTCTGAGCAGGGCTTCCTTCCCAGTGACCTCTTCGGCGGACCCGAAGGCGTCGACCTTCGAAGGTGCAGGTCATCGCCCCGGGATTCACACTCGCTTATGCCGAAAGTAGTGCGTCCGCTATGGGTCGGAGTGCGCGGCGAGGAGTCATGCCTGACTCAGAGGACGCTATGCAGCGGAGCGGGTGCTCGAAGTTCAGAAGAACCGATTCTTCTTCACCGTCGTAGCGCAGTTGGAGCACCTCAATTGGTTGGTGGTGTACGGCTGAAGCGTGCTCTTGCCGCAGTTCGGACACTTGTGACCCTTCGCCACAGCATGGCCTTTCTCTGGGTGCGCTCGCCCCAGACGCGAGCAGCCGACGCTCCATAATGTCCAAATTCTTCGATAGCGTCAATGCGGCGGCCCTGACCTGCGGTTTTAGAACTAATGATTGGACAGGCCAGAATCGGGGGACTCTGATATGGGCAGATTGCCCTTTGTGTCCTAGCAGGTTCCTCGCCAAGTTGGTGTGGTCTCGCCCGCAATGCGCTTGGCGAGGTTGTCAACGACGCGATGTGGCTCATGGCTTTGGAGGATCATCCGTACCCGTAGGGCCCATCTTCTTGTCGGTGCGGTGCGAGAGGATGAGGAGGCAGCGCCGGATCAACGTGAATGGGAGCGGATATGGCGAGTGGGCTGACACCGCGTATCTTCGCTGCCCACGAAGCGTCCGAGGTCGCCCACCTCGTTGCCGATCATGACCCTGAGACGGTGCGTACGGTCGCCCTCTTACCCGAGGACGAGGCGGCGGCCGACGCGGGCGTCATCGCGCTGGTCGAGCGCCTACGTAGCCTGCCGAAGTCGATCCGGTCCGCCCTGAAGCGGGCGAGCGACAGCGCCGCCTACCTCAGTGATGACCGCCTTCAGGGACTGGCTGAGCTCATTCAGAACGCGGACGACCTCGGCGCAACCGAAGCCACTATCGCTGTCGACAGCCACAGGTCACGGTTGCTGTTCTCGCACAACGGTGCCCCTCTCACCCTGCATGACGTCTGGGCACTGGCCATCCCGTGGCTCAGCCTTAAGGCCGCCGACGAGGAGAAGCTCGGCCGCTTCGGCATCGGGCTCAAGACGCTCCACTCGCTCTCGAACGTCCTGGAGGTCTACCAAGGCCACTTTCGCGTGCGGTTCAGTTCCGACACAATCCGGCCGCTGAACGAGCACATCGCCTGGCCGCGGGCCGACAGTTCGCCGACGACGTTCGCTATCCCCTTCCTGCCTGGCGTTGTCGACAGCGACGACGCCGCGAAGTGGCTCAGACACTGGGATGACGCGGGCTTGGTCTTCCTCCGCCACCTCTCGATGGTCCGGCTGGTTGACGAGTTGGGGCGCGAGATCGTCCGACTGCAGCTTGAGCGCGGCCCTGAGGACGCACTGGAGCTTCCCGGTGGCCGTACGTCACGGCGCCGAGTCACGGCGGCCGACGGCCGGCAGTGGCTGGTCTACAGCCGCCGTGCCGCCTCGCCTGCCGAGGTGGAGCGGGTGGGGAAGGCGCAGGGCGCTCGTACACCGCTGGCCTTCGCGTTCGCCTTATTCGAAGGTGACACCGGGCACATCCACGTCGGCTTGCCAGTTCGGCCGGTCGGCCTGCCCTTCCGCCTTCTCGCGCAGTTCGATCCCCAACCTTCTCGTCGGGACATCGCCGACACCGACTGGAACCTGGCGCTCGTACCACTGCTCAGCGATCTCTGGCGCGACGCGGCGCACGACGTCTTCCAGTTGGCGCCGGCACAGGGCTGGGCGACCATCCCTACGACCGCCGAGTTCGAGGCAGACGAACGAACCACCGGTCGGCTCCGGGTCCGCCTCAATGAGCATCTACTACGCCGGGCTCGCGTGGAGTTCGCCGCAGCCCTGACCCTCACCCACGCAGGGACCACATACCGGCTGGACGAACTCGCCTACGAGGCGGCCGAACTCACTCCGGTCCTCTCCTCTGAGGACCTCCGCTTGGTGTCGGGACAGCCAGGCGTGCTGGCCCAGTCGGCGCGATCGGGCGACGATCGCTGGCGCGAGGTACTCGACGACCTTCGTGCCGTGGGAGCTCCTACGCCGACTTTGGTGCGCGTTGAGGACGCCAGCGTCCTACTGGATGACGACCAGCGATCGCCGCAGTTCGTCGCCGATCTATTGGCAGTCGCGGTCGAAGCGGGCCTTGGCCCCGCCCTCGATTCACGAGCATGTCTGGTGCTTGCCAGCGGCATCCGCGTGCCACCATCGAGTCGCAAGGGCCTGGCGGTCTTGCTTCCGGCGAATCCCGACGCGGTCTGGGAGCTGATGGGAATCGGGGCACGGCTACACCCGGCGTTCATGGGCCGGCCGCACTGGGCCGTGATCCGCGACTGGCTCCAGGAGAGGAAGTGGCTGCGGCCTTCGGCGACGAGTGCGGACGCGCTGCTCGTCCTGGCCGAGGCTGGCAAGGCGGGAACCACGCTGGAACGTCCCCTGACCGATGCGCAGGTCGACGAGCTTCGTCGGGCACTCGAAGCGATCCCAGAGGCCGAGCGCCCAGCGCTCGGCGCTGGCATTGGCCAGGCGGTCAAGGTCGATGCTGTCGTGCACGACGCGAATGGTCAGCGGCAGGGCACCCATGCCCGTCCGTTCGATGCCTACTTTATCGAGCGCGAGGTCAACACCTGGATCGTGGCTGCCGGAAAGACGCCGGGCCTGATCTGGATCGACCGGCGTTACTCGGACAAGATCCGCACCGACGGCGGCCGTGACGGCATCGGTGCCCAGCGTTTGTTCCGCCTGCTCGGTGCAGAGGTAGCGCCGCGCATCAAGAGCCACCCGGCCAACCAACGGCGCTACTCGAACTACCGCCCCGGCGTACCTGCCTCGGCTACCGGGTCACCGACGCGCCGTCGCGAGGCACTGCGGCAACTGCAGGCCACCTACACCCTTGAGGACTTGATCGCACCGGACCTCGATGCGGTCCTGAAGAGCATTACGACGGAAAAGGACCCACGCCAACGGGTCCGGCGAGCGGGCGCTGTGCTCGGCACCCTCGCGCGGGCCTGGGATCGTCTGCGCGAACACTCGCACGTCATAGCGGCCACGCCCTACTACGGTTGGGAGAACGAGGGCAGGGTCGATGCCTGGTGGATCAGCAGCGCCGCCTCAATCGCGTGGCTGCCGTCCGAGAAAGGCAGGGCGACGGCGCCTGAACAGCTCCGAATCAAGAGCTCGGCGACCGTAGCGCTCTACGGCGACGACCCGGAGCGGTACCTGAGCCCCGCCCTCGACAACGAGCCCTACCGCGAAGTTCTCGCTCGCCTCGGCGTCGCCGGCGATCCGACGGTGAGTGAACTGATCCAGAAGCTCGAGGAAGTACGCGCCGAGACCAACTCGACGCCCAAGACGGCTGAGGACCTCGCGGCACCGCTCTACCAGGCGCTCGCCGTCCAAGTCCGCGGCCAGCGACTCGGCAGGCAGCTGGCAAGCGCAGCCCGGAACGCCTTCGGTCGCGGCGACGGCTTGATCGCAACCCGGGCCGGCTGGCGCCGACCGAGCGTGGTGCTTGCTGGTCCTCCAATCTTCGGCGACCTGCGCGACTTCGTGCCATCAGTCTCGGGCACTGACGCGCTGTGGGCGCTGCTTGCCATCCAACGACCAACCGCTCGGGACGGGCGCGGCGTACTAGGCGAACTTGCCCGCAAGAAGTCGCTGAAGCCCGATGAGAGGCTGATCATGCTCGAAGCACTTCGATTGCTAGTCGAAGCGCCTGAGATCGAACTGGCCAAGCTTAGGAAGGCGGCTGTCTGGGTCGGTGATCGGTGGGAGCGAAAGCGACCGGTCTACGCGACGCGCAATGCGCTGATCGCTCAGGTGCTCAAGGGTCGAGTGCCGATCTGGAGCCCCGGCGGGTCACTGGCCCAGCTCGATCCGCTGGTTGACGCATACAAGCTGGCACGACTCGACGCTCCCCACGGGCAAGTGCTCGACCCGGACGGTGCGACCTACCAGGCTGAACTCACGCAGGTCTTCTCCCGCGCTGTCGCCAATCTCCGGGCCGACCTTGCGCTGAGCGACCCCAAGGCTGAGCAGAGCCTGCGCGTCTCGTGGGGCGAGCTGGAGGCGGTCAGCATCAAGCAGTCGCCTCGGCTCCGGGTCCGGTTGGTCGAGCCAACCTACGGCCTCGACGAAACCGTCGAGCTTGACACCTGGCTCGACCTATCCGCCGGCGTATTCTACGTCGCTGACGAAGGGGCGATTGGCTCCCCGACTTCGGGTGCCTACGCCATCGCATCCGTCTTCGACGGCGACGCCCGTCGCATCGCTCACGACTGGGTAGCCGCCTGGTCGTTCGCCCTCGAAGGGCACCGCGAGGAGGAAATCACGACGGCGGCGCGGTTGGACGCCGAGCGCAAGAAGGAACGCGACGAGCGCAGTGAGGAACTCCTGCGGGAGTTGGCCGAGCAGGGCAAGAACCGACGCTCGAAAGGCAAGGGCGCTTCAGACGCCAAGGGCAGCAAGGCGGCAACCGCGACCAAGGCTACCGAGGCCAAGCCGAAGACGACCAGACAGTTGGTCGACCCCGACAGCCTGAAACTGAAGAACGAGGACGGCGAGATCATCGGTGGGGCGCCTGCCGGAGACGGTGCAACCACTGGTAAAAGGTCGACGACGTCGTCCGGTAAGCCTCGCGACCCCGACGCCTCGAAGCCCAAGAAGCCGTCGGTGGATGGCGGACGAGGTCCCAAGAATTACACCGAGAACGAGCGCGAATCTGCCGGGCTAGCGTTGGTACGGCGTGTACTCGGCGGCGACGAGGAACAGATTGTCGACATCCGGCACCAGCGCAACGTCGGCGCTGACGCGATCGACGATCTGAAGAATTTCTTCGAACTCAAGGTCTACGCCGGGCCGATCCCCGACACCATCTCGCTGACCAGCTCCGAGTTCCGCCGTGCGCAGGAAATCGAGAAGTTCTTTCTCGTCGTGGTCGGAAACGTCGAGCAAGGCGGCAGGGCCCCGGAGGTCCGGATCATCACGGATCCACTCAATCACCTCAGCGTGCTCCCGCAGGGCTCCGTCAATCTGGGAGGCATCCGCGACGCCAAGGCGCTGCGTTTCACGTTCGAGTCGTGACCGGCGGGTGAAAGGGCACAGAGGACCGCGAACAACTGCAGCTTGTTCATCGCTGCGTGATCGCGGCCGTATCGGACGTGAGCGTGAGTCGTAGGCTCATGCCCGGATCCCGCTTACTCTCATGGCCGCTGACAGCGCTCGTGGCGCGGCGTCAGAGCAGTTGACCAGTTGTCTCGCTGGGTGTAGGTCCTGGCTGATTTGCGGACGCTTCGCCCGGGGGTAGGGACGAGCTTTTCCAGGTGGGCCTGCCCCGTTTTGACGGACATCCAAGATCAGGGGATCTGGGGTCTCCGGGAGGATGTCCAGCATCATGGAGAACGTGGGAAAGAAGCGACCGAGGCCGCGGCGGGCGTTCACGTCTGAGTTCAAGGCCGAGATCGTGGAGTTGTGTCAGCGTGGTGACCGCACGGTCGGGCAGGTGGCCAGGGATTTCGATCTGACCGAGACCGCGGTACGGGCGTGGGTCAAGCAGGCCGAACTCGACGCCGGGACCCGGTCGGACGGCCTGACCTCGGATGAGCGGTCCGAGCTGGCCCGGCTGCGTGCGGAGTACCGGCGGCTGCAGCAGGACGTCGACATCCTCAAGCGGGCCACGGCTTTCTTCGCGAGGGAGACCCGGTGAACGTGTATCCGTTCATCGAGGCGGAGCAGGCCGGCAAGCACAACGTCAAGCGCGCGTGTGAGCTGTTGAAGGTCTCCCGGTCCGCCTACTACCAGCACGCCCGCGGCGAGCAGTCCGCCCGTGATCGGGTCGACGCCCAGCTGAGCGAGCAGATCATCGCGGTGCACGCGGCGTCGAACGGCACCTACGGGGCACCGCGCATCCACGCCGAGCTGGCCGCCGCCGGGCTGCGGCACGGCCGTAAACGCATCGCCCGGCGGATGCGTGATGCCGGGATCCGCGGCAAGAGCCCACGCCGCTAAAAGGCCACCACGATCCCGGGCCCGCACGCTGGCGCCCGCCCCGACCTGGTCGAACGCGACTTCGCCGTGGATGCGGCCGCTGTCGACATCCGCTGGTGCGGCGACATCACCTACATCAATACCTGGGAAGGCTGGCTCTACCTGGCCACCGTCATCGATCTGGCCTCCCACCGCGTCGTGGGCTGGGCGGTGGCCGACCATCTCAAGACCGATCTGGTCGACGCCGCCCTGTCCGACGCCCTGCGACGGCGCCGGCCCGCCGACGGTCTCGTCTTCCATTCCGATCGCGGCTGCCAAGGCGGTTTCAACCGGTCGTCGCAACACCTTGATCACGGAGGTGTGCATGGGCAGGAACACGAAGCTGGAGCAGGTGCCGGAAAGGGCGCGGAGGC
>NZ_JBFAML010000058.1:0-7070 GCF_040660295.1 Micromonospora sp. NPDC049891
CCCACACCCTGCCTCTCGACGAGGCGGAACGCGGATTCGAGATCTTCAAGAACAAGCAGGGCAACTGCGAGAAGGTCGTCCTCAAACCCTGACCACCAGCCGCATCCGGGCACCACGGCGCGCATCGTGGTGCCTGGATCCGCGTCTGCGCGGAGGCGGCCGGACTGCGGCGCGCGCGGCTGCCCTGCCGGTCAGGGTCGGGGCCCGCACCCGGATGACGACCTTCCCTGTGTGTGGTGGAGTCGACCATCTACAGCACCTACTGGCCGCGATCCCACAGCGGCGACGACCTGGCCAGCCGGCGCGCCTCCCGGTCCAGGTCGTCCAAGTCAGCGATGTGGTCGACTGGATCTGGACCGTGCCGACCTACGGATCAGAAGGTTAGGGTTCGAGTCCCTTCGGGGGGCGCAAGATCATGAGGACCCGAACCGCGGGAAACGCGGTTCGGGTCCTTTTCTGTTAGTCCCTTGTGATCGGTTGGTTGCTCGGATGTTGCTCCTGCGACGAGCGTCCCTCAGGTCCCGGTCTGTTCGCTGAGGTTCGGGTGGCTCCGCTCCGGCCCTGCCGGCAGCGGCAAGTGGAACATCGGACCCGTCGACGGAATTCGATGGTGCCGCCGCCGTGGCACCTGAAGGGGCCGTCTCCTGCCGGCGACTGGCAGCTCGCCCCGCCCCGTCGCCGGGGCTCCTCAAATGCTCGGGGCGTTGATCGATTCCGTCTGCCGGGCGTGGCGCTCCTCAGAAGGACTGACAGGCGACAGATGCCGTTGCTGAAGTGTGCGCGAGGGTGGGATCATCGCGTTCATGATCGAGAGAATCGAGTCCGCTGTCCGCCGGTGAGCGTGACGACCGAGCCTGGACTGCTCGGACCCCGGATCACTCTGTTCGAACACGCGCTGCGTCTCCACCAGCAGCATCCCGATGGTGTTCTGCCTCGCGGCGGTGAGCCGTATCCGGACGACGAGCGTCACCGCTCGCGGCCGTCAACCCGTCGTGCAAGGGATCGGCGGCTCTACGGGGCCGATGTCGCCGTCATCCTCGACAGGCACTTCAGTCAGCCGGACGCGCAGGCGAGTGAGCTTGTCGACGCCTTCGGCGATGCCTACGTCCCGATCCATCGCAATGACCACATCGTTGCCGCGGCGCTGCGCGCGGATCGGCAGCGAGTGCGACAGACCGGCCGATGGCTGGTGCGGCACGGCACCGACCGCAATGCCGTCACGGTCGGACTCACGCTGCTGACCGCCGATGGGGCCGAGGAGGACATCCCGCTGATCCAAACCATCGGTCTGCTGTCGAACTGGTTCGGGCCGTTGGCCGCAGAGGCGCTGCAACGCCGCCGGGGAGGCACGGATGCGCTGCTGTGGCTCGCCGAGCGCGTCGCTGGCTGGGGTCGGGTCTACGTCGTCGAGGCGCTGTGCCGACAAGGCGCTGCCAGTGCCCGGGCGTGGCTGCTGCGCCATGCCTGCGACGGCGACTATCTCAACGGCTACTTCGCCGGTCAGGTCGCCACCACAGCGCACCTACACGAAGCGATCACCAGCGCCGATGTCGACGACGAACTGATCGATCACACCGGCCGGCTCCTGAGGGTCATGGCCGACTGCGGTGGCATGGGCATGACCCTTGAGCACTACCCGCCGGCACCTGTCGTGCTGGCCGCGCATGCTGCTCACCTCGCCGAGCAGCCGCCGACAGCGGACCGGTACGTGGATGCGGCGATCATCGCCGACTATCTGACGGCCAAAGCTCCGAACCGGTGCGGTTGCACTGCCGAGCAGCGGGACCACATCGTGCAGCGATACCTTGCCGTACTCGACCGGCCGGATTGGCGCGACGCTGTCCGCGCGGGCCTCAGCCCGACCAGCCACTTCTTCGCCTGGTTCGCCGGCCACATCGCGGCCCGGCTGCGTCTCGGCGCGTTTTCCGACGCCGCAGAGTGACGAGCGATGAACCACGCTGCCGATCAGCATCTGGTCGAAGCGGTGCGAGCCGGTGACGGGCAACCGTTGCGCGTCTCAGTACCCCTCGGCGACGGTGCGCCGACGGCCGACGAACGCTGGGGCCGGGCGGGCATGCCCGCTGAACTCCTACACCAACAGACTCTCCCGCATCCGTGCGCCCAGATTGATGCCGCCGACCACCTGGGGGCCGGTTGGATCGTGAACGTCGACGGTGTTGTTGCGGCGCATCGCCTCGCGGACCGGCGGCGGCAGCCGGGGCGGGTCGTCGATGGCCGCGAGAACCTGCCCGGCGGTCGAGATCAGTCGGTCGGCCAGTGCTGCGGCATCGGTGTCCACCCGTACCTGGCCGTACTCCCAGCCGATGACGGTGAGGTCGAGCACCTCGAACACGCGGGCCAGGAGCGGGTCCGGGTCGGTCACCTGGCCGAGCCGGGGCGCGCGGCTGCCGACCACTGCGACGGCGGCGGTCACCTGCACGTACGGGTGCAGGCCGCACGGCAACGCGAACAGTGGCCACCGCAGCGCCGGTCCGGCCTCCTTCCACAGCAGCCGGTAGTTCCGGCGGTGCACCAGGAGTCGCCGGCCCGTGTGTCGGTACACGTCGTGGGCTTGGGCCTGCAGGTCCGCATGAGCCTCGTCGGCGGCCTCGCTCACCATTCGGGCCGCCACCACCAGCCCGTCATCGTCGTCCAACATCCGGGTGATCGCTTCGACCTGCTCCGGAAACCGGACCGGGGAGCCGGCACCGTAACGGTGTCGGACATCCCGCAGCAGTGCCTGCTGCCGTCCTGGATCGAGCTGGACCCGCTTGCTACCCAGCAACTGCCGGAGCCAACGCATCTCGCCTCGTTTCAGCCGCCACAGACCGCAGCAATGCTAGTGCGTCGGACGCCCCTGCTATCGGCGGGGTGCTGAGCAATCTGGCCAAAGGCAGGCACAGGCGCGACTGGCCAGGGACCCGTACCGGCCAACCGGCTTCAAGACCGATGAGTGCCGTCAGCCGAGGGTGTCGCCGATGGCTTTCCAGTCGCTCCAGGTGCCGCGCCAGAGGTGGACGGGAGTATCTGCTGTCGGCCGAAGCTGGGGCGATGGCGGCGGCTCTTCTTGCGGATCTTGGCGAGGGTGTGGTGGGCGGCTTTCCCCGCAGACCACTGCCAGCGCCCTCCTGGCTTTGCCGCCGACAAACGTGTGGCGTGCTGAGGTCCTGGTGGCACACACTCGCGATCATGCTGACTTCATGTCGGAGCGTCACCGACCTGATCGCCGCACAGGCACGGGGAGAGCGGATCAGGTTTCTGTTCTTCTGGGGGCACCAGCCGGAACGTGACGGCAGCGTCGGCGCCGGATGTTTGAGTCAGTGGTGGCCGTCGCCCTTCGCGGTTGACGGGTTCGTCTTCGCGACCGCGGAGCACTACATGATGTGGCGCAAGGCCATGTTGTTCGGTGATGAATCGATCGCCGAGCGTGTTCTCACCGCTCCGCATCCGCACGCGGCCAAGGATCTGGGTGGCCGGGTCGCCGGCTTCGATCAACAGACCTGGGACGTACACCGCTCCGACATCGTCGTGGCCGGCAACCTGGCCAAGTTCGGACAGCACGCCGAACTACGCTCGTTCCTGCTCGCCACCGGACGGCGGGTTCTCGTCGAGGCCAGCCCGATGGACCGGATCTGGGGCATCGGCCTGACTCGAGACGACCCTGGGGCCTCCGATCCGGCTCGGTGGCAGGGAAGCAACCTGCTGGGGTTCGCGCTCATGCGGGTGCGCGATGTCCTCCGTGATGAATCGGATCGGTGACCGTCGCTGAGGGCCGAGTTCACGGATTTGCCGCCGACCGTGCGTGGTCATGATCCGAGCGGCTCGTTCGACGCGTCGCTGCCATGGGTTTCAGGCCGCCGTCAGTGGCCCAACCCGGCAGGTGGCCGCCTTCGGGCGGGCTCGGCGTGGTGCCGGGCCCGCCCGGTTTCACGGTGTGGTGGTCGGGATGGTCATGCGAGGCGGGCGAGTCGGAATTGCTGGTTGGTCTGCCCGTGGCAGTCGTAGAGCTGGATCTGTGCGCCGTTGGCGGTGCTCCAGGCGTCGAGGCATCGTCCGGACTGGACGCCGCTGATGGTGCCGTTGGAGTTGATGTTCCATTGTTGGTTGGTCTGGTTGTGGCAGCTGTAGATCTGGACTGCGGCGCCGTTGCCGGAGCCGGCGGCGTCGAGGCACATGTTGCCGTAGACCTGTAGTTGTTTGTTGGCGGTGTAGGTCCATGCCTGGTTGGTCTGCTTGTTGCAGTCGTAGAGCTGAACCCGGGTGCCGTTGTTGCGGGAGGCGTTGGGTACGTCGATGCATCGGTTGGACTGGGTGCCGATGATTTCGCTGGCGGAGCCGGGTGGTGAGGTGGGCGGCGGCGTGGTCGGGTTGTTGGTGGGGGTCGGCGTCGGCGTACCGGTCGGCGGCGTGGTCGGGTCCGTCGGCAGCAACGGGCAGGTGCTGCGGTAGGTGACCACGCCGCTGTTGTCCAGCAGCGGGCAGAGGAACTGGCTGTACCGGGTGTCGTTGTCGATGAACATCTTCAAGAACGGCAGCATGGTCCGGACCAGCACCGGGTTCGACCGTCCGACCATGAACCCGTGGTCCCCACCGGCGACCTCCAGGTAGACGCTCTCCGTCGTGGCCGGGATGCTGTTGTACAGGCCGAGGGCGTAGGACGGGGTGACCACCGTGTCCGCCTGCCCAGAGATGATCATCGTGGGTACCCGGTCGTTGGCCAGGTTCGACGACGGCGAGTACGGCGTGATGCCGACCACTGCCTTCAACGATGCCCGCCGCATGGCTGCGCTCAGCGCGCCGCCGCCGCCCATCGAGTGACCGGAGACGGCCAACCGGTTCGGGTCGACCCGGTCGCGTACCGGGCTCTGCCCGGTCAGGTAGTCCAACGCGGCGAGCAACTGGGTGCCGCGGGCAGTGTCGAAGTCGTTACGGCTGTTGGTCTCGATGCCGATCACGACGAAGCCGTGCGATGCCAGCCACGGCCCCATCCAGGCCAGTTCGGCGGAGAACAGCGCGGTGTAACCCGGCGAGATCGCGATGGCCCCGAAGGTGCCCTGGCTGGTGTCGGTCGGGTAGTAGATCCGGCCGCCGTTGAAGCCGTGTCCGGTCGGGACGCTGACGGAGGTGTTGGCGAAGGGGCCGTTCACTGCCGTGACGCTGGTCCGGGTGGGGTCCGGGCCCCGCTGGTACGGGTTGTCGGCGGCCGACGCCGACCCGGTCGCCACGGTCAGGGTGAACAACCCGACGGCGGCTGCCATCCCGGCCGCGGCGAGCTTGAGCAGGCGTCCACGAATGCCGGGGGACACTCGGTCAGCAAGGGCTTCCCCCGAGGGCGGGGGGTGGTGTGCGTACGGTCGCACTGTCGGTACCTCCTGGTGGTGGGGTGTGTGAGGGTTGGGCGGGCTCGGCTTGTGCCGAGCCCGCCCGCTCCGGCCGTGCCCGAGCCGGACCTGCACGCCGTCAGCGTTGCAGGGTCAGTACTCCCGGGCGGTAGGGCAGCAGGCCGTAGTCGCCACCGGAGTTGGGGGAACGTCCCTGGTAGAGCAGTTGCAGGTTGCAGGGGTCCACGGTCATGGTCTGGTCGGCGTTGGACCGGATCAACTCGCCGTGGCTGATGTCGTTGGTCCACGTCGCGCCACTGTTGGCCTTACCCGCGAACGGGTTGCTTTCGGTGGCGGCCTGCGGCGTCCAGGTGCCACCCAGGCTGGTGGCGGTGAACGACCGGAAGTAGCGGCCCTGCGAACCGATCGCCTCGACCAGCATCAGGTACCGCTGCTGGCCTTGGAGCTTGTACACCTGCACGCCCTCGAACAGGTTGTTCGTGGTGTCGGTCATGATCGTGGTGTAGTTCGACCCGAAGCTGCCCGGGAAGTTCCCGATCGGCATGCTCGCCCGGTAGATCCGACCGTTGTCCCCGGCGAAGAACAGGTACATGTTCTGGTCATCACCGATCAACGCCTGGTCGATCGGGCCGGTGCTGGAGTTGGAGATGCTTCCGGTGAACAGGTTCTGGTGCGCCGACCAGCTGTTGACGTTTGTGGGATCGGTAGAGGTGCGGTAGGAGAACGCCGGCCCACCCCACTGGTAGGCCAGCACCCACACGTTGCGGGGTGCGAAGTAGAACAGTGAGGGTGCGACGGCGGCGAAGGGCATCTGGTTCTGGCTGGCCGAACCCATCTGGTTCCAGTTCGAGAACAGACCGAAGTTCATCGAACCCCAGGTCGTACCCGTGTCATGGGTGGTCGCGTAGACCAGGTGCTGACCGTTGTACGGCGCGTGCGTGAAGTCCTTCAACGACACCCAACCCGACCTCGGCTGCGCCAACGCACCCGTCGACGACCACCGGTACGACGACGGAAGATTGCAGGTACCGCCGGTGGGCGTGGGCGTGGGCGTGGGCGTCGGAGTAGCCGTCGGCGTCGGGTTGGCACCGCCGAGGGAGACGAGCCGGAACTGCTGGTTGGTCTGCCCGTGGCAGTCGTAGAGCTGAACCTGTGCGCCGTTGGCGGTGCTCCAGACGTCCAGGCATCGCCCGGACTGGACGCCGCTGATGGTGCCGTTGGAGTTCACGTTCCACTGCTGGTTGGTCTGGCTGTGGCAGCTGTAGATCTGGACTGCGGCGCCGTTGCCGGAGCCGGCCGCGTCGAGGCACATGTTGCCGTACACCTGTAGTTGTTTGTTGGCGGTGTAGGTCCATGCCTGGTTGGTCTGCTTGTTGCAGTCGTAGAGCTGAACCCGAACTCCGTTGTCGCGGGAGGCGTTCGGTACGTCGATGCACCGGTTGGACTGGGTGCCGACGATCTCACTCGCGGAGCCGGGCGGAGCGGTGGGGGTGGGCCCCGGCGTGGTGGGGGTGGGCCCCGGGGTGGTCGGCGTGGGGGTCGGCCCGGGGCTGGCGCTGTTCAGCGCGTCCAGGGTGGCCGTGTACGCCTGCTTCTTGTTGCCGTTGTTGTCGAACAGCAGTGGGGTGCCGCCGGAGCGCCACGAGTCGCTGTCCCGGATGCCCCACACGGTGATGCCGTTGCAGCGCGGGACCGCGAGGCAGTCGTTGACCACGTTGCGGTAGGTGT
>NZ_JBFAML010000059.1:0-6081 GCF_040660295.1 Micromonospora sp. NPDC049891
TTCGTGGTGACGTTGGTGCCGAGGTTGCCGTTCCAGCTTGCGTTGCGGGCGGTCACCTGCGACCCGCTCTGGCTGACGGTCGCGCCCCATGCCTGGGTCACCTGCTGGCCGCCACTGAACGACCAGGTCAGCGTCCAACTCGTAAGCGGATCACCCAGGTTGGTCAGGTTCACGTTTCCAGTAAATCCGCCCGGCCACTGCGAACTCACGGAGTAGGTGACGCGGCACCCGGGGGCCGCTGCGGCGGATGTGGTGACGGCGACCAAGCCGATACCAGTGGCGAGGGCCGCCGCCGGTATGACGGCTGCGGCGAACAGGCGGTAACGAGATAGGCGCATTGCCCCTCCTTCAACTGCTGACTTCGGTGGCGGTTGGCGTGGCGAGTCGAACCTGTGCGGGCTGGCGTCTCGAAGCGGGCCGGCTACCACTCCACGGGAGATCCATCGACATCTATCGATGTTTGCACTGTAGGACATTCGCGTGACGTCGGTCAACACGAATGTCACATGAGTGGAAGTGCGCGTTCCGTCGACAATGCAGTCCGCACCTGGTTATCCCGCGACCTCGTTGATCGACCTGATGCGCTGGCCTGCCCGGCGGGGACCAAGTGACGCGAGGCCGCCTTCGCTGATCCCGTCGAATCGCCCCACCCTTGGGCGTCGACCGGCTTCATGGATGAGTATCGCCACAAATCACAGCGGTCGCAATAGGCACGCATGTTCGCATAGCGAACGCCGTCACGGGTGCGACACCGAACGACCGTTCGACATGGGACGGATCTCGTCACCGACGGTTCGGAAGCGGGTCCTACCCGCAGGCCGGAAAGGACTGGCTTCGTATCAGCCGGCCTGCCGGCTGATACGAGCCCACTCCCGGGCTGCGGCCGACTCCCAACGACCGTGTTGACGGTGGAAAAGGCGTGCCGCGCGGGCGCCGCTCCAGCGCGCGGGCAGCAGTTCCTTCGGCAGCACCGGATCGATGAGCGGCATGCGGCGCCAACGGTGCACGAGTCGAGTGAAGCGGACTAGAGGATCGGCGGATGGTTGACGACTGAAATCGGCTATGAACGACTCGTACTCGCGCTCGATGGAGTCGAGATCCCACGCCTGACGGATCAGGGTCGGTAGGCCCGCCCCGCCCAGGTACTCGGCCAGGAAGATCTGGGACTGCTCGTGCGCCCCGGCCTCCTGCAAGATGAGCTCAGCTTCCTTGATCCGGTCAGTGTGGGTGCTGACCCAGACCCCGGGGGCCGGCCGGCCGAAGCCCGACCACCCAAGCCGCTTGTGCAGCAGGTGCCGGGCCCCCCGGTTGCTCTCTGGCACCCGGGCCAGCACCATTAACCACCGACGGTCCCACTCCGGCTGCGTCGCCGTGAAACCGAAAATCCGACTGGCACCGAGCACCAGGAACTGTTCGAACGCCGGGCTGAGCTGCCACCAGCTGTAACGACCCTCTCTGGTCGAAACGAGCCAGCCGTCCGCCGCCGCGCGGATCAGGGCCTGCCGGCACGCCGCCTCCGCCACACCGAGGCGACCCAACACGTCGATGAACGCCGACGTCGGGGCAGGCTGTCTGGCTGGTCTTAGGTAGTCGCCGAGAACGGTGATCAGCAAACCCCGTACCCCACCCGCGCCTGCGGCATACCGTCGAGAAAGGACGGAACCCTTGCCGGACGAATTGCGGGACGGGCGCGGAGAGCTGTCCGCGTGCGACTGATCAGCCATGAATGGATCGGGCGTCGGCCACCGACGGATGGTCAGGATCGGTAGACATTCGGACATTGTATTGCCAGGGTTGAGAACTACAACCGGCGGTACGCCCGTACGCTGCTTGGTTCACGCGGCTAAGGGGCGTCTCGTAACTCGCTCACACGTCCATGGTGGATCATGCCGGGGTGCAGTTGATCTTGGCAGCCCGCCGGGAGTGGATCTTTCCGTTCACCGGACTGCAGCCCGTCCAGTTCCGCAGGCTGGTCAGGCTGGTCATTGAACGCGGCGGTGACGCGATCGCGGACGGGCGGCCGGGGCGGCAGTGGTCGCTCGATCTGGCTGATCGGGTGTTGCTGGTCGCCGCGTACTGGCGGACGAACCTGACGATGCGGCAGATCGGTCCGCTGTTCGGGGTGTCGCACTCCGCCGCGCATCGGGTCATCGAACACTTTCGGCCCGCTGCTGGCCCTGTCTCCGGTGGGCCGGCGTCGGGTTGACCAGATCGCCATCGTCGACGGCACCCTGATCCCGACCCGCGACCCACCGCCTCGCGGCACCGAGCAAGAACTACCGCTACTCGACGAACCTGCAGCGGCGCAACGCCGACGAAGAGGTGGTAGTGGCGTACGGACGGGCGATCGAGGCGGGTCACACCCACGAGACCCGCTGGCCGGGTTGGCTCTCGGTGACCTGCAGGCCGCCCACGGGAGGACGGAGGAGGCGGAGGAGGCCTACCGGAAGGTGGCTCGACTATGGCCCCGCTACGAGGAGCAGGCCCGCGTCCGGCTGGTCTGAGGCCGGTGCGGGCGCTGCTCAACGGGATCTCAAGCACCGTCGATCTGTTCGACCCGCCCGACAGGCATCTACTTCAGCGCGCGGCACGACGCGTAGATCGAATCATGCTGTGGGCAGCGTACGACCGTCATCCGGGCCGTCGTGGACAACGGCGGCCCGGATGGCGGTCGTACGCTGGGGATGAGGGACGGTACGAAGGGTGCAGCTTCTGATCAGGACGTGCCGGGATGCACCGTTCGCTGGCTCAGGAGCCGAAGGTGAGGTGGTTGATCCGGGCCGCTCCGGTGGTGGTGATGTAGATGTTCCTGGTGCCGGTCAGCTTGGGGTAGCAGGAGTTGGTCTTCAGGTGCCAGGTGCCGTTGCCGTCGGGGTAGACGGTGCAGGCCGGAGACGCCGAGGTGCTGGCGACGCGTACCTGGATGTTCACACCGGGCGAGGTGGTGGCGACTCGGAATTGGACCCGGCCAGCACCACTGGAGCCGAAGTCGACATTGTTGAGAACGACGTAGCTACCTGAACCGGAGAAGTCGACGACCGTCCCGCCGTCGACCGACGAGGTGGTGACGCCGGAGCCCGTGTCGAACGACTCGGCCTCGATCTGTTGGTAGGCATTGCGGTTACCGGTTCCGGAGGCGGCGGCGGTCGCTTCGGTGGACCATGCCGAGTCGCCAGCCTGGTTGCGGGCGCGTACCCGGTAGATGTAACGGGTGCCGGCGGTCACGGACGTGTCGCTGTAGCTGGCCGTGCCGGCACCGGTGGTGGCGATTTGGCTCCAGGACCCGGTGTCGGTGCGGCGTTCGATGACGAAGCCGGTTTCGTCCTCGGAGTTGTCACGCCAACTCAGGGTGATCTGCCCGGTGCCCGCAGTGGCGGTTAGGTTGGACGGCGCCGCTGGCGCGGTGGTCGACGGCGGGTTGGTCGTCACCGAAACACCTGAGGAAGCGGCGCTGGTGTTGCCAGCGGCGTCGCGGGCTTTGACCGTGAAGCTGTACGCGGTGCTCGGCGACAATCCGGTCACCGTGCAGGTGGTGGTGGTGGTGACGTTGGTGCAGCCTGTGGCGCCGCTGGTGGCTGCGCCCTGGTAGGCGGTGTACCCGGTGACGCCGACGTTGTCGGAGGATGCGGACCAGGACAGCGTCACGCTGGTGGACGACTTCGACGGGGAACTCAGGCTGCCCGGGGCGGTCGGGGCCTGGGTGTCGGCGACGCCGCCGCCGGGCTGGTGGATGCGGAAGTTGCCGCTGGCGTGCAGCAGTCCCATGAAGGTCAGCAGGCCGTCGTAGTAGCGGTACTGGCCGGTGGGTGGTTGCAGGTTCCAGAGTGCCTCGACGAACTTCCACGCCCGCGCGTTGGTGGCCGACAGCGACGCGGCGCCGTTCGAGGCGATCAGGCCGGGCGAGCGGTCGTTGGACAGTGGGTTGCCGGCCAGCGAGTACTGGTTGACGTAGGCGTTGGTGCCCTGGCTCTCGAAGAACGTCTGCATCCGGTCGGTGAGGGTCTTCGAGCTGGCGTCGGCCGCCCACCAGGAGTAGTCCACCGCCCAGTTTACGGAGGTGCGCCAGGCGTCGAAGCGGAAGTCCCCGTGGTTACCGGTGTTGTTGGGCGTGCCGTTGAACTCGGCGTAGTCGGGGTTCAGTCCGGTCGTGGGGTGGGTGGCCTGGGTGAAGAACCGACGGCTGCGGGTGGCGGCGTCGCGCCAGAACTGACGATCCGCGGCCTGGTTGCCGTTCCAGCCGGTGGCCCAGCGGGCCCACAACTCGTAGAACGCGGGCAGGTGGTAGGACGGGTCGGTGAACGTCGAGGCACTGGCGTACGGGACGAACACGATCATCTTCTCGGTGCGGTTGAACATGTTGGTGACGCTCTCGATTTCACCGCCGTTCATGTCCTCCTTGTGGAGCATGGTGTCGAGGATCGCGTTGGCCTCGGTGGTGTAGCGGTAGATGCCCGTGCCGTTGCCCCACCGGTGCCCGGCGAAGAACAGCGCGGTGGCGAAGTACTCCTCGCCGTCCGAGGCCGGGTTGTTGTCCCGGCACGACCCGCTGAAGTTGGCCTGCCAGCAGAAGTAACCCGTGCGAGGTCCGGTCTTGTGCTGCATGTAGGTCTTGGCCCAGTTCCATAGGGCGTCGAACTCCGCCTTCCGGTTCATCTGCACCGCGATCATCATGGCGTAGCTCATGCCTTCGGAGCGCACATCGTCGTTGCCGGTGTCCTTGATGTACGCCAGGGTGCCGTTGCTGTTGGAGCCGGCGGTGTAGTAGAGGCGTTTCGTGTCGTCGGTGCCGGTGAAGAAGTGGGTCCAGTAGGCGTTGAGCTTCGCGGTGATGGCGGCGTTGGTGATCGTCGGGCCCCACTCCTGGAACAGGTTGCGGTAGACCCCGCTGGCGAATGCGCCGGTGGACGGCGGATTGGGTGCCGGCGGTGGTGGCGGGGTCGCGCCTTCGTAGTACAGCTCGAAGTAGTCGACGTATGTGTCGTTCTGGCCGTTGTCGGTCTCCAGCCTGAGCCGGATCTCCTTGGCGCCTCTGTTGGCGATGTCGAAGGTCGCCGACTGGGTGGTGTAGCTGGTTCCGGTGAACGTGAGCGCCGCGATCCTCTCGCCACCGACGAGCACGTTTATCCCGGCCGTGTTGTTGGCGCTGGAGGCGCCAACGATCCGGATGCTGTAGCGACCGGCCTGGTTGAAGGCGTACGAGGTGTAGGTGCTGTCGTTGTTGCAGTAGTAGACGGCGCGGGTGTCCTGCAGAGCCGTGCAGCCACCACCGTTGGTCATCGCCTCGGCCTGGACAGTGGTCAACAAGGTGGCCGCCTTCGCGGGCGCGGCAGTCAGCGGAATCGCCACGGCCCCGCTCACCAGGAGTACAGCCGCGAGTAGGGCACGGAGGAGGAACGGGCGAGAACCTTCACTCGGACGCTGTGCCACGAAGATCTCCCTGTGGATCAACAATCAACCGGAGGTACGGATCCACGGCGAGGCACGCCGGGAGGAGCAGTCGCGCCGGAGGTCATCGACACGCCGTGAACCAGTGGGGCGATTGTTGGACCTCGGTGTAACTCAGGTCAACATTTCCGGAAAACATTTCGGAAGCAACGGGGCCATCTATGCCCGCCTGCGCGCCTTGGAATCGCTGCTGTTCTCGCTGTTCAAGCTGCCTATCCCCCTGCAGGATTTGAATGTTGCCGCCGGGTCACGCAGACCCCCTGGGCGCGACACGACAGCGGAAGCAGTCCGAAACTTTCGAGCGGTGCCGCCGTTGCCCTTCGGGCGACCGCGTCTGGTGTCACATCCAGAATCAAGCAGTTGCTGCGGCACACTCACACGGCCTCTGGCGGCGCACAGCCAGTCCGCGCGCGACCAGCGCGTCGGCGATGAAACTGTGCACCTGTTGCACAGTGAGATCAGGGACAGCAACCGCGGCGCCGGGAGGCTGGCGCATCAAGAGACCCGGTAGCCGGAAGCGACGGCATCGGAGCTTGTGTCGTCGTCCTCGTGGGGCTCTAGGAACACGAAGACGACGGCTGCCGTGATCGGGGCCGACACGGCTTCGATCAGTCGGCGAAGGTCTCCTCGGGCAGC
>NZ_JBFAML010000060.1:0-6048 GCF_040660295.1 Micromonospora sp. NPDC049891
GATAGGCGCTTGCTCGAAAACCTACGGCGCAATGGCTGGCTAACCAAAAACTGAGACAACTCATGTTCGGATTATTTCTTCTCATCTGCACAAGCGGTGCAGATATCTGCAGCTATGAATCAGCTGGCTACATCTACCCGGATTACCAGAACTGCGCCGCAGATATCGCCGCGCAAAAACTCCCCTATTCTTACGAATGCCTGCCAGTTGATGCTGTGGTGCGGGCTAAGGATGACCTATGACCGAAGTATTGACCTATGAGGCACTGAAGGCTGAGCGCGATGCGCTGGCTGTGGAGAATGCGGCGCTGGCGCGCGAGCGTTCTGAGCTGAGTGCTATCGGTGAACTAATCCGCACCCAAGATAACCGCATAACGGACCAGCCATTTTTTGCAGTCATGACCAAGCGGGAAATCATCAGTTCTGAAGACCACGACTGCGACCGTATTTGCTGGGTTGAAAACCAGAGTGGCAATTATGTCGAAGCCACAAAAACACAGCATCGGCGCTTGGAGGCCATCTATCAGGCCAAATACGAAGTTAGGGATGGCTGGGATAGATACGCCATGAAAGAGATTGATGTGTTTGTGACCGGCTGCTTTACCGAGCAAGGTTGCAAAGACTACATCAATAAAAATGGTCACAACCTCAACAAGCCGTTCATTTACGCCTTTGGAAGCTATCGCAACGATGAATATCAGACGGTACGGAAATTCATCATGCAGATACCTGAAACCCCAGCCACCTCCGCAGCACTTGCAGCTATCCGTGATGCAGTTCTTGACCGGGTAATCGCAAAACTTGGCGCAATGGGCTCTCCTGATTTCACCCTAATGGCCGTACAGGCATTAAAAAACGAGTTGCGGGAGGGTAAATAACATGGCCTGTAAGTGCTTTGAAAAAACAGCCGCGCTGTTCAAGGAACGCATTTCTGAAAAGATCGGCGATGCCCTTGGCGAGATTGAAGAGGCTGGGTTCGAGAACTCACTCTACAACTTCAGCGGTGGCGATCATTCCCCGGTAGCGATGAATTTTAAATTCCGCTACTACCGCAAGCGTAAGGGAGGCGGATTGGCTGCCAAACAGAGCAAGGCAGACCACCTTTGCATGATGAGTTACTGCCCTCTCTGCGGCACGAAATTCGAAGGCGACGAGCTGCGGGAGGCCAAATGAAAGAGCGCCCAGTGATTTTCAACGAATACGAAGATCGGCTGTACGCCAAAGCCGTCGAGTTCACTCGGCTTCATGCCTGCATGGGCGCGGCAAAACTCCAACGTGAGCTGAAATGCAGCTACTGGATGGCGAGCGGGTTAATCCAGAGGATGGAAAACGAAAGGATCGTAACCGCTCCAGGCTGGAACGGCGTCCGAACAGTGATTCATGGAGGTAGTGATGCCAGCAAATGAACTGAAGACACTTTCAGATTGGTTGCTAAGCGGAGAATACCTGCCGGAGTTTATGCGCGACTTCCATGCCCAAAAAGATGTGTTCAAGGCAATGCACCACGTCATCGTAAACGCCGACCAAAACGGCAACGCGCGCGATGGTCATATCTACGTTGTCGATACCTTCCTTTGGTACATGGCTCGCTGCGGTTACACCCTGCAGAGAAGCCGTAAACAGGTCGAATTTCGCAGTATGGAAGATGATATCAGCAAGATGAGAAGTGCTGTTCATGAAGCTTTTACAAAGGTGATGTCAAGTGACAGCGCTAGTGAGGTGGAGCATGGCTAAGCGTAAGAGCAACAGAGCGGCGCGGAGATTGTTGGGTATGCCGTACAAAGTCAGCAACTACCGCTGCAGGACGCCGGAAGACGACGAAAACGGATGGCCTACCGATCGGTTTCGCATGCTAACCCGGCGCCATAAACGCGCCGCAAGAATTATTCGCGCGCTGCGGGCCGAGGCCCAGGAGAAAGCATTATGAGCGTATGCATGGTTGACATTAGAAGACCAAACCAACGGATTCCTGACGTCGAAATGCCAAATCACACATGGTTTTGTGTGCTGGATATCCCGGGGATGGAAGCGCTGACAGACACCCGGAAATTCTGTGACACGGCTACTGCTACTCCGGCCAAGGCCAAAAAGATGGCTGATTTGGTTGAGGCATGGACTCCGCCGGACGGGTGGTGCAACGGTAACGACAAATAATGGCACGGCAGAATGAAGGGCTACATCGTCGAGTTCCTTCGCAACTGCAACGGATTCAGAGTGAGGTAACGAGATGGACAAGCTGAGCGAACTGAGCAAGCCTGTGGCGCAGATTTACTACGATGAACTTGATTCGTCAGTGATGCGTATCGGTTGGTTTCGTAGCGATGAGCCAAAAAACCCGGAACCCCTCTACTCGCAAGAGTACGTCTCCGCCCTGGAGCAGAAAATAGCCGAGCTCGAACAGGCAATGCGCCACATCCACGGCGCGTTATTGGATATCACAGTGCCGAGAGTGGCGATAGCTAAAGCCGCAGAATTGGCGGTTGATCACGCAGCCATGAAGGAGCAGAGCAATGGATAAATTCAGCGAACTGAAAGCGGCCGCAATGTCCGCTACTCCGGGGCCGTGGGAATGGTTCACAAGTAACAGCATGGCTCGATTGAGCAGCACCCCAAGCGGAAAAGATGGCGATGTGCTGAGTGCCTTTCGCGCATCCGATGGCGTGCCGTGCGTGAGCGTTAGCCAGCGCGATATGGCTTTCATCGCCGCCGCTAACCCTGCTGTAGTTCTTGCCCTGCTGGCAGAGCTGGAAGCGAAGGATGAGCAAAATAAATTGCTGATGCGAGAAATAGAACACGGCAAAAAGCTGCGAGTTAACATGCAGAACAATGCCGACTCACTAAGCGAGCGCATCGCCGAGCTGGAACGCGCCAATCAAGCTCAGGACGACCACATCAATCAGCAGCAGGACAGAATCGAATCTCTGGAGAAGAAAAACGGAGATTTAGGGCGATCATTGGGAGCGGCAGAAAAGCGGCTGGCTACGCCGGTGCGGTTGCCGGAGAAGTACAACATGAAGATGGCCGGTGACAAATCAACAAAGTCCATGTTCTACGGTCACAACTCTGCAATCAACGACAGCGCCAAGGCTATCCGCGCCGCTGGCTTCACCGTAGAGGGGGGTGAGCAGGATGGACAAACTAGCTGAACTTGAGAGAGTCAGTAGAGAAAACCAGCGTGTCGTGCGCGTTAACGTTGGGGTTTTGAAATCTGCCATTCGTGAAATAGAAGCGCACGCGAAAGTAAATGGTAAAGGGGTTTTCACAGACATGGTGCTGAATGCGCTGAATTCTGCAGTTAAGGGGGAGGCATGACACTAACGACTGAGCAGTTGAGCGCTGTTGAAACAACCAAAGAGTTTCGAGCGCTACTGAAATACATGCGAGCAATAGCCAAGGCAGAACCAGAAAGCGCAAAGGAGAAATGCGAGTTAGAGCCAGGCCTATGGCAGTACGCCAGCCAAAAGACTATCAAGGCCATCGTGGAGCATATCGACGCACTGGAATTTGCGGTGGCGGCTAACCGGGAGGCGCAGCCGGTGGCCTACCTGAACAAATTCTCAGGTGTATGCATGACATTGGAACAGCAACCGAATGCGGCAGATGATGTTGCGGTTTATTCCCCTCTCTACACCGCCCCGCCAGCGCCAGCAGTGCCGGAGAAATGTCCAGAGCATGTGCGCTCACTTATGAACATACATGCGGACGATCTTTTCGATGATGCCGATGCTCAGGAGATCTGGAACGCCTGCCGCGCCGCAATGCTGGCTCAACCTGTAAGCCAGGGTTACACGTTGCCGGAGGGGTGGATAGCGTGCGGCGAACGGATGCCTGATGCCGACGGGGAATATTGGTGTTGGTTCGGGAAAGAGAAACCTAGCGTTATTCAGCAGCGAGTTTGCATCTGGAACGATAGAAACCATGAGTGGTGTGACAGCGCTGTAACCCACTGGATGCCATTACCTGCAGCGCCGGAGGGTGGGAATTGACTCACAGACAACCATAATTATACTGTATGCATGAACAGTATTTTTATGGTGTGAGTTATGACTACGAAAAACGACATCGGCTATCAGGTCGTTTACCGCGGCGAGACGCTGGAGCATCCCAAAGAAGGTGGGTGGGTGTTCTTCCAGCGGCTGAAGGAATATGGCGGCGGGTACTGGCTAGGACGCACCTATCACGATCGCTTCGTTCTGGAGTATGATCGACCCACTTCACTACATGACGGCATCAAATTTATCCTCGAGATGCGCGCTGCAGAGCTAAACTTTGCAACGTTCGATGATGACTTTGAGCTGATATAGGACTGGGCGATGTCATACAACATAGCGGATAAATCACCGGAAGAGCGCGAGAAGGTTAACGTAGATTTGGCGGCGTCAGGCGTGGCGTACAAAGAGCGCATGAATATGCCGATTGTGCCTGCGCAGGTAGAAGAAGAACAGCCGGCGCATCTGCGTGAATACTTCCGTGAACGACTGCAGCATTATCGTGGCCAGAGCCACAAATTCCCAGGTCCGAGCGACCCACGCTATCAGCAGATGGCTGACGCCAACGGCAAGAAGTAAATCCAACCAACTGACATGAACCCGCTACGGCGGGTTTTTTGTTGCCCTATTTCCAAGCGGAGTAACCACTATGGACACTATCAGCGTCAGGATTCCCCGCGTCTATTTCACGGACGGGCGCGTTAGCACGGATGCATTGCAGCAGAAACTTCATCAGGCACTGTGGGAGCGTACCGGCGTGATGCCTGCTCCTGTTCGGGTATTCCTGCATGAAGGTCAAGCAATCATGGCATCCGGCTGTGGCGCTGATGATGTCGAGAACATTTTAGGATTAGGAGTTAAACATGGCTGACATCATCGACAACGCACAAGAGCAAGAAGAACTGATTATCCTCGCCGCCTTATCCAACCGGCCAAAGCCGTCAATGGTATTTACTGGCCGCTGTTATTGGTGTGGAGAGACCATCAGCAAAGGCAATTTTTGCGAGGGCGACAGTTGCGCCGAAGACTACGAACGCCGGATAAAAGCAGACAGGCAGCGAGGTGTCGCATGAGAACAAAACAAAGCACCCTACTCGTCTTTGATGGTCGCATGATCACCATCTATCTTGGTGCGGCTGATGATGAAGAGTATGCCGGTAAGATGGCTATTCTCGAGCAGATCGTTAAGCCTGGCGTAAAGCTCATTGCCGAGCAATCAACGCTCGTTTCACGCACTCCGGCAAACATCACAATCCAGTAGGTGCCAATGGACAAATACAGCCTTTCACGAAGTGAGGCCTGTAACTTCCTTGGCATCTCAGCACCCACGCTGACGAGCTGGATACGCTCAGGAAGACTGCAGGCAACAAGAAAAGACCCATCAAAAACCAAATCCCCCTACCTAATTACTCGCCAAGCCTGTATTGCCGCGCTTAACAATCCGATCCACACTGTGCCGGTGAGCGCGGATGATGCACATGAGGAGAAAGCAGCATGTCATTATTCCGCCGAGGGGAAACCTGGTACGGCAGTTACACGTCGCCAAGCGGCAAAAGAATTAAGGAGTCGCTTGGGACTAAGGACAGACGCCAAGCGCAGGAGTTGCACGACCGCAGAAAAGCTGAACTTTGGAGAATAGACCGACTGGGAGACTTCCCTGAGGTCACATTTGAAGAGGCGTGCTTACGCTGGCTGGAAGAGAAAGCGCACAAGAAATCACTCGATGCAGACAAGGGTCGGATCGGATTCTGGCTCATGCATTTTGAAGGGGTTTTGCTGAAGGATATAACTGAGGCAAAGATTTACACCGCAGTCAGCAGGATGACGAACAGGAAGGCAGAGGAACGATGGGCGTTAAGAGCAGAAGCTCTTGCCAGAAAAGGTATTGAAATTGAGCCACGGAAGGCTGAGCCTGTCTCTACCTCAACCAAAGCCAAGCACCTAGCGCTGATGAAAGCTCTAATGCGTGCTGCAGAGCGTGACTGGAAATGGATTGAAAAGTCTCCGGTGATAAAGGTTCCACAGGAAAGGAATAAACGCGTTAGGTGGCTTGAGCCTGC
>NZ_JBFAML010000061.1:0-5375 GCF_040660295.1 Micromonospora sp. NPDC049891
GGTGTGTGGTTGTTCTTTGAGAACTCAACAGGGTGCTTGATAAGCCAGTGCCAAATTGTTTGATTCCCGGGCTGGCCAGGTTTTTGTCTGGTTGGTTTGGATTCCTTTGGCAACAATTTTGTTTGTTGCTGGGATGGATTTTCCAGGTTTTTGTTGGAGAGTTTGATCCTGGCTCAGGACGAACGCTGGCGGCGTGCTTAACACATGCAAGTCGAGCGGAAAGGCCCTTCGGGGTACTCGAGCGGCGAACGGGTGAGTAACACGTGAGCAACCTGCCCTAGGCTTTGGGATAACCCTCGGAAACGGGGGCTAATACCGAATATTCACTGCTGGCCGCATGGCTGGTGGTGGAAAGTTTTTCGGCTTGGGATGGGCTCGCGGCCTATCAGCTTGTTGGTGGGGTGATGGCCTACCAAGGCGACGACGGGTAGCCGGCCTGAGAGGGCGACCGGCCACACTGGGACTGAGACACGGCCCAGACTCCTACGGGAGGCAGCAGTGGGGAATATTGCACAATGGGCGGAAGCCTGATGCAGCGACGCCGCGTGAGGGATGACGGCCTTCGGGTTGTAAACCTCTTTCAGCAGGGACGAAGCGCAAGTGACGGTACCTGCAGAAGAAGCGCCGGCCAACTACGTGCCAGCAGCCGCGGTAAGACGTAGGGCGCGAGCGTTGTCCGGATTTATTGGGCGTAAAGAGCTCGTAGGCGGCTTGTCGCGTCGACTGTGAAAACCCGTGGCTCAACTGCGGGCCTGCAGTCGATACGGGCAGGCTAGAGTTCGGTAGGGGAGACTGGAATTCCTGGTGTAGCGGTGAAATGCGCAGATATCAGGAGGAACACCGGTGGCGAAGGCGGGTCTCTGGGCCGATACTGACGCTGAGGAGCGAAAGCGTGGGGAGCGAACAGGATTAGATACCCTGGTAGTCCACGCTGTAAACGTTGGGCGCTAGGTGTGGGGGGCCTCTCCGGTTCTCTGTGCCGCAGCTAACGCATTAAGCGCCCCGCCTGGGGAGTACGGCCGCAAGGCTAAAACTCAAAGGAATTGACGGGGGCCCGCACAAGCGGCGGAGCATGCGGATTAATTCGATGCAACGCGAAGAACCTTACCTGGGTTTGACATCGCCGGAAATCTCACAGAGATGTGGGGTCCTTCGGGGCCGGTGACAGGTGGTGCATGGCTGTCGTCAGCTCGTGTCGTGAGATGTTGGGTTAAGTCCCGCAACGAGCGCAACCCTCGTCCCATGTTGCCAGCAATTCGGTTGGGGACTCATGGGAGACTGCCGGGGTCAACTCGGAGGAAGGTGGGGATGACGTCAAGTCATCATGCCCCTTATGTCCAGGGCTTCACGCATGCTACAATGGCCGGTACAATGGGCTGCGATACCGTGAGGTGGAGCGAATCCCAAAAAGCCGGTCTCAGTTCGGATCGGGGTCTGCAACTCGACCCCGTGAAGTCGGAGTCGCTAGTAATCGCAGATCAGCAACGCTGCGGTGAATACGTTCCCGGGCCTTGTACACACCGCCCGTCACGTCACGAAAGTCGGCAACACCCGAAGCCGGTGGCCCAACCCTTGTGGAGGGAGCCGTCGAAGGTGGGGCTGGCGATTGGGACGAAGTCGTAACAAGGTAGCCGTACCGGAAGGTGCGGCTGGATCACCTCCTTTCTAAGGAGCACCATCCAGCGAAGGCTGGTATGGAGCCCGCGATCTGCGAATGTCGGGTCGGGGTGCTCAATTGGCGGAGACACTGGCGAGTCGGCGCCGGCAACGGCCGGAACTGTCTAGTACTGCTGATCTTCGGGTTGGTGTGGAACGAGTGGTTTTGGTGCGGCTGGTGGTTGGCGGATAGCACCCTGTTGGGTCCTGAAGGAACAACCGTTGGTTGTTGTTTCAGAGGCTGAGTGCGGACTTTCGGGTTCGTCGGCTGCCAGGCATGGCCTGGCCTCGCATACCGGATGTTGCCCTGTTGTGGGTGGTGTTGCTGGTGTGGGGTGGTGGGTTGTGGGTTGGTTGTTTGTTGAGAATTGCACAGTGGACGCGAGCATCTTTGTGGTCAAGTTGTCAAGGGCGAACGGTGGATGCCTTGGCACCAGGAGCCGATGAAGGACGTGGGAGGCCGCGATAGGCCTGGGGGAGCTGTCAACCGAGCTGTGATCCCAGGGTGTCCGAATGGGGTAACCCGGCATCAGTCATGTGATGTCACCTGCACCTGAACTCATAGGGTGTGTGGAGGGAACGCGGGGAAGTGAAACATCTCAGTACCCGTAGGAAGAGAAAACAATAGTGATTCCGTGAGTAGTGGCGAGCGAAAGCGGATTGAGGCTAAACCGGTTGCGTGTGATACCTGTCAGGGGTTGCGTGGTCGGGGTTGTGGGACCCTGCTACACGAGCTGACACTCGTGTGAGGAGTTATAAAGCCAGTTGTTAGCTGAATGGTCTGGAAAGGCTGACCGTAGACGGTGATAGTCCGGTAGGTTAAAGCAGCTGGTCTTCTGTGGGTGTTCCCGAGTAGCGGCGGACTCCTGAAATCTGCCGTGAATCTGCCAGGACCACCTGGTAAGCCTAAATACTTCCTGGTGACCGATAGCGGACGAGTACCGTGAGGGAATGGTGAAAAGTACCCCGGGAGGGGAGTGAAATAGTACCTGAAACCGTTCGCCTACAATCCGTCGGAGCCTTGCGGGGTGACGGCGTGCCTTTTGAAGAATGAGCCTGCGAGTTAGTGGCATGTGGCGAGGTTAACCCGTGTGGGGGAGCCGTAGCGAAAGCGAGTCTGAAGAGGGCGTTTGAGTCGCATGTTCTAGACCCGAAGCGGAGTGATCTAGCCATGGGCAGGCTGAAGCGCGGGTAAGACCGTGTGGAGGGCCGAACCCACCAACGTTGAAAAGTTGGGGGATGACCTGTGGTTAGGGGTGAAAGGCCAATCAAACTCCGTGATAGCTGGTTCTCCCCGAAATGCATTTAGGTGCAGCGTCGCGTGTTTCTTACCGGAGGTAGAGCACTGGATGGTCTAGGGGGCCCACAAGCTTACCGAAATCAGCCAAACTCCGAATGCCGGTAAGTGAGAGCGCGGCAGTGAGACTGCGGGGGATAAGCTTCGTAGTCGAGAGGGAAACAGCCCAGATCACCAGCTAAGGCCCCTAAGCGTGTGCTAAGTGGAAAAGGATGTGGGGTCGCATAGACAACCAGGAGGTTGGCTTAGAAGCAGCCACCCTTTAAAGAGTGCGTAATAGCTCACTGGTCAAGTGGTTCCGCGCCGACAATGTAGCGGGGCTCAAGCACACCGCCGAAGCTGTGGCACTCACACTGTGCCCGGTGTCTGCCTTTGGGTGGGCATCCAGGTGTGTGGGTGGGTAGGGGAGCGTCGTGCCGGGGGTGAAGCAGCGGGGTGACCCAGTTGTGGACGCGGCACGAGTGAGAATGCAGGCATGAGTAGCGAAAGAAGGGTGAGAAACCCTTCCGCCGGATGACCAAGGGTTCCAGGGCCAGGTTAATCCGCCCTGGGTGAGTCGGGACCTAAGGCGAGGCCGAGAGGCGTAGTCGATGGACAACGGGTTGATATTCCCGTACCCGCGAAGGAGCGTCCCTGATGAACCTCGTTGTGCTAACCACCCAAACCGGCCAAGACCTTCGGGTTGAGGTTGGGGAGCGTGGGAACCTGGCGGGTAGTAGTCAAGCGATGGGGTGACGCAGGAAGGTAGCTGAGCCCGGCCGGTGGTTGTGCCGGGGTAAGCGTGTAGGCCGACGTGTAGGCAAATCCGCACGTCATGTGGCTGAGACGTGATGCCGAGCCGATTCAGGTGAAGTCAGTGATCCTATGCTGCCGAGAAAAGCCTCTAGCGAGTTCCGAGCGGCCCGTACCCCAAACCGACACAGGTGGTCAGGTAGAGAATACCGAGGCGATCGGGCGAACTGTGGTTAAGGAACTCGGCAAATTGCCCCCGTAACTTAGGGAGAAGGGGGGCCGGAGACGTGAAGCCCCGCGCGGGTGGAGCGTTGTATGGCCGCAGAGAGCAGGGGGAAGCGACTGTTTACTAAAAACACAGGTCCATGCGAAGAAGTAATTCGATGTATATGGACTGACGCCTGCCCGGTGCTGGAACGTTAAGGGGACCTGTTAGCTCTTCGGGGCGAAGCGGAGAACTTAAGCGCCAGTAAACGGCGGTGGTAACTATAACCATCCTAAGGTAGCGAAATTCCTTGTCGGGTAAGTTCCGACCTGCACGAATGGCGTAACGACTTCCCCACTGTCTCAACCACAGGCCCGGCGAAATTGCAGTACGAGTAAAGATGCTCGTTACGCGCGGCAGGACGGAAAGACCCCGGGACCTTTACTATAGCTTGACATTGGTATTTGAGTCGGCTTGTGTAGGATAGGTGGGAGCCGGTGAAGCTCATACGCCAGTATGGGTGGAGGCAATCTTGAAATACCACTCTGGTTGATTCGGGTATCTAACTTCGGACCGTTATCCGGTTCAGGGACAGTGTCTGGTGGGTAGTTTAACTGGGGCGGTTGCCTCCTAAAGGGTAACGGAGGCGCCCAAAGGTTCCCTCAGCCTGGTTGGCAATCAGGTGTTGAGTGCAAGTACACAAGGGAGCTTGACTGTGAGACTGACGGGTCGAGCAGGGACGAAAGTCGGGACTAGTGATCCGGCACTTGCGTGTGGAAGCGGTGTCGCTCAACGGATAAAAGGTACCCCGGGGATAACAGGCTGATCTTCCCCAAGAGTCCATATCGACGGGATGGTTTGGCACCTCGATGTCGGCTCGTCGCATCCTGGGGCTGTAGCAGGTCCCAAGGGTTGGGCTGTTCGCCCATTAAAGCGGTACGCGAGCTGGGTTTAGAACGTCGTGAGACAGTTCGGTCCCTATCCGCCGTGCGCGTAGGATACTTGAGAAGGGCTGTCCCTAGTACGAGAGGACCGGGACGGACGAACCTCTGGTGTGCCAGTTGTCCCGCCAGGGGCACGGCTGGTTAGCTACGTTCGGAAGGGATAACCGCTGAAAGCATCTAAGCGGGAAGCCTGCTTCAAGATGAGGTATCCCACCATCTTCGGATGGGTAAGGCCCCCAGCTAGACGACTGGGTTGATAGGCCGGAAATGTAAGCCCGGTAACGGGTTCAGTTGACCGGTACTAATAGGCCGAGGACTTGACTACAAAGATTCTGCTCGCGTCCACTGTGTAACTCACAACAAACAAACAGACACCCCGACAAGGTTTGTTGGTGTTGGTGTTGTTTGACATGTTGATAAGGTTACGGCGGTCATGGCGGAGGGGAAACGCCCGGTCTCATTCCGAACCCGGAAGCTAAGCCCTCCAGCGCCGATGGTACTGCACCCGGGAGGGTGTGGGAGAGTAGGACACCGCCGGACA
>NZ_JBFAML010000062.1:0-5258 GCF_040660295.1 Micromonospora sp. NPDC049891
CGTCCTATACGCCATGCTCCGCGACAAGATCCCCTACCAACCACGCCCGACAGGCCCCGTCCCCGCTTGACGAAACCCATAGGGACACCCCCCCCCGGGGGGGGCTGGGGCTGCCCGGTGACGTCCTCGTACGCTGCGCCGCCGGCCCGAAGCGAGGTAGCCTCGGGCGGGTGCGGATCATCGCGTTCCTGGTCATCTCCATCGTCGTGCTGACCGCCGTCCTGCTGGTTTCCGTGGCGGTGACGGGCGGCGCCCGACGTCGACGCCATGCTTCGCAGATGTCCGCCCGCTGGGCGGTGCGCCACTACGCCATCCCGGGGCGTGGACACACCGTCGTCGGGGTCACCCTGACCGACGCGGACGGGCGGGTGCACGGTGAGCATGTGGTCGCGCGCATCCCCGACGATGCCCAGGACTGGCAGCGCGACTTCGTCGCGGCCCGTCAGGAGGCCGAGGAGCGCGCATTCCACCTCAACATCGACCGCCCGCCAATCGAGGGCTGACGGTGATCCGCGCAGCCGTACAGGGTTCGTCGGCGCCGTCGGTGAGTGGCCGCCACCCGGATCGTTGACCCCCGGGTTACCGTCCTTCGTCGCGCACGTCGACGAGGCTGCTGCCGTCACCGAGCTGCCGGCGGGTGATGACGCTCAGGCTGCCGTCGGTCTCCAGGACCACGGCCGCAAGGTCGTCGAGGTCACCGGTGCCCTGGCTGCGGGCGGCCTGCCGGATCTCGCTCTCCGCGACCCGGGTGGACCGCAGGGCCTCGGTCCGCAACTGCCCGTCCCGCAGCAGCATGGTGGGTCGGTCCTTGAGCAGTTTCTGCGACGGCGGCCATCGTACGGCGAGCAGCGCGACGGCGTACTGCAATGCCACCAACAGGATCAGGGCGAGGATGCCCTCCACCAGTGACACGTCCCGCGACAGCATGATCGTCGCCAGCGTCGAACCCAGCGCGACCGTGACGACGAAGTCGAAGGCATTCAGCTTGGACAGGGTCCGCTTGCCGGAGACCCGCAGGATCACCACCAGCGCCGGATAGACGATGGCCGCGATCACAAGCAGGCGCGCCAGGTCGGCAGGGTTGTTCAGCACCATTGCGGTGAGGTACCCGGACACCGGATCGGCAAAAGAACGACTGCCGATCCGGTTCCGTCGGTCGAAGGTGGGTCGTCCGGCGGAGCCGGAGACCCGCAGACTACTGGGTTGGTGACGCCCACCAGGTCATCCGTCCAGGTGGCGCAGCCGGTTGCTGACGTCGTGCACCCCCGGTGTGCGCCAGGCGAGGGCGTGCGCCTCGTTGCTCAACTCGGCCGCGCTCACCGTGCCGTCGAGCACCACCACCCGGTTCTGCACCTCGATGCAGATGCGTTCGTAGCGCAGGCGCGGATCCCGCTGCATGTTCTCCAGCAACCGGCAGGCCAGCCGGGTGTCTTCGGTGGTGGGCTCGGCGTAGATCAGCGGTGGTGGGTCGTGGGGAAAGAACCAGGGATGGTTCATGGCTGACTCCTTCAGGGGATGGGTCTGCTCCGACTGCCCTACCCCGCGGCGACGGCGGACAACACGACGAACCGATGACGATCCTTGCCCGGCACTGTGACGGTGGGGTGCAGGAGGGCGAGTCGACGTTTGTCGCCGAGAGATTCGGGAAGCGGGCCAGCCAGGGCGCATGACTGCGGCTCCGCCCGTACGACCGCCGGGAGGACACGACCGTGACGCGCCGATCGCTCTGGAACGCAACACCAGGCGAGCGGGGCTTGGTGACGTACCGGCGAAGGGCGGCAGCGGGTGGGCCGTCGTGACGTCGACCGCCGGCATTCGGTGAGGCGGCCAGTGCCCGTTGCCTGCCGAGCCGCCCGGCCACCGCAGCGATGACCCGGCCCGCCGAAGACGAGCGGGAGCCGGAGGACGCGGTGCTCCACGGCCTTGCCCGGCGGCTCGACAAGCCGATGGGTGCCCTGGGAGTGCTCTTCGTGCTGGTCGTGCTCGGGCAGGCGCTTGCCGGACATCCCGCGCTGTCTACGGCCCTGACGGTCCTGGGCTGGGTGTTGTGGGCGGTGTTCGTGGCCGAGTTCGCGCTCCGCGCCTGGCTGGCCCGTCATGACGCCCGCCGGTTCTGGCGACGCAACTGGTGGCAGCTCATCTTCCTGGCCGTGCCGTTCCTCCGGTTCGCCCGGGCCGCCTCCGCCCTGCGCGCCGCCCGAGCCGGCGGCGTCATCACCGCCGCCGTCCGTGGCTCGCGTTCCGCCGGCCGGTTGCTGACCGACCGGATCGCGTGGCTGACGATCATCACCACGACTGTCGTCCTCAGCGTCGGTCAACTGCTGGTCGTCACCGGCTCCTACCGGTCGTACGGGCGGGCGCTGCACGATGTCGCTCTGACCACGATCACGGGTGAACCACTCGGCGTCGACGACCCGCTCGCTCAGGTCGTCGAACTGGTGCTTGCGATCTACTCGGTGGTCGTCTTCGGCACCCTGGCCGGGGCGTTGGGCGCGTTCTTCCTCAGCGCGGACCGCGAACGCAAGGCTACGGCGGGGTGAGCCGACCCGTGCGGCCGCTGCTCGGCGGGGATCACCGGTGGGTGGCGCGCCATCCTCCGTGAGCAGATCGACGGCCCACCGACCGGTGACCGTCGGTGGCCGGTGATTTCACCGGAGCCGGGAACCTCGGCGAGGTTCCCGGCCACCGCACACGGTCGGCGTCAGGTCGGCTGCCCGAACGGCGGCTCGGCGTCGGCGAGGAATTCCCGAAGTGTCCGCGCGGGCCGTCCGGTCACCTGCTCGACGGAGTCGGTGACCTCTGCGAAGCTGCCCGCCTGGACGCGTTCGAACGTCAGCGCGAAGAGTTCTCGTTCGAAGCCCGTGGTCCCCTCCACGGCTTCGTCGATCGTCAGCTCTCGCAGGGTCACGGTGCGTCCTGCCGCAGCGGAGAGCAGCTCAGTGGTGCGAGGCAGCGAGAGCGCCTCCGGGCCGGTGAGCTCGTACACCCGGCCGGCGTGCCCCTCGTCCAGCAGGGCGCGTTCGGCCACGGCGGCGATGTCCCGTGCGTCGATCCAGGCCAGGCTCGCACCGCCGCTGGAGAACGGCAGTTCCCCAGCGGCGACCTGATCACGGTAGAAGCGCGGGTCGGTGAAGACCTGCATGAACCAACTCGGCCGCAGGATCGTCCAGGCGTGCCCGCTGTCACGTACCGCGCGCTCGGCGCGCGGCGCCCACCCGTCGGTGCCCATGTAGTCGGCGTCCTGCTCGGACAGCAGGACGATGCGGGCCCGTGAGGGCGTCTCGGCGAGTAGCGCACCGATGAGGTCAGGCGCGTCCGCACGATCCGGTCGGACGATGTACACGGCGTCGACGCCTTCGGTCGCCGCCGGCCATCCGGATGGGTCGTCCCACGAGAAGGCGGTCGGGCGGACGCCGTCGATGTCGACCGACTCCGGGTTGCTGCTGCCGCCGAGTACGTCGACGTTCGGCCGCTGGACGAGCAGCCTGGCCAGCGCTACGCCGGTCTTACCGCGGACCCCGGTCACCAGCACCCGGGCCGTACCGGCCCCCGTCGGACTGGAACTCTTCACGTCGAACCGCCCCTTTGGTTGAGTGACTAAAGTTCATTGACTCCACTAAAGCAGCGTTACCTGAGTGAGTCAACTAATCTCAAGCGATGACCGAGGTGGCGGACGCCCTTGCCCAGCAGATGTGGGACTTCGTTTTCGCCTACGACGCAGCCTATGACCGTGCGGCGCAGGTTGCCGGGCTCAGCGCCGCACAGGCATGTCTGCTCGAACACCTCTCCAGAGGCAGCCGTTCCATGGGGGAACTCGCCCTGGAGTTGTCGTGCGACGCCTCGAACGTCACCCAGCTCGTCTCTCGGCTGGAGGCCCGTGGCCTGGTGGCCCGGGTGCCCGATCCGGACGACCGGCGGATCAAGCGCGTCTCGATCACTCCGACGGGTCGTGACGTGCGGGGCGCCGTCCGGCGGGCGTTCGAGTTTCCGTCCGAGCGGATCGGAATGCTTACCGAGCAGGAGCAGCGCCAGCTGTCGGGCCTGCTGGGGAAGGTGTCGGGACGCGCTTCGTAGGACCCTGCCCGGCCGCGCCGGACCGCGGCACGGGCCTCGGTCGGCTCGGTTGGATCTAGGACGCGGTTTTGATCATGCGTCGGCATCGATGTTAGCGCCACCATCATGCCTTCCGCAGATGCTCACCGCGAAGCCTGCGTGGCGGTTGAATGGGTGCGGGCGGACAGCTGGTGGGTGGCGTCGACATGTCACGTGTCTGATAATTCCGGAACGTCACAGCCTCGTGATTCCGGAACATTACGACTTGACGAACGGCATGTTATCGCCCACAGTCGATGGTCAAGGACGGCGATGCCTACGGCTTACCGGGCAAGCCTGCTTCGTCGGGCCGGTGGACCAGGCGTGTGCGGGGACATGCGGACATCCATGTTAGCGCTAACACAAGGCGACGCAGATGCTCGACGACGCGGCCATCCTCGGGTGCGCGGGTCGGCTCTCGGTCATTGAAGGAGGAACATGTCTGCCTTTGGTAGGTCTCCATCTCTCACGCCGCCCACGCGGCAGCGTAGGTGGTTGCTACGGGTCGCCGCCGCCGGAGTGACGGCGGTGGTGGCCGGTAGTGCCGCCGCGGTGGCGGTGTCGACACCCGCCGCGGCGGCGACCGTCGACACGAACGCGTGGTACGTGCTGGTCAACCGCAACAGTGGCAAGGCCCTGGACGTGTACAACCTGGCCACGAACGACGGTGCCCGGATCACCCAGTGGTCGCGGAACAACGGCAACCAGCAACAGTGGCAGTTCGTGGACTCCGGTGGTGGCTACTACCGGCTGAAGTCGCGGCTGTCCAACAAGGTGCTGGACGTCTACAACTTCTCCACCGCCAACGGTGCCAGCATCGTGCAGTGGACCGACCACAACGGGACGAACCAGCAGTTCCGGTTGGCCGACTCCGACGGCGGCTACGTCCGGTTGATCAACCGGAACAGCAACAAGGTGATGGAGGTGCAGGGCGCCTCGACCGCCGACGGCGGCAACATCGTGCAGTACGACGACTGGAACGGCGCCAACCAGCAGTGGCAGCTGGTCCGCGTCGACGGCGGCACGAACCCGCCGCCGACGACCCCGCCGCCGTCGGGTACGTGCAATCTGCCGTCGTCGTACCGGTGGTCGTCGACGGGTGCGTTGGCGCAGCCGAGGTCGGGTTGGGTGTCGTTGAAGGACTTCACGCACGCGCCGTACAACGG
>NZ_JBFAML010000063.1:0-4856 GCF_040660295.1 Micromonospora sp. NPDC049891
AGGCACTCGGGTGGAGAACGCCCGGCGAAGCCCTTAACGATCTGTTACCGTCCGCTCAGGACAGTCGTGTTGCAACGACTGGTTGAAACCGGTCAATACACCAGTGCCCAGCAGCCCGCCTCGCGAAGCGGCACGGCGTCCGGCTCAGTGTCGGCAGGCGCGGGCAGTGCTGGGACAACCCGTCGCCGAATCGTTCTTCTCCACCATCAAAACCGAGCTGATCCACCGTCAGGCATGGCCCACTCGCAAGGCCGCTCACCAGGCAGTATTCGAGTACATCGAGGGCTGGTACAACACTCGTCGCCGGCACTCCAGCCTCGGTTACCTCAGCCCTGCTACCTACGAGAGCGGCACCATCATCAGCCTGCTACCCGCTCTCAGGACAGCCTGAAGATCAACTCACCGACCCTGTCCGTCGAAACGGGTCAAGCCCACGGTCTCTTATCGTCAGGTGTGGCGCCGCTGAGCCGGTCGACGAGGAACGCGCTGTGCTCGCTACGAAGGTCATGGGACGTATGCTGCCCGGATGAGGTTCACTTGCAGCTCCCGGGTGTGATGGGACCCTACGGTGATTGATGGGGCAGAGCCGCGGCGGCAAAGTGCCGAGGCCTTACTTAGCTGGCGGTTGCTGGAAGCGGTCCGGGGCATCGGCATCGAACGCGGCGCTGACCTGGTCTTGGAAGTCCTGTTCGTTCGATGGACAACGGCGGCGATGCGGCATCCTGCCAAAGGCGCGTGGTCTGAGCTGGCACTGGCCAGCCCGGAGCGGAAGGCCGAACTGCTGCCGCGGCTGTTTCCGTTCGACGACACCGACGGGTGGCGGGTGGACCGGTCCGACTCGTTTTGCCTTGCCCTCGAAGAGTTGGTCAAGATCGTCGATCGGCTGGACACTGCAGACCTCGATGGACTTCGCCGAACCGTGGCCGTGACCTACGATGCGGTCCTCGACGCGCTGGAGCAACGAGGTGGCCACAGCAAAGCTGAGTTCGCCGAGTTCACTACGCCGAGGTCCGTTGCCGAACTGCTCGCGGCACTGACGGTAGAGGCCGGCGACGACGTCCACGATCCAGCGTGCGGGTCGGGCAACATCCTGCTGGCCGCACACGCCAGCGCACCTAATGTCCGTGTAAGCGGCAACGACGCGAACGCCCGCGCGGCGTTGAGAGCCCGGATGCGCCTCTACATCCACGACGTCTACCAGTGGATCAACGTCGGGGACGCCTTTGAGGAGTTCGAACCCAGCAGCGCGGACGTGGTCCTTGCGCAGCCACCATGGGGCCTGCGCAAGGAGTACGACAGCAAGCGGCGGTTCGCTCGGTACCTCCAGGGAACGGAGAGGGCCTCTCGCTCAGCCGTCACGCAACCAGGCGATCTGGCTTGGCTTGCTCTCGCCCTCGGCACCTTGAAAAGGGGTGGCCGGGCTGCGGTGGTCCTGACGCCCAACAGCGTCTTCCCGCCGCATACGGCGAGCCAAGAAGAACTTCTCGCCCGTGACGCCGTTGAGGCCATCATCTCGCTGCCTGGAGGGCTGTTCCGGCACACCGTCGTTCCCACGGTCATTTGGCTGCTGCGCAACGCCGCCACGAAGAGATGCCGGAACAGGGTGCTGTTCATCGATGCGGAGAGCACGATCGAGGCCACGGGCAAGGGGGAACTTGAGCTTCCACCCCAGGCGATTGGAAAACTGGCCAGCCTTGTCCGTCGCTACCGGCAGACGGGCACTGTCGATGCTGATGGCTTCTTGGCACGCATCGTTCCGGCGATTGACATCGACTGTCGTAAGGGGCTTCATCCTCGGCGGTTCCTCGATGACCCGCCTCCGGAAGCGGTCACTCATCCCGCGCCTGAGCGCACCATGCTCACCCAAATCCAGATCGCCAACTTCAAGGCGTTCGGGCCGAATGGGACCATCGACCTCGCACCACTGACTCTCCTGTACGGCGCGAACTCCGCCGGCAAGTCCAGCGTCATCCAAGCGATGTTGCTGCTCAAACAGTCCATGGCACGTGACGGGCTCGTCACCCAGGGCCCGCTCGCCAATGCAGGAGGATTCCCGGCGGTGGTGCACCAGCACGCTGCCGCCTGGGTCGGCTTGGGCCTGACCTATGGCGTGCTGCCCTCTTGGCTGCCTCCTGAAGGGACGGTGGACCCGACCCTTCCTCGTACAGTCGACTGGAGTTTCGCGACCGGTACGCTGGCTCCGGGTGCTCTACACACGACCAGGTTCGCTTTTGGTTCTCATGTATTGCAGTTTGATGCGGACGAAGACCTTCTGCGGACCAATCTCGAGCATGCAGCGGAACTCTTCCGTGACATTGGCTTGGGCGCTCTGATCTACCCATTCAGCGAGGACCGTTCACGTGGTGACGTAGCCAAATGGCAGCGTAACCAGGAGAACAACGCCCGGCGTGCGCTACGGGCTCTCCGAACCGGAGGCTCCGCTCTTCCACTTCGGCGCCATGGGCTTCTGCCCGGTCCGGAGCCGCTCCTGTCACGATCCCTACAAGTGATGCCCGGTTTTCAGGACCACAACCTCGCCACCGCGTACGCCGGCAGGGTGGCCCGGATCGCCTCGGGTATCTCCACCGAGGTCCAGCAACTGCTGGAAAGCCTGGTCTGGCTTGGACCGCTTCGTTCCGCGCCGAGGCGCGTCTACGACCGCACGTCGACCGGCTCGGATCCCGGCGACGGGATGCACACCGCGATGTTCCTCTTCGACCACCTCAGCGCGGTCGAGCAGGTGAACGAGTGGATGGCTCGCCTCGAGGTGCCGTACTCGATGGAGGTGGTGCCGCTGAACAGCGGATACGCCGCAGATCTTGTGGGAGACCTCGTCACCATCGTACTGACCGACCAACGCTCCGGTGTTCGGGTTACCCCCGCCGACGTCGGTTTCGGCATCAGCCAACTTCTTCCGATCGTGGTGGAGCTACTGTCACGGCGGGAGTCGATCATCATGATTGAGCAGCCGGAGACCCACCTGCATCCCCGACTGCAGTCCCGGGTTGCCGACCTCTTCATCGAGACGGCACAGGCGGGCGGCCGCGGGAATCAGCTCATCATTGAGACCCACAGCGAGCACATTGTGCTGCGCCTGCAGCGGCGCATCCGTGAGGGGGTACTCGATGCAAGCGACGTGGCGGTCATCTACATCGACCAGGACGACCGGGGCCGCGCCGTCGTGCACCGGCTCCGGCTCGACTCGGAGGGAAACTTCGTGGACGAGTGGCCGCACGGATTTTTCGACGAGCGGCTCGATGACATGTTCGGAGCGTTCTAATGCACGCCCGCGTCGCTATCGCCTCGAACGCTCTGGACACCGCCGACCTGCCTCCCGCGGCAGCAGTGACCCTCCACCGCCTTCTACTCGATCGATTGCGGGCTTACGGGCGGCTTGCCTTCGCCAGCGATCCTGATGTCTCCGACCTGCTCTACGCGATCCGGAACGGTCCGGGGCTTCCTCCGGATGCTCGAAAACTGTGGAGTGAGGTGCTTGTGTCGTTCCAGAAGCATAAGCGCATTTCCGTACAAAAGCCCAACACCACCCCGCTGGCCAATATCAAAGACATCGACGATCTTCGTGCGCGGTGGAAGAGCGCCGCCGACGTCGCTGTTGTGGCCTCCGCTTCCTGCTCGAAGCTTGGCGTGCCCGCGGACAAGGGCCTCCTGACGATCCCCGGCCTAAGCCCCGATGTGGCCACCACGTACGGCGCCGCGTTCAGCCCAGCGATCGAGAGGTTTCGGAACCTTGCCGACGACGGATTCCTTCCGCACGGCAGCTCACGGAGCCGATTCCAAACAGATGTGCTCGAGCCGCTCGCCGCCGGGGCGCGCACGGCGACGATCGTCGACCGCTACTACTTCGCACGCCTTTGGCGAGCGACCACTGGCCGCACCAGCAACGCGACCGGGCACGTGGCTTGGATGCTCAGGCTTATCGATGAAGTCATGGCCCCGGGCGCCGAGGTCCACATCATCGCTGACCGCTTCCCCCAAGCGCCATCGGTAGACGTCGACCACACCGCTGCGGCCCTGCTCGCGGCCTGGAGCCCCTCGCGCCCTGGCCGAGTCTGCAAAGTGTCATTGAGCCTCACCAGAGGAACGTCTGCCCATCCATTCCCGCACGATCGACACATCAGGTTCAGCACCGGCGCTGCCGTTCTACTCCCGTCGGGCTTCGACCGGTTCGAGCAACAGAACGTGACCGATGTCAACGGTGTCAACTGGGGCTATTGCTGGAAATCGGAGAAACTGGTAGCGCTGCAAGCGACGGAACAGCGAGCGGCAGCCCTGCCGCACAGCCGCGCCAAGGTCATCGAGCGGCCATGACTTTTGAGCGGCGCCGAGAGAACCTTCAGGCCGGAAGTTAGGCGTTCCGTCCAGGCGACATCACTCTATGCCGCCTGGTAATGGACATCCTGATTGGCGGCGTTCAGCTCTCTGGATGATCTCACTCTCATGCGAGGTACTTGCTCACATAGGACGATATGGTCACCATGCAGGACGGCGGTTGTCGACGGGCGTAGCGTAGCGCCGAGGAGCGCCAGCGCTGCGGGCCACCCGTCGACGAGGTGAGGCCCCTGATCAGCGCGCTCGGAGCATCACGCTGCACGACCCATTGCCGGTCGCGATGCGCCACGATCGCACGCAGGCGCTCTTGCGGCTGCTGGGCCGTGACGGCGAACGGTGGGGCCCCTCATCCAGTACCTGCACACCTACCAGGGCGCGGAGCAGCCATCGATGAACGCACGGTGGTCAGGTGGGGGGGTGTCCCTATGGGTTTCGTCAAGCGGGGACGGGGCCTGTCGGGCGTGGTTGGTAGGGGATCTTGTCGCGGAGCATGGCGTATAGGACGT
>NZ_JBFAML010000064.1:0-1723 GCF_040660295.1 Micromonospora sp. NPDC049891
AACGGTCGGCGACGCTACAACATCTCCAGCGGTTGCGGGCCGGCCGGCGGTGGGAACGCCGTGTCGAGTGCCGCCACGTCCTCCTCGCTCAGTTGCAGGTCGCGCGCTTCGGCGTTCTCCCGGGTGTGTTCGGGGTTGGACGACCGAGGGATGGCCGCGACCCTCTCCTGCCGCAACACCCAGGCCAGCGCCACCTGAGCGGGCGTGACCGCGTGTCGGGCGGCGGTCTCCGCGACTTGGGGGTGGCCGAGCAGTCGGCCCTGCTCGATCGGCGAGTACGCCATCACCGGGATTCGGTGCTCGCGTAGCCACGGCAGCAGGTCGTACTCGGGACCGCGGCGGGTGAGGTTGTACAGGATCTGATTGGTCGCGCAGGCGCTGCCGCCCGCCTCGAACAGCTCCGTCATGTCGGAAAGATCGAAGTTGCTCACGCCCCACTGCCCGATGTCGCCGGCGTCGATGAGTTCGGCGAACGCCTCGATCGTCTCCGTGAGCGGATTCGAGCCACGCCAGTGCAGCAGGTAGAGGTCGATGTGGTCGACGCCGAGTCGTTGCAGGCTGCGGCGGCAGGCTTGCACGGTACCCCGTCGGCTGGCGTTGGACGGGAGCACCTTGTCGACCAGAAAGACGTCGGCGCGTCGTCCGATGATCGCCTCGCCGACGAGTTCCTCGGAGGCGCCGTCACCGTACATCTCCGCAGTGTCGATCATGGTCATGCCCAGGTCGAGCCCGGTGCGTAGGGCGGCTATCTCGTCCTGCCGCCTCGCGGGGCGCTCGCCGAGGTACCAGGTTCCCTGACCGAGCACGGGCATCGTCTGGCCGGACGGTAGCTCGATCGCGTTGGCAGCGAGGGTCATGTCTGACCTTTCCGGATCATAGGCACCAATGGGTTGCCTGCGTTACCCGCTGCGACAGGCAGCACACCTGGTAGCGGGCCTACTCCGCGCCGGCCCTCGCTGTGCAGAGGGCCCACATTGCCGCCCTTGAGTGGCGCTCGCTTGTCTGTTTGCCCGTGCCCACACAGGGAAGGCGATCGCGTTCGAGCGATGTGCCGCCGACGGGGCGGCGCCGCGAGAGGAAGGCCGCAGAGATGGCGCAGAGCCAGCAGCCACTGACCGGCAAGCGCGTCGCGTGCCTCGCCGCCGACGGGGTGGAGGATGTGGAGTACACCCAGTCCCGGGCCGCCGCGGAGCAGGCGGGGGCCGAGGTCCACCTGATCTCGTTGCAGTCCGGCGAGATCCAGTCGATGAACCAGGACATCAATCCGGCCAGCCGCTATCGGGTGGACCGGACCGTGGACGAGGCCGATCCGGCCGACTATGACGCCCTGTTGCTGCCGGGCGGGACGGTCAACCCCGACCGGCTCCGGATGAACCCACAGGCGATGGATTTCGTCCGGGCGTTCTTCCAGCAACAGAAGCCGGTGGCAGCGATCTGCCATGGACCGTGGTCGTTGGTCGAGACCGGAATGGTCAACGGCCGGACCGTCACCTCGTTCCCCAGTCTGCGCACCGACATCCGCAACGCTGGCGGGACCTGGGTGGACCAGCAGGTGCAGGTCGACGACGGACTGGTCACCAGCCGCAACCCCAGCGACCTTCCGGCCTTCTGCGCCAAGATGGTCGAGGAGTTCGCCCAGGGCGAGGACGTCCGCCAAATGGCCACGGCCTGACCGGTGGGGCTCAGGGTCGAGAAAGCCGGGCCGGGCCCGAGCCCTGCGGCG
>NZ_JBFAML010000064.1:1820-3674 GCF_040660295.1 Micromonospora sp. NPDC049891
TCGGCGACGCCTCGTCGGGGTTACGGGCGCCATCATCGGCATCACGGTGGTCGACCTGCTGGCGGCCGCGCAGGCAACCCGGTCGAAGGAAATCGGCTCAGTGGGGGCGGCACGGGGCTCGCGCAAGGGAGGATTCATGGAGCTGACAGCCACGACCACCATCCGCAAACCCCCAGCGGAGGTCTACGCGTTCTGGCGCGACCTCGACAACCTCCCGACGTTCATGGCACACCTGGAGGAGATCCGCGTCACCGGTGATCGTACGAGCCACTGGTCCGCCAGCGCTCCGTTCGGCAAGAGCGTCGAGTGGGATGCGGAGATCGTCGACGAGGTGGCCGGCGAGAGGATCGCGTGGCGGTCGACCGGCAACGCCGACGTGCCGAACTCCGGCACGGTCCGGTTTGTGCCTGCCCCGGACGGTGTCAGCACCGAGGTGCACGTCGTCATGTCGTACGACATTCCGGGCGGGGTGGTCGGCAAGGCGGTGGCCAAGTACTTCGGCGAGGAGCCACACCAGCAGCTCGACGACGACCTGCGCCGACTCAAGCAGGTGCTGGAGACCGGCCAGGTGGTCCGATCCGAGGGGGCCCCGTGGGGCAAGCGGGCCCGCAGGGAGTTCCCGCAGCGTCCGGCGCAACCGCCGTCGGATTCCGAGCTCGCGAAGGGAGCGGACGCGTGAGGGCGAACACCTGGGCGGGCCGCAACAAGGTCAAGGTCCGTGACGTACCGGACCCCAGGCTCCTGAACGAGCGGGATGCCATTGTACGGATCACTTCCACCGCGATCTGTGGCTCGGACCTGCATCTGCTCGATGGGTATGTGCCCTCGATGCAGGACGGCGACGTGATGGGTCACGAGTTCATGGGCGAAGTGATCGAGGTGGGCCGGGGCGTCGACCCAGCTCGGCTGCGCGTCGGAGACCGCGTTGTCGTTCCCTTCCCGATCGCGTGCGGCGCGTGCGGCGCCTGCGCCGCCGAGCTGTACTCCTGCTGCGAGAATTCCAACCCCAACGCCGGGATCGCGGAGAAGATGTTCGGCCACCCGGTCGCCGGGATCTTCGGCTATTCGCACCTGACCGGCGGCTTTGCCGGCGGTCAGGCACAGTACGCACGGGTGCCGTTCGCCGACGTCGGTCCGCTGAAGATCGAGTCCGATCTGACCGATGAGCAGGTGCTGTTCCTCTCGGACATCCTGCCCACCGGCTACATGGGCGCCGAGTTGTGCGACATCCAGCCCACCGACGTGGTGGCGGTGTGGGGCGCCGGCCCGGTCGGCCAGTTCGCCATGGACAGCGCCCGGGTGCTCGGCGCCGCGAGGGTCATCGCCATCGACAAGGAGCCGTACCGGCTGCAAATGGCCGAACGGGCGGGCCACACGCCGGTGAACTTCGAGGAAGTGGACGTGCGGTCCCGGCTGCTGGAACTGACCGGTGGGCGGGGACCGGACAAGTGCATCGACGCGGTCGGCATGGAGGCCAGCCACGGCAGCGCACACGTCCACGCCTACGACCGGATCAAGCAGGCGGTCCGTTCGGAGACTGAGCGCCCGCACGCGTTGCGGCAGGCGATCATGTCGTGCCGCAGCGGTGGCATCGTGTCGGTCATCGGCGTGTACGGCGGCTTCCTCGACAAGTTTCCCGCCGGCGCGTGGATGAACCGGTCGCTGACCCTGCGTACCGGTCAATGCCACGTGCAGCGCTACATGAAGCCGCTGCTGCAGCGCATCGAACGTGGCGAGATCGATCCGACCCGGGTCATCACCCACACCCTGCCTCTCGACGAGGCGGAACGCGGATTCGAGATCTTCAAGAACAAGCAGGGCAACTGCGAGAAGGTCGTCCTCAAACCCTGACCA
>NZ_JBFAML010000065.1:0-3341 GCF_040660295.1 Micromonospora sp. NPDC049891
TTTCATTTGCGCCTCCATCCATTCTATTTAGATATCTGTCATGCTCGATAAGCCCCATGCAATCCCTAGCCAGCAGTGATCTGCGGCGCAATCTGGCATGTGGAAATATCGCGGCATCAGTCATTATCCTTGCTGCATTGATACGAGTTTGCTCAAACCAATTTTTCCATGCGGTTTTTGGTGTTTCGCCAACCCCAAGATTAATCCCGCGCATTTCTGGCGGAGTCATGCAGTACCACAACCCTTTTTCAAACCGAATTACTGGCTTCATCACCCCCTCCCATCACAGATTCGATAAACTTGCGTTGCTCTTGGTCGCAGGACTCGCATACATACACCTCTTCGGCTTGCAGCTCCTTACCGCAATCAGCGCATAACATTTCAGCCATGATCTGCCCCATTAACAAATCGAAATGAGACTGGATTGCCACCAACCATTCGCCCTGTAGATTTGTGGAATTTCATACCGCAATCCGAAACCACATAGCATTTAGTTTGGCGCGCCTTGGCTTTGCGCTTTCTTCGCAGTAGGTGAAAAATGATTACGATGTTGGTATCGAATTTATGTGGCTTATTGGTCATCGCACGCACCTCATCAGCAGAAACAGAACGGCATTACCCGGCCATGCAAGACTGAGCAGCAGCATCTTTGTGGTTGATAGGGTTGGCTCATATTTGCAGAAGAACTCGAAGCTGCGGCCAGCGATGAAGCAGTAAGCGCAGGCGGATAAGATTGCTACCGTGATGAGGATTAGCATTTTTCGGCATCCTTCATCATGAGGAAGACAATCATGGCGGCGCGGAGTGGGTTATTGCTTGATGAATGGATTGGCGGCTCCTCGTCGGAGTGCCATCCAACACAATTGCTGGTCGCCATTACGGATGATGGGTTATCAAAAATCAAAGATATGTTGTTTTCAGTGATAATCGGCCATGCGTCTGCCGGGTTGTTGCAGTAATCAGCACATAGGATAGAAACTATTTCTCCATCACCAATGTCGCAGAATACTGTAACCGCCGGCCGACTTGGCACGTCGCGCTGCACAATCAATGAAGGCTTGTCTTTGTACAGTTGCTCAGCAACTGCTTTATTAATCTCAAAATCACTCATCTTGCTGTAATCAGTCATGGCTTTCTCCGTGCGCGACGACGCAGCCACATGCTATCGGCTAAGGTCGCGGTGCAATTGAATGTTGGGGTTAACTCGGGTTTGGTGCGGGGCTTTCTGGTCTTGCGGTGGTCAGTCTTGAATATCAGGTTATCCATTATGATTTGCGTTGGACTTCGCTGTGTCATGCGGCTTTGTCTCCATATCGATTAGCCCACTCGATAGTGAGCCGGGATTCATCGCTGAACTTGACGCCATGCTCAGCACCAAACGCGTTTATAAGCTCGATTAAGTCGCGCATCTCGCCGACAGTCATCTTGCTTGTTGATTGCCCCAGAACGACAAAGCCGCCGTCTATGCCAGGAACCGTTTCTTGCTTCTTCAGCGCAGCGGTGAAAACACACTTCCAGCTCTCAGAGCTCATCTTTCTTCCATACCAAACGACCTGCTCGCTGATGTCGCGCAGGGTTGCCCAGAGCTTTGCGTTCTGGTCTAGGCTTCTGGTTGGCTCTTGGATGGTTACTGCGAGGGGTTTGTCTGGATTTAGCGGGAGGCTGTCGATGAAGTTTTTCAGGTTCTGGCGTATCTGTGGGCTTCTTAGGTAGAAGACCTGTTTAGCCATTATCTCCCCCGATTCTCTTTGTAGAGCGAGTCGCAAATCAACTTGTACTCGCGATCGAAGAAATTAAAGCTCTGATTGTACTTGCTGCCTAATGCGCTAATTTTTGTCGTCGCCATCGCGGTTGCGGCATTTACCAATGCAACCTGAAGTTCTACGGGAAGTTCAGGAAATTTTGGTTCGTTACTCATCATCACTCCCCTTTGATTGATAGGCCGATATCACGCAGCGCGTCGCAGGAATCAGCCGCAAACTGGCGGTGGTTGAAAATCTCGTTGCCACTTGTGCCATTCCAATAATTGTCAGTGTCTGGAAGCTCAACCAAGATGCCTGCTCGGCTGGCCCGCCATGCCTTCCACATCAAACTAACTGCGATCTCATTGGATGCGCTGATGTGCAATACCATTTGTTTGTTGAACCACTCTTCAAACTCTTCGCGTAGCTTATCCATGGTTATCTCCTTTGCTTGGCAGGTCAGCGCCAACCTGATGCTTCTTTGGCTTGTTGTTCGTTCTGCGCATAGCGCATCGCCGCTTCATCCTGATCGATGTTGACGAAATGACCATTCTTCCAGCCCATATAAAACGTCTTTGGCTGGCCTGAGCGATATTTCCCAATGATGATTTCAGCAATGCCTTTCATGTTGCTATGCTCATCGTAAACCTCGTCGCGGTACGGGAAGATAATCACGTCTGCATCCTGCTCAATTGAGCTTGAGTCCTTCAGGTCTGCCATGCTTGGCCGTTTGTCTGCACGGTTTTCCGGGCCGCGGTTAAGCTGCGCCAAGAGAATTACGGGAACCTTACTACGCAGACAGAACTGCTTCAGCTTGCGCGTCATTTCGCCGATGGCGATGTCGTTGCGCTCTGCTTTTGGCTTTGTGATAAGTCCGAGGTAGTCGATGGCTAGGAAGCTTAATCCGCCGTCCATGTTCATCCGCTCTGCATGCGCGATTGCCGCATCAACAGTGAATGCTCCATCGATGACGTAGTTGTTTTCGTCCATTAGCGTGCCGGTAGCGCCGGTGAGCTTCGTGTATTGCTCTTGAATCATGTTCAACGGGTTGCGTAGCGTGCTGATAGATAATCCTGCGCGATCCGCGACATGACGCTCTACCACCTGCATGTCAGACATCTCCATCGACACCAACAAACCTTTACCCTTCTGCCGACCAATCGAGTTAGCAATGTTGATTGCCAGCTCCGTCTTGCCCATGCCAGGGCGGCCAGCGATGATGATTAAGTCTGTGCGGTCGAATCCGCCATACTCATCATCCAGCGGGTCGATTCCCGTTTTCAGGTACATCCCGGAATCAGCGCCCTGCATTCGCTTCTCAAGAACGTCCATGTAGTCAGGCAGCAAATCACCGATGCGGCGAGGAAGCTTGTCGTTGGTCTCGAATTGCACCTTTGACAGAACGCTAGCCACTTCTGCAGTTCGCTCGTTGATATCATGAGCACCTACGCTTTGCAGGATTGAGATTGCTTGCTGCAGGTCGCTAATTCCTTTGCGTATCATCCAGCATTGACGGACACGTTTTGCCCAGGCCCGGATGTTAGCTGCAGACTTGCATCGCGCCGCCACGCTCAATACTAAGTCCTTGCTTGAATCGGA
>NZ_JBFAML010000066.1:0-2646 GCF_040660295.1 Micromonospora sp. NPDC049891
CTTCCGGGGCATGCTCGACGCGCACGCCGAGGATGCACCCGGATTCTGACGAGCCGGTGGCGCGCCGCCTGCAAATTTCAGGGCATACCATATTTACCAACGAGCTGGAAATGCTGCGCGCCCTGCTTGAACAAGGCTGCGGCTGGGGATTCTTGCCGACGCATATGCATGCCGAACAGTGGAAAAGCGTCAACACGCTGCGCACCGAAGTGGGCAGCCAGGGTATCAGCCAAACCATGGTGACCATCTGGAAACCGGGTAATGACCGACGGGCGCTGATTGATGAGACGCTGGGGTTGTTGCCGGGGTTGTGGCGGGGGATTGGGGGTGAAGATGGGACTAGTTTTGCTAGAAAACGGTGTTAGGTAGCTGGGCCTTTTAGGATTAGGGAAAGATAGTGGGTAGTTTGACAGTGTTATCTTAGGTAGGTATTTATAGAACACTTAACTAATTCCAGTACAAGTTTATTGCTTTGATTCAAGGAGATATGGTGCCTAGCAATATCAGGGGGAAAATATAAAAATATTATAACACCATTTTTACGTCAGTGATTCACGAGCCCCTGTTCATTATTGAGCGTAAAGTTACCATAAAAGCAATATGGAACGTTTAAGTCACTGAGGAAATCAGGTTAATGGACCACAGGGCGCAGTTAGTTCTCTTTATCTATAATGCTAATACCCCTGCTCTAACCAATAAGCAAACCTGTAAATAAATCAGGCGATAAAATTAAGTTTTCAGATAAGAGAACTTGATGGGCAATCGATAAAAAATACAAACATTTATGTAATTTAAAGGTCCTCCTTAGAGACTCATTTCACGCCCCTTTACTCAATATACACTGACAGCAATCTAAGTATTCTATGCTACGGTTCCTTAAGTCAATTTTTAAAAAATTTACGAAGCCATCCCTAGCCCTGCTAGTTTTTAAAATAAAAACTACTCTTTGAAAGAGTAACACTTATGATTTAAGCGCACTCTTTTTTATCAGATATCACTGAAGAACTCATCAGAATTTTTCAGGCAATTATACATAACTCTTTTCCAGTGGTTATTGAACTGATGTGAATTAATTACTGGCTGAAGGGTAGCATCGACAAATCCTCTTATTATCATTTCTGATGATATGTCTGGAATAAGATTGCGGATCATTGTTTTGAAAGCATTCTTTTGATCAATGACTTCACTGAGATGCTTGCCAGCCTCGAGGCTATACCTGTGTGCAATATTCAAATTATTAAAATGATTACTTGCCCTATCTTTATCCTCTTGTCGCCATTCAATCGGACACTTAACATAATACTCCAGAGCGCCTGTATCCTCATCAATGTAGTTTGCAAAGACCCATTGCTCCTGAAAAAAAATAGCTTTATCAATATACGGATGGATAGTCTGCTCTATTTCTATTATCGCAAAACTAGCTCCTTTTTCCCCCATGTTACAATCTCGGCAGGATGGCACCAGATTGAGAGGCATAACAGAAAGCTCAGGAAAATGTGCCTTTGGAAGAAAATGATCAAGATTTTTTGTCTGACCAATATCGCCACAGAATGGGCATTTTTCTCCAGATGAGACCATTAATTCATCATAGAAATCCCTAGCTGGCTTTTTTTTGTTACGCAAATTATTTTCATAGAGATTATCCAATTTTGCCCTAGTTAAATTACCTATAACTGGTGTAGTATCGGTGAGATTTTGGGTTCTAGGGTATAAGAATAAATTTCCTCTCGAACTTAGCGTCTTATATTGCTGCTCCATATCTAGAAAGGTCTGGATGTGAGAAAGAAAATTGTCTCGAACCCTTCGCTGGTTCATCCCATCTGCACACTTCTCAAGCATTTCGTCAAAAGTTTTAGTCGGAAGAGATATTTTTTTCATTACTCTTTACCTGCATCCCTGCTCAATACCATTGCTTTCAATACTGCTCTACCTTCCAAACCAATATGATTACTATATTCATTTAAAATACTCTTGTATGATTTACCCGATGCCACAGAGTCCCGTAATAAATCATGATACCCTGAGCTAGCCACCTCTAGTGAAAATACCTCTCTTGTTAGCACTCCTAAATTTTCACCAAATGTTTCTATATCTGGACGAATTACCCTAAGGGCATCTCTAGAGCGCAATACTTTCCATACACAAGACTTTGGAATTTCCTGCAGGACAACAGGAGAGTGTGTTGCAATTATCGCCACTCCGTTTCGCACATCCAGTAAATCACTCAAAGCACGCAAAAAAGCTGACAGTAGAGGAGGGTGCAAATGCACTTCAGGCTCATCAAGCAATACAAGAGATTTTTCCCCAACAGTATCAACCAATCTAGTTATAGTGAATAAAACAATGGCATGCCCTGAGCTCATTCTGGATAGATATTTTTTAATACTGGCATAGAACAAATCCCTGAATGATTTATTATCCACCTGAATGTCTTTTTGTTTACCCCTTAGCATTTCGTATCTATCAATTAGTGCGCTCAGCTCCATATCAGAAAAATTTTTATCACTGCCTAACTTCTCAATAGCCTTAATCCAGAGTACTTTTTTCTTATCAGTTCTTAGACAACCAATCAGGGCTGTAACAAACTCAATGCGTAGATCATCAAGCGATTTTAAACTCTGATTCTCTGAGTTTTTTAATCCAATA
>NZ_JBFAML010000067.1:0-2150 GCF_040660295.1 Micromonospora sp. NPDC049891
GACGCCGAGTCTGACGACGGCGGATGAGACACCGCCGCCCTCCCGGTGATCAAGGCCGGGAGGGCGGGCGGCGGATTAGCCACCTACTGCACACAACTACCTACTACTACCCCGGGTCGAATCGTACCCGGAGCGGCACACAACAGCCCAAGACCAGGGGGGCTCCGGATGCGAGAGGACAACCCCCGTTGGACACGGAAGATCCCGCCGACAAGGTGTTCCTGGACGACTGGTACCGGGCGCTCAACGAGCCCGGCTACAACCCCAACGCCCCCGTCGCGTTGGCGGTGAACGGCACCCGCCCGAAGGAGGAGCAGGACGAGCCGCCGCCCAACCGCTTCGCCGCGCAGGTGATCCGACGCTCCGCCCTGCGCAGCATCCCGCCCATCGAGCCGCTCATCGACGGCATCCTGTCCCGCCGCGCCACCGCCGTCCTCGTCGGCAGCTACGGCTCCGGCAAGACGTTCCTCGCCCTCGCCCTCGCCTGCGCCGTAGGCACCGGGCGCGACTGGCTCGGGCGGGCCGTGAAACGCTGCCCCGTCCTGTACATCGTCGGTGAAGGCGCGGCGGGCCTCGACGCCCGGATCACCGCATGGGAGCAGGCGTGGAACGCCGGGCAGCCCATAGACGACGGTGACGTGATCTTCGTGGTGCGCCCTGGCAGCATCGCCAGCCCGCACACGTGGGCCGACATCCTCGCCTTCGCCATCGCCCACGGCGTCGGCCTGATCATCCTCGACACCCTGTCATCCCTCGGCCCTGACGTCGATGAAACCAAGGACGCCGCCACGATCACCCGGCGCATGGCCGACCTCGCCGACGCCATCGACGGCACCGTCCTCCTGGTGCACCACCCCGGCTGGTCCGATGACGGCCGCACCCGGGGCGGCTACCAGTGGGAGGCCAACACAGACGAAGTGCTCGTGCTGCACGGCACCGCCAAGTCGCCGGAGCTGCGGCTGGAACGGAAGAAGGTGAAGGACGGCGAGGCAGGCCCGCCGATCCTGCTGCGCCGCAAGGCCGCCCACGGCTCCTGCGTCATCGAAGGCGTCGCCGCGCAGGAGCGGGCGCAGGCGGTAGCCAACAACGCCGAGGCCATCGCCCGAGCCGTCTTCGGCGACGGCACCTTCACCCGTGCGCAGCTCCGCGACGCCCTGGTCGAGCGGATGAGCGTGTCCGCCACCACCGCCTACGAGTACATCAACGGCCTGTCCCGGGATGGGCTGCTCCGCGCCGTCACCGGACGAGGCCGAAACACCCAATACCGGATGGAGGGGCGGCGACCGTGAGAAAGGACCCGGACGAACTGCCCGGACGAACTGCCGGACGAACTCCCGGACGAACTGCCGGTGGAACCGGAAAAACGCAGGTCAACGCCCTTTGCCGGCCGGTCGAAGTCCTCCGGTCGTAACGACCGCCGGCTGCCGGGCCTTAAGAGGCCCGGCAGCCGGACGAACTACCGGTCGAACTGCTGCGCCGCCGCAGCACACCGCACACCGCAGATAGGGAGAACGATCATGTACCGACTACCGCGCTACCGCCGGTCGCAGACATGGCAGCAGAAGGAACGATCACTAGTCGCCCGCCTGATGTCTCGGTACGAGGTGCAGCCCGACGGCTGCTGGCGCTGGACCGGCACCATGATGAACGTCGGCTACGGGCAGATATCCCGGCACGGGCGGAACGTGCCAGCACACCGCGCCATGTACGAACACCTGCGCGGCCCGATACCCGGGGACCTCGACCTCGATCACCTCTGCAACAACCGCGCCTGCGTCAACCCCGATCACCTGGAGCCCGTCACCCGCTCCGAGAACACCCTGCGGGGCATCGCCTACAAGCGGCGGCAGGCAGGCCAACAGCCGCTATGGGACGAGGCCGCCTGATGATCACCCCCAGTTTTTAGGGCCGCCGCCGGAACAGGCCGCGCATTGCCTGTCTTCTTTTTTTCTACCGGCCGGAAGTTCATGCAGTTGATCCACAAGGAGGGGTTTGATCATGGAGATTCCGCTGAACGAGGCGACGGCTGCCCGCCTGGCTGCCGCCGCTGCTGCCGCTGATGTGCCCACAGCCGGGTTCGCGGCGGCACTGCTGGCCGAAGCCCTGGAGGTGGGGGTGTTCGGGGTGCAGACGCCCCGTCCGGGCGTGAC
>NZ_JBFAML010000068.1:0-1986 GCF_040660295.1 Micromonospora sp. NPDC049891
CGGGATCACGCGCGGCGATCGCGGCCACAATGTCCTCGTGCTCGGCCATGGCCAGGTGAGTGACCACATAAATAACCTTATCACTTGATGATTAACGATGTTTTGCCAAGCTTTATCTGAGCACCAGGAACGGCGATTCCTGCGTCCAGCTGATGCTTGATGGCCAGCTTATCTGGCTTGACGACTGTCTCATACTCAACGAATTCAATCGGCAGGATAGATGCGTCGGTGATATCAACCTGACGGGATGGAACACGAACAGTTACTTGGTGCAAGCCTGCTCTGATTGACTTCTTGCCAGCAGTTTCAAGCGATCTGGCAATGTACTCCTTGATGCTTGATATTTTGTTTTCGACTACCAACGCTCTTTCCAATAGTGACTTTGATTCATTCCTCAAAGCCTCAGCATAGAGCTGCTCGTTTTTGCAGATAGCAAGCAACTGCTCGACCTTATCAACCAGCTCGCCATCAATTCCTTCGATGGTGTCGGCTATCATCTCTGGCTCTAAACCAGAATCCATGAGCTTCGCGTAATCATTGGCGATGTCGTATAGCTTGCTCATGACGTTGCTCCTTCAAGCTGCGCCTTGCGTTCTGAATAGATGGCCTGAACATTCTGCTGAAGCTTCATGCCACGAGTTAACTTGAACGCATCAGCGAATAATGGCTTGAGTTCATCCATGCTTTCTGACGCTTCCATCTTCTGACAGATTACCTCTACCAGCTCGTAAACCTCCTGTTTGCGCGCATTCTCACCTTCGATAACTTCGCTTTCAGGCGTGTGTGGCATTACCGGCTCTTGGTGAATTCCTTCCTCTTCATTGAGGACGTGGATTGCATTATCCAGGCGCTCAGCACGTGGCCAGTATTTACTTGCCCGCTTGACGATTGTCTTACGTGCCATTTCCGCCCAGAACGTCTTCCACGGGCCGTTCTTTGCCTTACTGGTAGCTTCGGTAGCCTTTATCTCTGCGAGGCTCATTTCCTCTGTGAGATAGTCTCCGTCAGGAGTCTTAACCGTGCAGTATCCGCCGACCACTTCACCGCGATTGCCGAAAGCGTTGTACTTATGAGTGGGTGCGCTATCCAGCCCATTCGATTCGTAGGTATCGTTCGAGTAAACCAGCTTGCACTGACCCCACTTAATTGACCCGGTAGCCTGAGCGAGGTGAAGCAGGCCCATATAGCTGATATCGAGGCACACCATGCCATCGCGTGGAACTAGATAGGCCAGCTTGCTGGCTGGGTTCAGAGTGATGCCAATTGCCGCTACGTTGATAATCGCGTTCTGCGCGCTCGCCGGATTCCCTATCGCCGTTTTCGTCAGGAAATCATTCTTCTGGAAAAGCTGCATCGCGAACTGGCTTTCCTTAGCCCATGTAACTGATTGGTCAGTCAGCGCGCCGCTAAACAACGGCTCCTGCTGTTTCACGAATTCAATGATGCTGAAGCTCATCACGCTACCTCGTCGTATCTGTGTTTGTTCCGGTATATCTCGACAGCCCGCTCACGCTTCACAATCTCTGTCAGACAATCCCAAATTGCCTTGCTGGCTATCTCCTGAAACTCGGATGAGTCAGCAGCCAGCGCGAATACCTCGGCTTCACAGTGCGGAAGATGCTCTCTAAGCATTTTCTCCATGTAACCAATCCGCATCTGCTTATCGAGACGCTCAACTTCTTCATAAACCGCTTCGTTATCTTCTTCAGTGAAAGTCGATACGATGCGTTCAATTTCTACGGCCTGTTGTGCGTTCATTTCGACCTCCAGGCTTGTTTAAGCTGAACCATAGCCATTGCCCACAACACTGGACTACGAAGCTGTATAGCGGCTCTGGCGGTGAACTGAGCTGTGTTGAATGGCTTGTTCATGCCGGGCCTCCCCTTTGATTAAGTGTGTCTTTTAACCACCGGCCAATACAGCGCATCCGGCGGGTGATGATTTCAAGTAATGTTTCGTTATGGCAGCCAGCAATAGGCCACCCTG
>NZ_JBFAML010000069.1:0-1880 GCF_040660295.1 Micromonospora sp. NPDC049891
GGTCGCCCTCGTGGTGGCCGCCCTGGGCCGCGCCGTAGAGCACGCCCTGGGCCCCCGCCGCTGACCGACCCCCCTTTCCCTCCGTTGATCATGAGTTGGTGGTGCCCCCATCACCCTGGCGGTTTGCGATTGATCCAGTCCGCGCCGCAAATAGCCGATAACCTGCCGCTCACGGCGGGTCAGCGCCTGACCGGAAAAATGGCATGCCGGGCCGGGATTGGTCAGGGCATCGCTCAGCAGCGTAAACAGGTATTGCTGATCGTCATTGCGGTACAACACCCGGCTTGCACGCCTGGCGACAAAGGTCTGCCTTTCTTTAATGGTGACGACGTGTGCCCTTGAATAGGCAGCCCAGCATCGGGCGCGCCGGATCTGCGAGGTCAACACGATGTCAGGCCGCTCATCGCTGCCTGGCGGCAGGAAATGCGCGACTTTGTTATACTGCTGCGCATATTTCGCAATGCTTAACCGCAAGCCGGCGGCAAAATAGCGGTTTTCGTCATCAATCACAATATTGATTGGTTTCATTGTCCGAGCCTCCTGTAGGCCTATTTCCCCTTGTTTGCCAAACGAGAAACCATTCCTGACAAACAGCCCAGTAGATTCTATATCCACCGTTATTCGTTTTACGCAACCTTCCACTGAAAATACTTCCATCGGAAGGACAAAGAGTAATAGCACCTAATGAAACGTATCACTGATAATCGTATTCCTAACGGGGTAATACATTCATAACGCCCGCGAAAATTAAAAATACGGCCTGGCCATTTAGTCACTGTCATATGATTTCCACTATCGCTACCACAGACATAGAAAACTGACCAGTATGCGAGGTATTGTTATTTCTTAGCTCACCGTCAATATAGATTTCTCTATTGCCACCAGGCACTTTTACATAATTCTCGCCCACGCCTGCGATCAGGTCTCTAAATTTCAGGCTGGCGGTCATCCGTCCGTCCTGGCTTAACGGCATATTGGTGACATTGGAATTAAACTTAACGCGTAAGTAAGCCTCGCTGGCACAATTTACCTTGATGGTCCCCGTAGCCTGCCGGGCCGTCACGTCGCTGCTGAATGTGCCAAAGTCAACGATGGCGTTAGTGTCAAGAATATCGCAGCTGTTCGTCTTGGGTATCTCAGGGGAGCAGCCGAAAGGGCCACCCCAATTACCGTTAATTGCCACACCGAAGCAGAGTTTAAGAGGCCAGTTGCCAATCTGATTTATATCTCTGGTCGAGTTCGTTCCATTGCGCCCTAAATACCTGACTAACGGCGCGAGCTCCCCCATGGTTTTGGCCGTGCTCGTGCTGGTCTTGCAATCCGCCGTGTTGCAGCTGCTGTTGGCCTCAGCCAACGCCACAGAGGCACGTGGTGAGTTCGATAAGGTCATCACCACAGATAACATGCAGTTTCTTTGCCCATAACATGGGTTGGGTTCCTGCGACTCCGGTAAAATACGGAGAAACGTAAAAGAGAGAAAAGCAGAGGATCCACTAACAGGCTCTATACGAGGAATTGCCTCAAAATTAGCGGAGCTGGCCGCATTCATGCCGCCGAAAAATACGATTAGCAATAATAAAAAAATCTTTTTCATCTGGTTACCCTGCCGGAAAAATAGCTTATCCGACCATCGCCAATGGCGAAAATATTCCGCCGGTTAAGTGCCGTCGGTGCGCCTCTTTCCACCGCGTTTATAACGCGGCGGCTTTAATTGCTGCCGCAGCCCGGCACCGGAGCAGTGCAGCTTCGGTGCCGGGCTAACGCGTTACTCATATATGGCGGTCATGGTTGCCGACGCGTTGAAACTCGCCGCAGGTAAACCCGAGTTCGGCTTGCCGATCGGCACGGCGTAAAACTTAGGCGGGTTATTCTGATCGGCA
>NZ_JBFAML010000070.1:0-1836 GCF_040660295.1 Micromonospora sp. NPDC049891
ACTATCGAACGCCGGGCCAACGGTACTACCCTGCCCTTTATGACTGACGACCGGCTATCTCACCCACGCACTTCTCCCTGAAATTTAGCATCGTCGCGGTTAATGTCGAAAATTTGCCACCTGACGTGGTTGGCATCGAGGGTGAAAACTGCCGTGGCGAGGGTGTTCTCCTCATCCGGATCGTCGGCAGCCAGCCGGTATTCACCGGCATCAATTTTCAGATTGATATCGTGCAGCACCTGGGTGGTGCCGAAATGTTTAGCGACCGCGCTAAATTCGGCACTGTTGCAAAGTTAGCGATGAGGCAGCCTTTTGTCTTATTCAAAGGCCTTACGTTTCAAAAACTCTGCTTACCAGGCGCATTTCGCCCAGGGGATCACCATAATAAAATGCTGAGGCCTGGCCTTTGCGTAGTGCACGCATCACCTCAATACCTTTGATGGTGGCGTAAGCCGTCTTCATGGATTTAAATCCCAGCGTGGCGCCGATTATCCGTTTCAGTTTGCCATGATCGCATTCAATCACGTTGTTCCGGTACTTAATCTGTCGGTGTTCAACGTCAGACGGGCACCGGCCTTCGCGTTTGAGCAGAGCAAGCGCGCGACCATAGGCGGGCGCTTTATCCGTGTTGATGAATCGCGGGATCTGCCACTTCTTCACGTTGTTGAGGATTTTACCCAGAAACCGGTATGCAGCTTTGCTGTTACGACGGGAGGAGAGATAAAAATCGACAGTGCGGCCCCGGCTGTCGACGGCCCGGTACAGATACGCCCAGCGGCCATTGACCTTCACGTAGGTTTCATCCATGTGCCACGGGCAAAGATCGGAAGGGTTACGCCAGTACCAGCGCAGCCGTTTTTCCATTTCAGGCGCATAACGCTGAACCCAGCGGTAAATCGTGGAGTGATCGACATTCACTCCGCGTTCAGCCAGCATCTCCTGCAGCTCACGGTAACTGATGCCGTATTTGCAGTACCAGCGTACGGCCCACAGAATGATGTCACGCTGAAAATGCCGGCCTTTGAATGGGTTCATGTGCAGCTCCATCAGCAAAAGGGGATGATAAGTTTATCACCACCGACTATTTGCAACAGTGCCGATAAAAATATATCATCATGAACAATAAAACTGTCTGCTTACATAAACAGTAATACAAGGGGTGTTATGAGCCATATTCAACGGGAAACGTCTTGCTCGAGGCCGCGATTAAATTCCAACCTGGATGCTGATTTATATGGGTATAGATGGGCTCGCGATAATGTCGGGCAATCAGGTGCGACAATCTATCGATTGTATGGGAAGCCCAATGCGCCAGAGTTGTTTCTGAAACATGGCAAAGGTAGCGTTGCCAATGATGTTACAGATGAGATGGTCAGACTAAACTGGCTGACGGCATTTATGCCTCTTCCGACCATCAAGCATTTTATCCGTACTCCTGATGATGCATGGTTACTCACCACTGCGATCCCCGGGAAAACAGCATTCCAGGTATTAGAAGAATATCCTGATTCAGGTGAAAATATTGTTGATGCGCTGGCAGTGTTCCTGCGCCGGTTGCATTCGATTCCTGTTTGTAATTGTCCTTTTAACAGCGATCGCGTATTTCGTCTCGCTCAGGCGCAATCACGAATGAATAACGGTTTGGTTGATGCTAGTGATTTTGATGACGAGCGTAATGGCTGGCCTGTTGAACAAGTCTGGAAAGAAATGCATAAGCTTTTGCCATTCTCACCGGATTCAGTCGTCACTCATGGTGATTTCTCACTTGATAACCTTATTTTTGACGAGGGGAAATTAATAGGTTGTATTGATGTTGGACGAGTCGGAATCGCAGAC
>NZ_JBFAML010000071.1:0-1667 GCF_040660295.1 Micromonospora sp. NPDC049891
TGGCTCTGGCACACATTTTGTGAGTCGCGCTCGCCGGTAGTTCGGGTTGGGTGCCGAGGTGGAGATCATTCCGGCGTTGCTGCCGCACCTGACGGGCCTGCGGTTGGAAGCGGTGGTGGTTCGGGGCATCACGGTCAGGATCGACGCGGCGACGCAGACGGTGCGGGCGTCGTGCGGGGTCTGCGGCGCATGGTCGACCACGGTGCACGGTCGCTATGTGCGGCGGCTGGCCGATGTCAGGTTGGGTGGCCACGAGGTGCTGGTCGCGTTGACGGTCCGCCGATTCGCCTGCGTGAACGCCCAATGCAGACGGCAGACGTTCGTCGAGCAGGTGCCGGGGCTGACCCGAAGGCATGCCCGCCACACGGTCCTCGCGACAGGTGATCTGCAAGCAGTCGCGGCGGCGTTGGGCGGCCGACCGGGAAGCCGGTTGACGCATCGGTTGGCCGTGTCGGTGTCCCGCTCCACATTGATCCGGATGATCCGCCGGATGCCCGACCCGTCGCCGGTGACGCCGACGGTGCTGGGCGTCGACGACTTCGCCCGCCGCCGAGGGCACCGATACGCGACGGTGCTGCTCGACATGCACACCCGCCGGCCGATCGACGTTCTGCCCGACCGCACCGCCGACACCCTCGCCGCCTGGCTGCGCGACCACCCTGGCGTTCAGATCATCTGCCGCGACCGAGGCGGCAGCTACGCCGAGGGCGCCCGCAAGGGAGCACCTGACGCGATCCAGGTCGCCGACCGGTGGCACCTGCTGAAGAACCTCAGCGACACCGTCGAAAAAGTCATCCGTGGACACCGCCGCTGCCTACGCAACCACGACGAACCGACATCTGCCCTGGTCGCCCCGGCCGACGAGCCGGTCAGGACGGGACGGCGGGCGGCGAACACCCGCCAACGCCACGCGGCCGTGCACGCCCTGCGAGCCGAAGGACTGTCGATCAGCGCGACCGCCCGCCGGCTCGACATGAACGTCAGAACCGCCCGCAAGTACGCCCACGCCACCACCGCCGAGACGTTGATCGGCCCGAACGCCGCCAGCCGACCCAGCATCCTCGCCCCGTTCCACCCCTACCTTCGGCAACGCCTCACCGACGGCGTCCACCAGACAGCCGTGCTGCACGCCGAGATCCTGGCCCGCGGCTATCAGGGCAGCTTGCGGGTACTGCGGGACTGGCTCGCCATCAACCGCACCCGCCCCACCCCTTCGACCGCAGTACGGGTGCCGTCGGCCCGGCGGATCACCGCCTGGATCATGCGACCCGGCCACAAACTCACCGACGACGACCGCGCTGATCTCACCGACGCCCGCCACCGCTGCCCCGACCTCGACACCGTCGCCGGTCTCGCCCGCGGGTTCGCCGCGCTGGTCCGCCACCAGGGCACCGGGCAACACCTCGACGCCTGGATCAACCGCGCCCGCCACGCCGGATACCCCGAAATCCGCGGCTTCGCCGCCGGCCTGGCCAGCGACCGTGACGCCGTCGTCGCCGGCCTCACCCAGCCCTGGAGCTCAGGCCCCGTCGAAGGCCAGGTCAACCGCATCAAGACGATCAAGCGACAAATGTATGGCCGCGCGAACCTCGACCTCCTCCGCAAACGCGTCCTGACCACCCCGTGAGCCATCAACAAGATCAATCACAGAATGTGTGCCAGAGCCA
>NZ_JBFAML010000072.1:0-1631 GCF_040660295.1 Micromonospora sp. NPDC049891
GGGCCAAGCTCCGTCGTCAACAACATGATGCAGAAGCTGAGCGGCATTAAGCGCATGATGTTGAAAAGAGGGAAAACGGGAGAAGTTCTGCAAATCGGTGACAAAGATAATATCGAGTCAATCGACCTCAGCAACCTGGAAAAACCTCTCGACTCTGCCCGTAAGCACATTCTGGAGAACGTGGCCGCCGCCGCTGATATGCCGGCGATCATTCTTAACTCTGAGACGTTCGCCCAGGGCTTCGGGGAAGGCACTGAAGATGCGCGCGCCGTTGCTGTGTACATCGACAACATCCGTGAATGGCTTGATCAGCTTTATGCATTCTTTATTCGTGTATGCCAGTACCGGGCATGGAGCATAGAGTTTTTCCAGTCGCTGCGAGCCGACTTCCCGGAACTGAAAAACACCTACAGCGTGTATTTCTCGATGTGGATAAATAACTTCGAATACCGCTGGCCGTCCTCCCTCAAGGAGCCGGAGAGCGAAAAGGTGAAGGTAGACGAAACGCGCTTTAAGGCCATCGTCAGTATGCTGGAATCGATACTGCCGCAACTCACCGCTGACCCCGAGAACCGCGCAACGCTGATCGAGTGGGCGTGTGAAAACGCCAACGCTAACGAGAACCTCTTCCCTCAACGGCTTAACCTCGATTACGACTCGCTAAAAGATAATCCGCCGCCAGAGCCACCGAAGGCTGAAGATCCGGGCGGTGGGATGATGCTATGAGGACATTTACAAGAACGGTTCGTGAGGCGGTGAAGTTCTTTCTTCGCAATGGCTACACGTCTCGCGAGGAGCTGGAGCGCTGGCAGAGCATCATCCGGCAGGCTGCTGAGAGTGACACGGCGGACGACTACATGGCGATGGTCACGCGGAACCTGACTAAATCGTACGATCTGCAGGTTGGTCGCGCTGGCGCGCTGAAACGGCACCAGGGCATATCCCGCTTTACGCTCAACTACCTCGAACCAAAACTGAGGACTGAACTCGACAGGCGGATCCTGTCCAGCGCTGACCTTATCCAGCTCAACCGCAAAAAAGCTATCGACACAACGTTGTCGCGTTTTAGCGGCTGGGCCAGCAGCATACCTTCTGCTGATAGCATCGCGCTGTCTGGCATTCAGGGGACGATGCGGGCAACAGCGGATCATATACAGAAGGCTGCCGAGAAGGTGGACTATGAAGCGCGCCGCGTGATGATCGACCAGAACCGCAAGCTGATAGCCAACATTGATAATGTGATCGCAACGAGTAATAACGCGATTGCGGCGATTTGGCACAGCCATTGGCGCAGGCCCGGTTATGACTTCCGCGAAGACCACAAGGAGCGCGATCAGTTGTACTACCTGATTCGCGGGAACTGGGCGCAAAAAAACGGGTATGTGAAAGCCGGTCCTGCCGGGTATCTCGATGAAATCACTCAGCCTGGTGAAGAGGTTTTCTGCCAGTGCTATGTGACCTACATCTACAACATCCGCAGTATTCCTGAATACATGCTGACCCAGAAGGGTCACAAGTTCATGGAGTCAATGAAAGCAGCATAGGGGCATTAAAACGTGGCTATTTTTGGCAGCGGGATAATGTTCCGTCAGGGTAAGTTCGTCTTCCTGATCCAGCGCTCTGATGATGGA
>NZ_JBFAML010000073.1:0-1502 GCF_040660295.1 Micromonospora sp. NPDC049891
ACCGAGATAAATAATGCTGAAGCCAAACCGTTGCCAGCGACGCAACCGGGTGGCAATACGCACGATGGTATCGTGGTGTTCCCTCCAGGCAGTAATCTGCCGCCGGCTTATGTGGCCGTGGTGGAGATCATTCCGCAAAATGAAGTCAATGCACGCGAAGCCGAACGCAAGGCATTTCTGACTTATCAGGATGCACGCCAACGTCGTGAGTCAGTTCAAACGGATGAGTACCGAAAGTCACACAGTTATCAATGGTTGCTGCCTGAACGGACTATCAACCAGCGACAGATTGAGGAAAAGCAGGCTCAAATCACCCTCAATCAGCGAATTGCTGAACGTCAATCTATCCAGGAAGCCAATGCGCGCGCTCGCCGTCAGGCGGGACGAGCCGAACAATTTCATCGTGACGTGGAAAGAACCAATGGCACCATTGCTGCATTAAACGAAGATCTTTCCCGGCTGCGTAAGGAAGAAAAGGATCTAGCGGCTCAGGTTGCTGAATTTGATCGCATTGCCAAAGACAATATGAGCAAAATTCGCGCACGGCAGCCGACCGATCCGGATATTGCTTCGTTGTCACCGCAAGCGCAAGCGGCGTTCTGGCGCAACCAGGCGAAGAAAGAATTCGTTCTTACGGTTGGCGATGGCGATTTGCCCAAATATCCGCCGGTCATGGGCAGCAAACCCAGTCCGCTGTTTCTGGAGCAGACTGCCTACTTCTGGCGTGAAAGCGGGTTTGCTATCAGCAACTATAATTCGGTGGCGACGACGGAGACACTGGAAGCCGGTATCCGTGGCGCGTTTGCCCGGGCCTCGGCGGCGTTGACGAGGACACCTGCGGAAAAACTGTATGCCAACGGGCAGGTCACCACGGCTGAGTTTGCTCAGCTCTCTTTTGTTTTTTCCGAGAGTTTGGACGTGCCGGCATTGACCGTCATGTCATCCCTGGGTGTTGGTCGGTTCGGATTGACGCGAGACGATGTGAGGAATGCGCTCGGCAACTATAATTCGGTGCGGTTACCTTATCGGCTGGTTTCTCGTGAGACGGGGGATGTCGGGGAAGAGAAAATCCACATCAACATCGTTCGCCCTGATGAGCGGAACGTAAAAGGTGCGGTGCCACTAAGGCCACTATCATGGGATGCGGTGAAAAGGGAGTTACGCTTTACCACTGATGACGGTGCTATCTCTCTGACCTGGACACCGGCGAATGACAAGAGCGTATCCGGTTATATTATTACCGTCACGCCGGTTGGTGCGCCTGCAGGCAAGCTTTCGACGGGGGGCAGTGTCGATGTGTCAGGGAAAGGAACGCTGACTGCATTGCCCAATGGTGATGTTCAGCAGATCCATGACTATATTTTGGTTCCACCGGTTGAAAGTGGTCTTGATCCGATTTATGTCATGTTCAACAAACCACGAAAAAAACCGGCCAAGGAGGATAAGCCTGAGCTTGTCAAACCCCGCAAAGGGCTAACAGAATTTGGGCATGATTATCATCG
>NZ_JBFAML010000074.1:0-1486 GCF_040660295.1 Micromonospora sp. NPDC049891
TGACCGGTTTCAACCAGTCGTTGCAACACGACTGTCCTGAGCGGACGGTAACAGATCGTTAAGGGCTTCGCCGGGCGTTCTCCACCCGAGTGCCTTGCGTGGCCGGCTGTTCAATGTTGCCGCCACTGCCGCGAGTTCGCCGGTGTTCCAGCGGGCCAGGTCTGTACCTTTGGGAAAGTACTGCCGGAGCAGCCCGTTGGTGTTCTCGTTCGTGCCGCGCTGCCACGGACTGTGTGGGTCGGCGAAGTAGACCTGCACGCCGGTGTCGATCGTCAGCTTCGCGTGCTGGGCGAGTTCTTTGCCGCGATCCCAGGTCAGCGTGCGACGCAACTGCTCGGGCAGAGCGGTGATCGTCGCGGCGATCGCTTCGCGGACGGCTTCGGCGCCATGCCCGGCCAGGGCCGGACCATTCTTCGACCGCGCTTCGACGCCCCAACCGTCCATGCGGGGCAGGTGCAGCAGCATGGTGAAGCGGGTGCTCCGTTCCACGAGGGTGCCGATCGCGGACCTGTCCAGCCCGATGATCAGGTCACCTTCCCAGTGCCCGGGCACGGCCCGGTCCTCGACCTCGGCCGGCCGCTGGCTGATCATCACTTCCGGGGTGACCATGCCGTCGCGGCGTTGCCGGGCCCGGGCGCGCGGCACCCGCAATGCCCGGCCGGTGCGCAGACACGCAACCAGTTCACGGTTGAGCGCACCGCGGCCCTGGATGAACAGCGATTGGTAGATCGCCTCATGCGAGATGCGCATGGACTCATCATCCGGGAAGTCCAGCTTCAACCGGTTGCTGATCTGTTCCGGGCTCCAGGCAGTGGCCCAACGGCGGTCTTCCCGGCGGGGCTTGTTACGTCCCTTCCAGGCCCGAGCCGTCGGCCCGGCCACGAGCTCGCCGCCGGCCCGACGCACCGCCCCGGACAGTCGATCCTGCACATACTCGCGCAGCCGCGGATTGGACAGCAGCTTGGCGGCCTTCGGGCGCTTGGCCGCCTGCTGCGCCTTCCACTGCGCCACCGTGGCCCGGTACTCCTGCTTGCCACCCCGGGTCGCCGCGTTGCGGCGTAACTCACGCGAGATCGTCCCCGCATCGCGTCCGATCCTGCGGCCGATCTCCCGCACGCCCTTGCCCTGCGCCCGCAGCAGCGCGATCTCCTCGCGTTCGGCGAAGGACAGATAGCGGCCCGAAGGCTCGTCCAGGCTGATCGGCGGCATGCCGCCAGCGTGACGAAACCACCGCGTCCCAACCGGCCACGACACGCCAACATGCAACGACGCCTCGACCGTCGTGATCCCCGTCGCAATCAACCGCCAGAACTCCCGCTGCACAACGCGCGAAGGCTCAGGCCGACCCGGTGACCGCATCGGCGCCCGCAGCGCCCGGTCCGCCGCCCACTGCCTCCGCGCCCTTTCCGGCACCTGCTCCAGCTTCGTGTTCCTGCCCATGCACACCTCCGTGATCAAGGTGTTGCGACGACCGGTTGAAACCGCC
>NZ_JBFAML010000075.1:0-1468 GCF_040660295.1 Micromonospora sp. NPDC049891
GCGAATGAGGTGATCAACGGCTCCAACACCACCGTTAACCCGCTTTACTACGAGCAAAACGGCATCGACCGCTTGCAGCGACGTGGGTTAAAAACGCTGCGATCTGGCATCAGCTATGGGCTGATCCTCGGCCAGGTGATCGACACGAAACTCAGCCAGGACGTCTTCAACGAAGAGTACGAGAAAGGCACCTACGCCGGCAGCGCGGTGATCAACGCCGTGCCGTTCGCCAACTACACCAGCCTGAATCCGTCCGATTACGCCGATGGGAAATACAGCGGCCTGAGTGCGGTTGTCACACCGAAGCGTGGTTTCGAGTCCATCACCTTCAACCTCAACGTAACCAATTTTGTGGGGGCGTAATAAATGCCAAATCCATTAGTTCCGCAGGGATTCCTTAACCGCGTCCGGGGCGCGGTGAGCATTACCGACAAGCCGGCGTTAAACGTCACGGCGTCATTCCTGGGCAAAGAGGGGATCAGCATGCGGCCGGATACCGCCGCCACTGACATTATCCCCACGATGACCGGCACCGTGGGCAGCCAGGCACCTTACCAGCAGGTGACCTTGACGGTGCATTTGCTGAAAACGCAGGGGCTGGCCGCCAGCTATCAACGGCAGTTTGCCTCCGACACCGCCCTGGGGGAGGTGGTGGTTACGCCGGATGCAACCACTTTCGGCAACTACACCATTCTGAACTGCTACCTGGTGAATTTTAACGAAATCACCCTCAACGGTACGGATGCCGGCTTTGTTGCGACAATCTCCGGCTACCTGACCACCAACGACAAGATGTGGGATTGATGGGTATGAAAATTGACAGAAAACTGAATTTCGTCAGCACGATCACGCGTGAGGACGGATCGCTGGTGTACCTGCACGTTGTGCCGTTCCCGTATGAAGTGGTGCAGGAGAACTGTGTGTTGTTGGGGAACATGTTCCACAACTTCTTCACGTCAGTAGGGACAACCGCCGCGCCGCGCGTGGCCGCGATGATGCTGAGAAACATCCTGAAAGCACAGCAGGATGCCGGGGATCTTCCTGCGGGTACCCCGACGCTTGTCGATGATATTCAGCGCCTGACCACCGTGATCTTCAACGATAACGGCGTATGGCGCCCTGTGCCGCTGGAGGCGGCATTTAAGCAGGAAATCATCGAGCCGGATGAATACCGCGAGGTCGAGGGCGAAGTGGTGTTTTTTATGGTCTCCTCTGCTATTCAGAAAGCCAACCTGATCGCCCCGACGGTGGGGAAAACGCTCGAAATGTACAGTGGGCAACTCGTCTCATTGAACGCTACGGCGTTTCGCGATTCTTTACCGACGTCGAAGACGGCTACCGATACCCCGACCCAGGAAGCCCCGCAGGAACTGTCGTACATTCCCTCCTGACCTGGGCCTCCTGTGAGGGGTTCCGGGAACTCTGCCGGGAACTGGATTTTGGCGACTACAAAAGCCCGCTCCATTTC
>NZ_JBFAML010000076.1:0-1466 GCF_040660295.1 Micromonospora sp. NPDC049891
GGGGGGGTGTCCCTATGGGTTTCGTCAAGCGGGGACGGGGCCTGTCGGGCGTGGTTGGTAGGGGATCTTGTCGCGGAGCATGGCGTATAGGACGTCGCAGCGGCGTCGGGCGAGGCAGATGAGGGCGGCGTTGTGGCGTTTGCCTTCGGCTCTCTTGCGGTCGTAGTAGGCGCGGCTGACGGGGTCAGCCAAGGACGCGAACGCGGCGAGGAAGAACGCGCGTTTGAGGTTCTTGTTGCCGCTTCGGGGTGGGTGTTCGCCGCGGATGCTGGTGCCGGATCGTCGGGTCACGGGGGCCAGGCCGGCGTAGGCGGCGAGGTGGCCGGGGGTGGCGAAGGTGGTGCCGTCGCCGACTTCGAGCAGGATCCGGGCGGCGGTCCTGACGCCGATGCCGGGCATCGAGGTCAGGACCGAGGCGAGAGGGTGAGCATCGAGGATCCTTTCGACCTCGCCGGCGACCTGGTCGCGTTGTCGCAGGATGTCGCGGAGGCTGTCGGCGAGGCGGGGCAGGATCGTTTCGGCGGCTTGGGTGCCGGGGACGGTGACGGTCTGCTCGTCGAGGGCGGTCATGATCTGGGCGACGAGCCGCTCACCTATGCGGGGCGCGTGAACGGCGGCGATCGAGGTTAGCTTGCGGCGGCCGGCTTTGCGGAGTCCGGCGGGTCCGCCGCAGCGTGACAGCAGCTCCAGCACAGCCTTGTGGTGCACTTTCGGGCCGAGGACCCGTTCCAGAGCGGGGTGGATCTGGGTGAGTAGTCCGCGGATGCGGTTGGACACGCGGGTGGCTTCGCCGGCGAGGTCGTCGTCGAAGCCGACCAGCACTTCCAGCTCCGCCAGAGCCTCGTCACCGACGTCAACGCGCCGCAACGTGTGCGGCAGGGTGCGGGCGGCGTCGGCGATGACATAGGCGTCGCGGGCGTCGGTCTTCGCGCTGCCGGGGTGCAGGTCGGCGATGCGTCGCATCGCCAAGCCGGGCAGGTAGGCCACCTGATGCCCGGCCGCCCGAGCCACCGCGACCGGCAAGGCGCCGATCGAGGCGGGCTGGTCGACCACGACCAGGACTCGGCCGTGGCGGGCGAGTTTGTCGAACAGCTGCCGCAGCCGGGCCTCGGTGTTCGGCAACGCCGCGTCGTGCAGCCGCTTGCCGTCCGGGCCTAACCCGACCGCGTGATGCCCTTCCTTGCCGACGTCCAAGCCGAGGTAGACGCCGTACCCGCCGTTCACCGCACCCGCCTCCACGCATCGCATCGTGGCCTCGGCCGCTAGTCCAGGCGTCGGACTGCCGGCAGCCACGTTACGAAGAGACCTACCCCGAACACGGGTGGCCGTGTCCCTATCAGCGGTCCGCCGACGCCACCCGACCCGGCGACAACACCCCCCGGATCATCCACACGACAGGGGCAGAAAGTCATACCGGGCCGGGCGACCGAGGGTCCCCGGCTGGGGACGATCAAAAAGGTAACGGG
>NZ_JBFAML010000077.1:0-1417 GCF_040660295.1 Micromonospora sp. NPDC049891
ATCCTATAATTGACTAACTGTTAATCAACCCTGAAAACGGTGAAACATAAAACACGAATCATGAACAATATGCCGATCCTGAGTGACCTGCGGGTGTTCGTGCTGGTGGCGCGCCGCGCCGGGTTTGCCGCCGCCGCCGAAGAGCTGGGCGTGTCGCCGGCCTTTATCAGCAAACGCATTGCGTTGCTGGAAAAAGCGCTGGACGTGTCGTTGCTGCACCGCACCACGCGGCGAGTGGCGATCACCGAAGACGGCGAACGCATCTACGAATGGGCGCAGCGCATTCTCAACGACGTCGATCAGATGATGGACGAGCTGTCCGAGGTGCGTCAGGCGCCGCAGGGCATGCTGCGCGTGGTCAGCAGCTTCGGCTTCGGCCGGCGTTTCGTGGCGCCGGCGCTGTCGGCGCTGGCGCGGCAGTACCCGCAGCTGGAGCTGCGGCTCGACGTGTCCGATAGGCTGGTGGATCTGGTCAGCGAAGGGTTCGATCTGGATATCCGCATCGGCGACGATATCGCCCCCAATTTGATTGCGCGCAAGCTGGCGGACAATCAGCGCATCTTGTGCGCTTCGCCGGCGTACCTGCAGCGCCACGGCGTGCCGAAAAACCCGGCGGAGCTGGCGGGCCGCACCTGTTTGGTGATCAAGGAACGCGATCACCCGTTCGGGCTGTGGCGGCTGCAGGGGCCGGGCGGCGAAGAGACGGTGAAGGTGACGGGGGCGCTGGCGTCGAACCACGGCGAGATCGTGCACCAGTGGTGCCTGGACGGGCAGGGCGTTGCGCTGCGTTCCGCCTGGGACGTAAAAGAGAACATCGACAGCGGCAGATTGGTGCACATCCTGCCGGAGTATTATCAGCCGGCCAACATCTGGGCGGTGTACGTTTCCCGGCTGGCAACGTCGGCGAAAGTGCGGGTGACGGTCGAATTTTTGCGCGACTATTTTCGTGAGCACTACGGCGAAACGGGGCCGGCGAGCGAAAATTCGTCGCGGTCTTGAGGCCAAAAATGTGCGCCAGATCATCTTATGCTCGTAAAACTCCCGTCCGTTACCTGAGGAACTGTCGCACCTGTTCCTTTTGCCAAAACTTTGGTTTATGCTCAGCTGAAGCGTTTCAGTTGAAGCACTCTTCAACAGAAATGCCGATGTGACGGCGGTGAAAAACCGCTGAAGCGCGGGAATAATGCAAACTCGGCGATTCACAGCGGGCGGTACGATCCACTACTCTATGCGGGTTAGTGAGACAACCAGTCAGCGCCGGGCGGCGCCGGTGAGTCACCCGGCGTGGACGGCCCTTTTTCAGGAGCAGCATGACCATCCGCATAGCGATAAACGGCTTTGGCCGCATCGGCCGCAGCGTATTGCGCGCACTGTACGAATCGGGACGACGGGCGGAAATCTCCGTGGTGGCGATCAA
>NZ_JBFAML010000078.1:0-1380 GCF_040660295.1 Micromonospora sp. NPDC049891
TGCGATATCTCCTAACGTTTTGCATATTCATGGGGAGGTCCAGACGTTATGCCACCGCAAAATATTATCCAGAACGACTATTCCGTCACAACCAGAAATAAATATATTAATTGAATAACAAAAAAAAGAAAGAAAAGCACCGCCAAAACGAGCGATGCCCTAGGAGAATTCCGTGAAATAAAAAGGTGATGGCGAAATGCAGTTTTTATAACTCCATGTGGACACACTCACTTATTCATCACATTAAAAATAAATACTGCTTAAAAGATCCATTCACCCTCAGTTCATGTAATTATTGAACCAGTCCAACATCAGCTTTGGCTCGCGTTGGAAGTACAGATAACCATCCCAGCGGTGGGTGGTATTACGGATCCAGTGCAGCTGTTTCTCTTTAACCGGCATGCTGTCGAAAATGTTCTGCACATCGGATGGCCGGGTCATCACGTCGTCATGTACCTGATAGATGAAGGTGGGAACGCTGGTGTTGGTCCGCGCAGGCACGGAAGGATCCATGTCATCCAGATGGAAACTGGTGACCATCGCCAGACGTTCGTCAATTTCATCAAGACGGTCCGGGATACCGGCCAATTCCGTCGCGACGCCGACGGCGGCACGCATGGAAATCGGCTGTGGCATAACCACACAACGGACATCATTGAACTGCTCCGGATATTTCGCCATCGCAAAGAACGTCGCGTTACCGCCCATGCAGCGACTGAACAAACCGATTTTCTTTCCTTTCAGGTCAGGACGGCTGCGGACATAGTTCAATGACCCCACGACGTCGCGCGCTTCCAGCACGCCGATGCTGCCGATACCGCCGTTAGCTTCGCCGCTCAGACCCAGATTGCGCAGGTCGTAAGCCAGTACGTTGTAGCCTGCATCGTGCAGAATTTTATAGTCCGGCAGGAAGCTGAAAGCAAAATCGTTACCGCCTGCAGCGCCGATGGAACGCCACGGCTCGCGGTCGGCAGGCAGGCCAGTCCGGCTGCACCACACAGGGTGGTTACAGATGATGACCTTGTCGGAACCTACGCAAGGGATGAACCACGCTTCCAGCGGCACGCCGTCCAACGCTGGGAAAAAGACGTCTTCATACTGCAAACCGAAGTCAGTGGGTTTGCCGATGACCGGAGAACGGATAGGTTTACTGAAAATAGCAACCATGCTTTCAACGATGGCATCGGCTTCTTCACGGCTTGGCGTAGACGTTGTCTGTGTCATGATATTGTGCTCCATTTATAATATATTGGTTAAAGTGCATATTAGTTAATCAATAGTTCGCAGATGCGCTGTATTGCTTAGCTGAGATGGATACTAGTAAGGATATTGTTTGCGATAAATAGCAAAAATATAAACGTATTGTTTCACTAAACAACA
>NZ_JBFAML010000079.1:0-1360 GCF_040660295.1 Micromonospora sp. NPDC049891
CCACGATACCATCGTGCGTATTGCCACCCGGTTGCGTCGCTGGCAACGGTTTGGCTTCAGCATTATTTATCTCGGTAACACCGTCCACAGGTTTCGCCGTGGTTGGCGGCGCCGGCGCATTGACGCGAATATGAATATCAGGCATGCCCGGTACAATTCCTACCGTATAGACGTCCGGTCGCTTGGTGGGCTTGGCCTCCACAACCGGAACGCTCATCGGTAACGACGGTGAACGAACAACGGCTACTTTTTGCTGCCCCTCATCAACGAGGTCAGCAATACGAGCGCTGACCAGGGTTGCCGGTTGAGTGGGAAGTTGGCCCGGCGGCGTCTGAGTGACCAAATCCGCAGGGAGTGTCGTCACAATATGTCGCACCATAGACATATCATCAGGAGCGATCTTGGTTGGCGTAATGCCTTCCACGACCAATCCCCACAGACTAGTTCGCCACAATGTGCCTACCGTGGGAATACCGAGCGTTTTCACTTTGGTTATCGATTTTGTGATAAACGATTGTACCTTTTGGGATTTCAGTAGGCTGAATCCCCATGCGCCATCGAACAGTGAAAGATTGAACTGTGCCCCCACAGCGACAGACGCTTGTGCTTCCGGAAACAGGCTTAGGTTAACATTGCCGCCACTGTTGGCGGGATCCCTGTCCCCACCATTGTTGCCACCACCAGTATGCCCGCCAGTGTCCTTATCCTTGCCTCCCCATGGGTTGTTTTCTGAACTCCAGCCAGAGTGATCGGATGCATCCACACCCCCACCCAGCCCCGTCGGCCCACCATTCACCCCACCGCCAGGACCGCGGCTGTCTTTACCATCACCACCACTCATAACTCATCTCCTGTTGAAATTGCACACAAATACTGTATGCATATCCAGTTTTTAGCGAGAATTAAAGGAGTTTACAAGTCATTAACCCAGCTGGTTGTTGTGCTGTATATCAAACAAAACAGAGAGGAGGTTTGGGGTGAATGGGGTTTGAGGGCCAATGGAACGAAAACGTACGTCAAGTAGATAATTAATTGTTTAATTTGAAAATTAATGCTCCCTACTCTCCCTTCAAAATATCCTCCGGGAGTATGACTGGTTGCAGAAGCTGGAGTGGGAACGGACGCGCAGCCGGGATTAACCCACATTTGTCAGTGTGACAGCTGTCGCAGGCGGCTGCTTTTTTGTGTCACGCTTGGTATAGACGAGAATAATTATCATTTGATTGGCGGGCTTGAGAGGATGGTTTAGCATCAAACATTATATAAACACAGTGTTTGTGTGCAAAATGACAGATATCAAAAAGGAGATTTTATGGAGCATAAATGGGAAGTTATCCAAACTGACCCCTTAAACCCTACA
>NZ_JBFAML010000080.1:0-1318 GCF_040660295.1 Micromonospora sp. NPDC049891
TCAGTGAATAATTTACGACTCATCGGTGACCCCCAAAATAGCAGGGAGAGTATGCAACGTCCCACCGTTCATATTGCGTTGAGCATCGATCACCACCCGATACGTGGAAACCAGTGCTTGCGATAAATCGACAACAGCCTCAGCACGATCGAGTTCCTCTTTCAGGCGTTCGCCAGTCAGACCGGGATCGTTGATTGTTTCAAGCATGGCAAACTGGTGATTGACCAGGTCCTGAATGCTATTTTTCACGATTTACCTCCGCATATCTGATCCGCCCGTAGTACATACCTGAGCGAAAACGATAATGTTTGCTCTGCTGCCACATGTCGCGTTCTGTGGTGATTTCTACCCCGCGTACCAGGCGCGGCTTGCTCATTCCTTTCATGCCGATGTCCTCCCGCGCAGGTTGGCCAGCGCCCGATCAAACATCTTGTGGACGTTGCAGAACTGCAGCTCTTTGGGGTGGAAGTGCCACAGCGTTTTATCCGGCGTTCCGGTACGGGGATTAGCGCGATAATTAACCTCGGCGCGCTCAACAAATTTGTCGGACACGCTTGTCAGCTTGTAGAGCGCCCTCGGCCCGCAGCCCTTCTTTGTGATTTTTACGTCTGGCGATCTGATCATCGACCGCAGCCTGAGCGCCAGCTCCTGCCGCGTCATCGTGTTTGCCGGGTGCGCGGCTTTGACCGCCTCCCAAATTTCAGTGGTGCTCATTTCTTTGCCGAGGATGATATCCACGAGCTGCTTTGCGGTTACTCTGTGCTTTTCGGTTACTCTGTTGGTCATTGGTTTATGCTCCGATTACTTGATCACCCGCAGGTGGCTTACATTTTTTCGATAGCTTCCCCAGGTGAAGTCCACCCAGATCCCGCCATCCATCGTTAATCTGTCCATGACTCTTGCGCCTAAAACATCGGTTAATTCCCTCGCATTCAAATTGGTTAAAACTCCCACCGGTTTTAGCGACGACAACCGGCGATCGATAACCTGATTCAAAATCACCCACTCACCCCGCGTTTCACGCTGTACGCCCACTTCGTCGAGAACGAGCAGATCGACCTTGCACAAGTCGTCGAGCAACGAAGCCTCGGACTCTCCGCCGTCGTAGCAGCGTCGAACGCGAAGCATCAGATCTGGAATAGTAACCACCAGTACCGTGTTATTTTTCGCCAGTAGGTGGTTGCCGATAGCTGCCGCCAAATGGTTTTTGCCGGTACCGCAGCCGCCGCTGAACACGAAGCAGCCGAACCCCATACCGAAATTTTGCGCATAGCTTTTGGCCTTGCTCAGGGCGTGGCGCTGCCCGTCGTTGTTCACC
>NZ_JBFAML010000081.1:0-1304 GCF_040660295.1 Micromonospora sp. NPDC049891
CACATTTACCTTTATAATAATTCTTATCGGACTCCACAGTTCTTTCCTCCTCCTACGACAGATGGAATAAGCTATTTCTAACAATCAATCACCATGTTACTTACAATAACCCTCTAATTTTCAATGCCACTATCAAAAAACTCAAAGCTTCAATTAACTACTAGCATTCAATAATCTCGAAATCCTTTGAACTATGAAATGAGAAAACCGAAAAAATTATTTGATTCTAAAGATAATAGCCGCTCATCGTCACCTGCCTTATATTTTAAGAAAACCCCTGAGGACGGATCGTCACTATAATTTACTCCAACTATGATAACCTCCTGCTCAGTTTTAAATGACTGGGAATAAATTGACATCATAGAAAATTGATCATCCACATCTACCTCAAACCACGGAGCGATGTTTTCAACCAAATGTGAATTAACAACCCCATCATTACCGATGTAAACCTCAAAAACAACCTCACCAGATATAAAGTAAATCCTGTCATACATCGGGTGAAAAATCGGTGGTGTATCCGAATCTATGTAGCCAGTGACAACTATATCACTCACCCCAAATTTAATTAAATGTTCACTAAACTCACTCATATATTCCATAAGCTAACGCCAGAATGAAAAATCAGATACGAAAATTTCGTTTATTATCAGACCACTAGGAATATGATTTATCGCATCGGAAATCTCATCATATGGGGATGGGAGGATAAACGAAACACCAAAATCATCATTAATAATGATGGAGCCATTGTATATTTTCTGCGACATCGTCAGCTTTATTATATCTATCACACTCATTCTGGGAAATATGATTCCATTGTAGCCCCTTGATAATGAGCATTACATCCAAGTGACAAAATGACACCGTCTTTATCAGTTACGATGGTCAAGGTATTGTCGACTGTATATGACTTTCGATCACTCCCGTCAGGTAGGAAGTGGTTTTTAATCTTAACACTAAATCTGGAGTGCATCTCATTAATATATAGTGAAATATTTTCATTTAGAACGACATTCCCTATGAAAACACCCGACACAATCCTCGCGTTAAAATCAATCATGTTAGACACCGTAATATTAAATGATTTATCAATGTGTACGGATGGATATTTCAAAATTATCAAACCTGCTCTTTTAGATACTTTTCATTCTAGACATTCAGAACCGACTGAGAATTGTCGGCTCTAGCAACATCACTTATTTTAATCATTAAAAACTAGAGTGTTTCTCTCAAGATTGTGATCTTTTATATAACTATCTTCCCATTCAAAATAATCATTCGGTGCTGTACGAGGAAAACCC
>NZ_JBFAML010000082.1:0-1300 GCF_040660295.1 Micromonospora sp. NPDC049891
GGCCACAGCTCGGGGGCGGTCGGGTCGGCGTCGGTGTACGCGGTGTTCTGCGCTACCGCACTCAGCCCGGTGGACGCCTGCGTGATCATCGTCCGATCAACCTCGGAGGCGTAGCGGCGCAGCAGGTCGTCCATGACGACGTCCTCGACTCCGGTGCCGCGTTCGACGGCCTGCCGGGAGATCGTCTGCTGACCGGCGGCGGTCTGCACGTTGATCGTCAGCAGGGTGTCATCGGCGTTGGTCTCCTGGACGGCGGTGTTCTCCGACGCCTGGAGGGCGACCCCGGTGGCGGTGGTGATCCGGGAGATGTTGACCTGCATACCGTCGGCGGGCAGCGGGTGCGTGTTCGCGGCATTGGCGAGGGGCCGCATGTTGGCGATTGCGGGCGCATACAGGTCCGTCAGGTATTGCGGGACGACCAGGCCGCCGAACGCGCCCGTACCGACCGCCCGCTGCTCCAGGTAGGCACCGCGCTCGACCTGCTCCTCGCGGGCGTGGCGGGCGAGGCGTTCCTGCGCGCTGGGGTCGTTGAAGAGGAACTGGCGGGCCACGTCGCGCACGAACTGCGATCCGGTGCGGTCGCTGTCGGGGTTGTAGGTGCGCTGCTCCGCGCCGACCCGGGCGACCTGGTCGTAGGTGCGCCGCTGCGGCTGCGCGGCGGTGCGGTACCTGGTTCCCTGCGCGGCCTCGATGCGGGCCTCGTCGGCCTGCGCGGCGCGTACCTGCGCGATGTTCTCATCGGCGACTTCGATCAGGCGCACTGCTGCGGCGCGCTGCGCGGCGATGTCATCGAGCCGCTGTGCCTCGTGGGGCGTCAGGTCGCGCCCCTGCGCGCCGTCCAGGATCGACCGCGCCTGCGTGTACGCGGCCTCCCGCTGCTGTACCGCCCTCGCCCTGTCGGCCTGGTAGGTGGAGATCAGTTGGTTGATTGTGGGCATGTCACACCTCGTGGGAGAAGTTGATCGAGGTGTGCCGCGAGCCATCCCGGAGACGCCGCCCGAACATCCGCGAGGGCGCTCAACGGGAGCCCGCCTACCGGACATCTGCCGCCAGCGGTGCTCCGTGCACTGGTGGTGCCTACCGGGCCAGGCGGGTCCGTCCATCCGCGTTAGCGGCCCGCCCCGGCAGCCATCCACCCAAAAGCCACACCACCCCGTCCGCCCGGAGGGGAGGCGACGACGAAGTTACGCCGAGTGATCACCAAGCCGCGAGGTCAGGCAGCACCCCCCGCCCTGCGGGCCGCCGCGTCGGTGAGGAACGCCGCCAGGCGGGCCTCCCAACCATCCGTCCCGTACTCGGT
>NZ_JBFAML010000083.1:0-1242 GCF_040660295.1 Micromonospora sp. NPDC049891
GAGAAGGCGGCGTAGAGTGGCGCCAGGAAAATCAGGTCGCGGTCGCGCTGCCGCCGTTGAATATGGCGCTGGCGCGTTATCTGGTGCTGCAGGCGGTGAAAGGCGGCAAGATCCGCGGGCGCAGCGCACTGCGGCCTTTAGATATCCCCGGGCTGAGCCGCTTGCTGGTGCAGGTTTCCAACCTGATCCTTGACTGCCCTGAGATCGCCCGGCTGGATATTCACCCGGTGCTGGCTTCCGGCAGCGAGTTCACCCTGCTGGACGTTTCGATGCAGCTCGCACCGTTCAGCGGCGATCCGCAGGCGCGGCTGGCGATTCGGCCTTATCCGCATGAGCTGGAAGAAACCATCGCGCTGAAAGACGGCAGCCAATGCCTGTTCCGCCCTATCCTGCCGGAAGACGAGCCGGCGCTGAAGCATTTCATCGACCGGGTGACCAAGGAAGATCTCTATTACCGCTACTTCAGCGAGATCAACGAGTTTACCCATGACGATTTGGCCAACATGACGCAGATCGACTACGATCGGGAAATGGCCTTTGTGGCGGTGCGCGCAGACGAGATCATCGGCGTGACCCGCGCGCTGTCCGATCCGGACAACACCGATGCCGAGTTCGCCGTGCTGGTGCGTTCCGACCTGAAAGGCGTGGGGCTCGGCCGCCAGCTGCTGGAGAAAATGATCGCCTATGCGCGCGCGCATGGCCTGACCCGCCTGAGCGGCATCACCATGCCGAATAACCGCGGCATGATCGCGCTGGCGCAGCGGTTGGGCTTTGGCATCGAGGTGCAGCTTGAGGACGGCATAGTCAATCTGACGCTGCCGCTGCAGGCCGACGACGCGCAGTGACCTGCGTCGCAATGCGCTACGAATCCACCACTTAACGCCAAAACATACGCACAATCGAGGCAACTAATGGTATTATCGCCCGATTATTCGGTTTATTGTTTTTAAGTCTGTGGCGTTCCGGCCATCAATCATGAGAGAAGAAGCGCACTGTGATGTTGTCAAAATTTAAACGTAGCAAACATCAACAACACCTTGCACAACTGCCCAAACTCCCCCAGACGGTTGCTGATGTTCGTACTCTGTACGCGCCGTCCGACTTTCGCGCCACGCTGCTGGATTCCATCGCCAACGCCACCCAACGCATCTATCTGGTGGCTCTGTATCTGGAGCATGACGACGCCGGGCGTGAGATCCTCAACGCGCTGTATCAAGCCAAGCAGCGGCGGCCCGAGCTGGA
>NZ_JBFAML010000084.1:0-1225 GCF_040660295.1 Micromonospora sp. NPDC049891
GGACGTTAGTACACAGTGCCGCCCAGGTGAACACCGGCATCTTCATCAGAGGCATGCCAGGGGCGCGCATCTTCAGAATGGTGGCGAAGAAGTTCACGCCGGTCAGCAGGGTACCCAGACCGGAAATCTGCAGACTCCAGATCCAGTAATCGACCCCGACGCCAGGACTGTACTCTTTACCCGACAGCGGCGGATACGCCAGCCAACCGGTCTGAGCGAACTCACCGACCCCCAGGGAGATGTTGATCAGCACAACGCCCACCACGAAGAACCAGAAGCTCAGGGAGTTCAGGAACGGGAAGGCAACGTCGCGCGCACCGATTTGCAGCGGTACCACGACGTTCATCAGGCCGACTACGAAAGGCATCGCCATGAAGAAGATCATGATAACGCCGTGCGCGGTGAAGATCTGGTCGTAGTGGTGCGGCGGCAGGAACCCGGCTTCGCCGGCGGACGCCAACGCCTGCTGGCTACGCATCATGATGGCGTCGGCGAAGCCGCGCAGCAGCATGACCATCGCCACGACGATGTACATGATACCAATTTTTTTATGGTCGACCGAAGTCAGCCATTCGCTCCACAGCCACTTCCATTTGCCGAAATAGGTCAGCAGCGCCAGCACTGCCAGGCCCCCGACAATAATTGCGGCTACGGTGACCATGATGATCGGTTCGTGGTACGGAACCGCATCAAGTGTTAATTTTCCCAACATCAGTTATTCCTCGGCTCCGGCGTGAGCAGCATGTTCACCCATGTCCATACCTTGGCTCATGTCCATGCCTTCGTGCGCGCCAGCGCCCTTGTGCATATCCATGTCGCCCATGAATTTGGCAATTGTTTCTTTGAACAAATTCGGTTTGACAGCGGCAAAGTACTCAACCGGGTTGTTTTCACTCGGCTCTGCCAGTTTGTTAAAGTCGTCGGTGGTGTTCAGGTTTTTAGACGATGCCTTCACCTTGGCCACCCACTGATCGAAGTCGCCTTCGGTCGGGGTAACGATCGCGGTGAATTTCATACCGGAGAAGCCTGCGCCGCTATAGCTGCTGGAGATGCCCTTGTAGGCACCGGCTTCGTTGCCGATCAGGTGCAGTTTGGTCTGCATGCCGGCCATCGCATAAATCTGTCCACCCAACTGCGGGATAAAGAACGAGTTCATTACCGAGTTAGAGGTGATCTTGAATTCGACTGGAACATCTTTCGGGAAAGCCAGCTCATTAACGGTCGC
>NZ_JBFAML010000085.1:0-1212 GCF_040660295.1 Micromonospora sp. NPDC049891
CGGTAACCAGCGCCTGAGTTTCGCCACGGGTGAACAGCGCGGAACCGTGGGTGCGCGGCAGTACGCCGGTGCGCACGTCCAGGCCACGGATCATGTCTTTTTCACGGCCGTCGATACGCGGCTCGCCACGCAGTACGCGGCTACGCACCACGTTCTTCTCGACGTTGCCCAGGATGTCCTGGATTTCGCCGGCGTCCAGCGTTTCGTCCTGCGCCAGCAGGGTTTCAACCACGCTGTCTTTGATCGCGTCAACCTGAGCGTAACGCTCTTGTTTTTCGGTGATGTGGTAAGCGTCGCCCAGGCGAGCTTCGGCCAGTTCAGCCACGCGCGCGTGCAGCGCTTCGTTGACCGCAGGGGCCTGCCAATCCCACTTCGGCTTGCCGGCTTCGGCAACCAGGGAGTTGATGTTTTCGATAACCACTTGCTGCTGGTCGTGGCCGAACACCACGGCGCCCAGCATCTGATCTTCGCTCAGCACTTCCGCTTCGGATTCAACCATCAGCACCGCGCCTGCAGTACCGGCAACCACCAAATCCAGACGGCTTTCTTTCAGCTCGTCAGTTGTCGGGTTCAGCACATACTGATCGTTGATGTAACCTACGCGCGCTGCGCCGATTGGGCCGTTGAACGGAATACCGGACAGGCTCAGGGCGGCAGAGGCGCCGATCATCGCGACGATGTCCGGGTTCACCTGCGGGTTAACGGAAACCACGGTCGCGATCACCTGAACTTCGTTCAGGAAGCTGTCCGGGAACAGTGGACGGATCGGACGGTCGATCAGACGGGAAGTCAGGGTCTCGCCTTCGCTCGGACGGCCTTCGCGACGGAAGAAGCTGCCCGGGATGCGGCCGGCGGCGTAAGTACGCTCTTGGTAGTTAACGGTCAGCGGGAAGAAGCTCTGGCCCGGCTTGGCTTTTTTCTGGCCAACGACGGTAACGAATACGGCGGTGTCATCCATGCTCACCATAACGGCGGCGGTGGCCTGACGAGCCATCATACCGGTTTCGATGGTGACGGTATGCTGGCCATACTGGAATTTGCGAATGATCGGTGTCAGCAAAATTATATCCTTGATTAGCGGCGCGCAATCGCATTGACGACTCGACACGCCTGTGACTCGATTTGCCTTCTCACTACATCCTCGCGACTAATGACAATCCTTATCTCAGGCAGGAGATAAAGCCTCTCATTAGCCGCGCGAACCTCTGTAAC
>NZ_JBFAML010000086.1:0-1201 GCF_040660295.1 Micromonospora sp. NPDC049891
CGGTGCCGCGTTCGACGGCCTGCCGGGAGATCGTCTGCTGACCGGCGGCGGTCTGCACATTGATCGTCAGCAGGGTGTCATCGGCGTTGGTCTCCTGGACGGCGGTGTTCTCCGACGCCTGGAGGGCTACCCCGGTGGCGGTGGTGATCCGGGAGATGTTGACCTGCATACCGTCGGCGGGCAGCGGATGCGTGTTCGCGACATTCGCCAGCGGGCGCATGTTGGCGATAGCCGGCGCATACAGGTCGGTGAGGTATTGCGGGACGACGAGGCCGCCGAACGCGCCCGTACCGACCGCCCGCTGCTCCAGGATCGCACCGCGCTCGACGCGCTCCTCCTGGATGTGGCGGGCGAGGCGCTGCTGCGCACCGGGGTCGTTGAAGAGGAACTGGCGGGCGACATCGCGCACGAACTGGGAGCCGGTGCGGTCGCTGCCCGGGTTGTAGGTGCGCTCCTCCGCGCCGATGCGGGCTACCCCGTCGTAGGCGGCGCGGCGTACCGGCTGCGCGGCGGTGCGGTACGTCGTCCGCTGGTCGGCCTCAATCTGCTGCTCGGCCTTGCGGGCTTCGTAGGCGTGGACCAGCGCCGCGTCGATGTCCTTGATGTCGGCGTCGGCCTTCGCGCGGGCAGCCGCCCGCGCTTCGAGCTTGGCGTCCTCCTCCACCGTCAGGTGGGTGCGGCCGTCCCGCTCGGCGCGGGCGAGGATCAGCCTGGCGTCGGTCCTCGCCCGTTCGCGCCGCTCGACGGCCTCGGCGCGCTTGGCCTCACCGTCGCGGATGAGTTCGTCCAGTGTTTGCATGTTTCACACCTCGTGGGAGAAGTTGATCGAGGTGTGCCGCGAGCCATCCCGGAGCGCCTGCCGCCTGCCGTGCCCCTACATCCGGGGGCCGATCAGGTGCCAGCGCTCAACGGGAGCCCGCCTACCGGGTCATCTGCCGCCAGCGGTGCTCCGTGCACAGCGCCCAACTAGCCGGGCCGGGCGGGTCCGTTCATCCGCGTTAGCGGCCCGCCCCGGCAGGTCGGGAAAGGGTGTAACCATCGCCCCCCGCTAGGCGGGATGCGACCTGATCATGTCTTCACCGACGTTACGCTGAGTGATCACCCAACCGCGAGGTCAGGCAGCACCCCCCGCCCTGCGGGCCGCCGCGTCGGTGAGGAACGCCGCCAGGCGGGCCTCCCAACCATCCGTCCCGTACTCGGT
>NZ_JBFAML010000087.1:0-1183 GCF_040660295.1 Micromonospora sp. NPDC049891
GCATACAAGGCGCGTCAGGTTTCTCCAGCAGAAGCGTTCAGCGCAGTGAAGTCTTGGGCTGATAACGTGCCAATAGCATGGCCTCCAGATGGGCTTCAGACGGAGAAGGGCTCTGGACTTCAGCAGAAGTCATATTATGAAGAGGCTGGATTCCAGATGCTTCCTGAACATGCCCAATGGGAAGATGGAAGCAGATCTGTAGAGCCCGGGTTATTCGAACTATACGACTTAATGCGCAGAGGTAAATTCAGGGTGTTCTCTGGCCTCCGTGATTTCTTCGAAGAGTACAACTTCTATCACCGCGACGAGAAAGGAAAGATTGTGAAGGTACGCGACGACATCCTTGATGCTGTCCGTTACGCCTACATGATGCGTCGCTATGCAATTCGTTATGCAGACATAAAGAATCCTCCAGTTGAAGAGGATGTCTACGTTCCCTCATCCTCCGGTTGGTAAACATGGCAGAGACATTAGAGAAAAAACATGAGCGCGTCATGCTCAGGTTTGACCGCGCCTATACGCCGCAGCAAGATGTGCGCGAAAAGTGCATCGAAGCTACGCGATTCGCTCGTGTCCCTGGCGGTCAATGGGAAGGAGCAACAGCAGCGGGAACCAAGCTTGACGACCAGTTCGAGAAATACCCGAAGTTCGAAATCAACAAAGTGGCCACTGAGCTTAACCGCATCATTGCCGAATATCGGAACAACCGCATCACTGTGAAGTTTCGCCCTGGCGATCGCGAAGCAAGCGAAGAGCTGGCAAACAAGCTGAATGGCCTGTTCCGTGCTGACTACGAGGAAACCGACGGCGGCGAGGCTTGCGATAACGCATTTGATGATGCTGCTACCGGTGGGTTTGGCTGCTTCCGCCTGACGTCGATGCTGGTCAATGAATACGACCCGATGGACGATCGCCAGCGCATTGCTATTGAGCCGATATACGACCCATCGCGCTCAGTGTGGTTTGACCCTGACGCGAAGAAGTACGACAAGTCTGATGCGCTGTGGGCTTTCTGCATGTATTCGCTTTCTCCTGAAAAGTACGAGGCAGAATATGGCAAGACTCCACCGGCGTCTCTCGATGTAACGACGATCTCCTCTTGGGAGTTTGACTGGTTCGAGCCAGAGGTCGTTTACATCGCTAAGTATTACGAAGTGCGCAAGGAATCGGTGGATGTCATCAG
>NZ_JBFAML010000088.1:0-1170 GCF_040660295.1 Micromonospora sp. NPDC049891
CCGTACAGGTGCCGTGGCATGGGCGCAGGGTAGCCACGAGGTAACTGGTCAGTAGGCCAACTGGGCAGTAGTCCAACTGGTCAGTAGGCCAACTGGGCACTTGACAAGGGGTAGCCATCGACAAACGATGGGCTACATGCCGCTGCCCTGGACGAAGCCCCGCCCTATCCCTGCCGGCCCAAGGCACCGCCGGAACTGGCGGACGGGCTGGCGGCACTGCACCTGCGGCCTCCGCTGGCCCTGCCCTGATCGGCGGCTGATACCGCCGCCCGCCGAGGCTGCGACGGCCCGGGGCACCGCCCGCGTGCCTGCGCCGACGCTGGCACGGGAGGTGACAGCCCTCCACCCCGTGATCGGGCGGGCAGGCAACCTGACGCCCGCGCAGGCGCACCGAGCCGGCATCCGATGATCGGGGCACCCCGCGCCCACCTACCGGCGCGGCCCACCTGGCGGTGCCGCCGCTGCGGGCAGCCATGGCCCTGCGGGGACGCCCGCGCAGCGCTGACCGTCGAGTACCGGGGAGCGCGGCCCGCGCTCGCCGTCTACCTCGCCTGCGCCCTCGCTGATGCCCTAGACGACCTGTACCGCCTCGGCGTCGACACCTCCGGGGCACACGCACAGTTCCTCGGCTGGCTGCGCGCACGAAGCGGCCCGGCGGACGCGCCACAGGGGCACGAACACACCGGGCCGCAGGAGTAGGGCTACCCCATGCCGTCAGGCAGCCTGTCAGGTGCCAGCGGGAACCACGACCACCTGTCCTCGGGGGCACCGAGGCGGATCATCAGGGCACGCACCGCCGCCGCCCTACCGTCCGCGATCCGGCCCTCCGCCCGCCCGGCGGGATCATCTGCGCCCGCGAGGTGATCCGCTGCCGCAACGGCTTCCTCCAGGTGATCGGCTAGGGCGTCGGTGATGATCGCCAAATCTGCGGGCGACAGGACCGCCACGCGCGCCCTGCGCGGCAGGTCCGCCCCCTCATGCCTGAACATGGCGCACCCCCCGCCCCGGCTCGCCGACTGCGCGCCCATCGACGCCGGCTGGCAGCGGCGGCGGCGGGCCGTCCGGTACCTCGATGTCCCGCAGGTCGCCGGGCTCGTCGGATGCGTACACGAACCAGGCGACACACTCCCGCAGCGCGACAAAGTCGCGGCCCTGCGGGCGCGGGAAGCC
>NZ_JBFAML010000089.1:0-1141 GCF_040660295.1 Micromonospora sp. NPDC049891
GCTTTTGCCATCACGCATCCTGAACCATCTTATTAATCTCCGGGTAGTTGTACCAAGTGACTCCGCGTACGGCACGTTGGCCACTGGATGCAACCCGCTTGAAATGCACCCCTTCAATCCAACACCCTTGGCGATATTTTTCTATTTGTCGATCGCTAAGGCCCGTCTTTGCTTTAAGCCTATCTTCAACAACCCACTCTTCATTAAAGATCACTTGCGGCATACTTCACCTCATGATCGGCCAGCAGATTATCGTGCTGGCCGTTACTATTTTGATTTTCGAAAATCATTTTTCAGTGCTGTAAACGCCGTCGCAGTACAGAACGGCGCGCGGGCGGCGCAATTGGATTGCTTCCTTCATTCGTTCGCACTGGTCGAAGCTCGAGTAAATCCGCTCTGATACCGGCAAAGCATCGCAGGCATCGTGGCCGCACGGGCTTACCAAAAGGAGGAAGCCGATAAGTGTCAGCATGCCGCCTCCTGCGCCGGCGACAGGTCATCGATCGCCTGCTGATAGCGCTGAACCTCGTCAGCGCTCAGGAACCGCGCAGAGCGATGCAGAAGGGCGCCTAGCTCTGCCCGTTCCTGGCTTGTGGTGCCGCCGTTCTTGCCGGCCGTATCGATCGACGCACCCAGGCCGGCAATCGCGTTCAGTCGGTGGTGCTGCTTCACGATTTTGTTTTTCAGCTCGGTGTACAGGGTGATCCCCAGCTGCGCTTTCAGTTCTTCAACTGAGGCGCGTAGGTCCGTCGCCTGTGCGGTGGTGGTGATCTTCTCGATGCTGCCGCGAATATCCTCAGCAATCTTTTCAGGCTCTGAATTTTCAGTAACTGGCTCCGGCGCCTTATCAGCCGCCTCGATCAGCTGGCCGGCGCTTACGCGGGTGTCCGGCGTGACGTCTTTCTCTTTATGCCAAACCATCTCTTGCCCGCGCTCGAGCATTTCCATGATCTCGGAGTTATTCGGCAGCCGCCGGCACAGACGGTGCATGACGGATTTTCTGGACATAGACTCGAACCAGTTAACCCACGGGCCGCTGTCGCTGTTCTTGCTCGCCGCGCGAACCTTCTCAATGTCCTGCAGGTTCATCACTTCAAATTGCAGTTCGCCGCTGCGCATCTTGGCGTAAGCGAACGCGCCG
>NZ_JBFAML010000090.1:0-1126 GCF_040660295.1 Micromonospora sp. NPDC049891
TTTGCTTGTCGGTAATATATCGGTTGGTGCCATCCTTTCACCGAGGGTAACATTATGTCAAATATCATCTCCCACCCATGGAAAAATAACCGGACTTCCCCAGATGAGCCGGTCATGCCAGATCCTGTAGTTATGATTAAAGATGATGGCCATATTTTAATTATTGCCGATGCGGATACGGATGCCGATGGCAGTCCTGATGCCGAGGAAATCGATCCGACAGGGCAAAAGGAAACCAGCTTAAGAAGAGGGAATGGTTGGCGAGGTGAGGGAGATTATGTTAATGCACGTATTATTCCATATTTTGTTATTCCAGGTAATTGGAAGAAGATCACCGGGGTCGCTGTGAATATGGGAGATATGGCTAAAATAAATTATAAAAATAATCATATCTATGCAATCTGTGCAGACGTCGGTGGAAAAGATTCTATCGGAGAGGCCTCCATTGCCGCAGTCGAAGCGCTTGGCGTTAACCCATGGAGTAAAAATAAGAAAAAAATAATCAGGGGGATCGGATATGGCGTGACCTATGAGGTCATTGCAGGTTCTGCAAGCTTGGGGGCAACGGTGAGTTTTGAAACGATCCAGGCATATGGTAGAGAGTTATTCAAGGAAAACTTGCCTTTTAGTTTGCCGATGAAAATCGAAGATATCTCCGGTGTTATGTTAGGTAGTAATGGAAAGGGAACTCCGACGGTAGTTATCTCGTCGAAATCGGGAGAAAGTCATGTTAAAGAATATAGTGATACTCAGGAGCTCGCTCTGATACTGCAACTACTGCCCAAAACAAAGGTCACGATAGATGCACCGTTTGTTGTGCAACTGGCTGATGCCATGGTGTGGAATGATCAATTTCCCAGTAATGCTGAACGGTTTGTCGGGATGTTTAAAGAAGATTACCGTTCAATCAGGGAAGCAGTAGAAGACTGGTTTGTGCCGGAATACAGCCCTACCGCGACAAGTAATGCCTGTGTTGCACACCAGGTCAGTTGCCTTAAACTTTGTGACCTACCTTATCCGCAACTTGGCATGATAGATCGTCTCGTGACGGGCCAGCATGGCGACGAACTCGCGGATCTTCCGCTCGCGGGTCTGCGCCCGCTTGACGCCGTTGACGCGGTGGATG
>NZ_JBFAML010000091.1:0-1111 GCF_040660295.1 Micromonospora sp. NPDC049891
GGCGGGCGGCGCGCTCGGCGGCGCCGGGGTGGTGGCCAATCACGTCGGCATGAACGCGGTCGGGCTGACGGCGATCCCTGGCATGGCGATTGTGCAGGCCAGTTCGCTGGTCAGCTATATCATCGGCCTGGCGATCGCGTTTGGCACCGCCTTCATACTCTCCCTCCTGTTGAAATATAAAACGGACGCGCAATGATGGAAGAACTCAGCTTAATCAAACAGGCGATGCAGGCGGTCATGAACGGCCAGCCACGCGCGCTGCGCGATCCGCACCGCCCGGCCTGGCATCTGGCGCCCAGCGTTGGCCTGCTGAACGATCCCAACGGCTTCATCCAGCACAACGGCGTTTATCACCTGTTCTATCAGTGGAATCCGCTGGGCTGCGATCATCGCAACAAGTGCTGGGGACACTGGCAGTCGACCGACTTGCTGCGTTGGGCGCATCAGCCGCTCGCCCTGGCACCAGGTGCCTGTTACGACAGCCACGGCTGTTATTCCGGCTCGGCGGTGGTGGCAGAAGATAAAATCACGCTGATCTACACCGGCAATGTGAAATTCCCCGACGGCTCACGCACTGCCTATCAATGCCTGGCTCAGGAAAGCGATCGGGGCGAATACCGCAAGCTCGGGCCGGTGCTGCCGCTGCCGGACGGCTACAGCGGGCACGTACGCGATCCCAAAGTGTGGCGTCATCAGAATGCGTGGTACATGGTGCTCGGCGCTCGGGACTTGCAGGATCGCGGCAAGGTGCTGCTGCTTCGTTCCAGCGATCTGCGCGGCTGGCAACCGCTGGGCGAGATCGCCGGTTCCGGCCTGCACGACCTGGGTGAATTCGGCTACATGTGGGAGTGCCCAGACCTGTTCTCGCTGGACGACGCCGACGTGTTGATCTGCTGCCCGCAGGGGCTGGCGCCGCAGCCGGAACGCTATCTCAACCGTTATCAGGCCGGCTATCTGCTCGGCAAGCTGGATTACCTGCAGCCGGCCTTCAGCCACGGCGAATTTCGCGAGCTGGACGCCGGCTTCGAGTTCTATGCGCCGCAGACGACGCTGGCGGAAGATGGCCGCCGCCTGCTGTTCGGCTGGATGGGCGTGCCCGAGCAAGATGAAG
>NZ_JBFAML010000092.1:0-1097 GCF_040660295.1 Micromonospora sp. NPDC049891
GCAGCGCGGTTCAAGGCCGCCGCTTCCTCCCGCCACACGCCAAGCCACCGTCTTTTTTCTCATCTTCATGCATCGCCCATCGCCCGCTTTTTGTTCTCGCCAGTCAAAATCGATGATTTGTTACGCAGCACCGTAACAAGCCGTTGTAAAACAGGGAAAAATAAACAATTGGTTACAGGGTAACTGCTTCCACTACTGGGAATTTTCCCATATACTGGATAAATTAACAGTTTACCAGCCGGAATCGCAACAGCATGACCGCGGAAGGACATCTCATTTTCTCTGTCGCTTGCGCGATCTTCGCCAAGAAGGCGGAAGTGACGCCAGAGCTGGCTACCGGCGACTGGTGGCACATCATACCCGCCGCGCTGCTCACCTCGCTGCTGCCGGACATCGATCACCCCAAGTCGGTACTGGGCCAGCGCCTGCGCTGGATCGCCCTGCCCATCGCCCGCGCCTTCGGCCACCGCGGTTTCACCCACAGCCTGCTGGCGATCGCCGGCGGCATGGCGCTGTTTCAGCTGGACGTGCCGCGTAGCTGGCCGATCCCGGCCGATGCGCTGCACGCCATGATCATCGGTTATTTCAGCCATCTGCTGGCCGACATGCTCACGCCCGCCGGCGTGCCGCTGCTGTGGCCGTGCCGCTGGCGTTTTCGCCTGCCCCTGCTCAACTCGCAAAAAGGCAACCAGCTGGAGCGCGTACTGTGTCTGTGCCTGGTGGCGTTTGCCATCTGCTGGCAAGGCGATTTCACCCTGCCGGTGCAATCCTATGTCGAGCAAATCAGAAATATCAGACTCTGATCACAAAAATTCGCTCAACCCATCATCTTGATGTATATAAAACAAACAAAAACACACAAAAAGCTATATCAAATTCCATTTGGATATAAGTAGGCCACTCAGCAAACTGTTACGATATTTACATCGCGACATACGTGATGCGTAGTCGTTTTTATAAGAAAGATTATTGGAGACATTGGGGATGAATCTTCCGCTCGTGATTAACGTGCTGGTGTTTGTCGCGCTTCTTTTGCTGCTGGCGCAAACCCGCCACAAGCAATGGAGCCTGGCGAAAAAAGTGCTGGTCGGCCTGGT
>NZ_JBFAML010000093.1:0-1094 GCF_040660295.1 Micromonospora sp. NPDC049891
GGTGGGGGGCATGTTGATCCCGTTGGTGGGGGTGATCTTCTGGCCGCGCGCTACCAGCGCCGGCGCGATTGCCAGCATGCTGACCGGCAGCCTGTGTGTGGTGGGGCTGATGATCTGGCACGGCATCGATGCCAACAGCCCGATCTACGGCGGTCTGCTGGGCGGCGGCATCGCCTTCGTGTTGGGCAGCCTGTTGAGCCGCCCGGCAGCGCAGCTGCAGCCGCAAACCGAGCGTTGAAACGACGAGGTGGGACATGAACAATCGCAATGTGGCGTCACGCCCAAAAATTGAAGTGCGCTCGATAGACTTTGTGCCCCATCACGAGCGGCATGGCAAGGTTTGGCATCAGGCGCCGTTTTGGTTTACCGGTAATTTCGTTTTGACGACGATGGTGGTCGGTTTCAGCGGCCCGGCGTTGGGGTTGGGCGCGCTTTATTCGATGCTGGCCATTGCCGTCGGCGTGGGGTTCGGCACGTTCTTCATGGCGTGTCATGCCAATCAGGGGCCGCGCATGGGGCTGCCGCAGATGATCCAGTCACGGGCCCAATTCGGCCTGCGTGGCGCCATCGTTCCCTTTGCCGCCGTGGTGTTTGTTTACATCGGTTTCAACGTGTTCAACGTTATTCTCGCGACCGATGCGATCAACACGGTGTTGCCGGGCCACCGTCTGCCTTGGTATGCGTTGCTGATCGCGGTGGCCGTGCTGTTGGCGATCGTCGGCCACGACATGCTCCATGCGGTGCAGCGCTGGCTGACCTATGTGATGATGGCAGTGTTCGGCGTGCTGACGGTCGGCGCCGTGTTGTCGCTGCGGATGGACGCCGTCGTCGGCGCTGGGCATTTTTCGTGGGCGGCCTTTTTGATTCAGCTGTCGGCCGCCGCCGGCTATCAAATCAGCTACGCAGTGTACGTTTCCGACTACTCGCGTTATTTACCGCATGAAACGCCGTCGGCCAACGTGATCTTTTGGACTTACCTGGGGGCGGCCGGATCGGCGCTTTGGCTGATGTCGCTGGGCGCGTTTCTGGCTTCAGCCTTACAGACGGCACGGCGGTACACGGCATGATCCATCCATGAGGGCGTCGCTGGCCGT
>NZ_JBFAML010000094.1:0-1090 GCF_040660295.1 Micromonospora sp. NPDC049891
GAGAAAAGGTTGAAATCCGTATATGATCTTGATGGCACACTTGTGCCATTTAACACTTTTAAAGTATGGGTTGTTCTGTCTTTTTTCATCTCTATTCTTTTCCTTAGATGGTATTTTTTATTTTCTATTATTAAATTCGCCATATGCAGGAAAATTGGGAGAATGGATCGCGTTGGATTTAAGGTGGCTTTATTAGCGATTCAGCAACGCACCAAGTTTTGGCCCTATGTCGGTAAGAAGTACGGAAAATGGTTGGCCCGCCATTCTCTCCGAAAGGATTTGCTCGTTCTAGGTGATAATTCGACTAAGTGCTTGGCAACTGCAGCGCCGGATATTTATGTGTCCTCTTTCTCTCAGGAAGTTAATGATTTTGATGTCACTATATGTGCACATTTTTGCCACTCAGGTGAATTTGTCGAAACATTAAATGTAGTGAAGCTTAAATTCGTGCGGGAGCAATTTTCTGAGGAACCAGATCTTTTCTTTACTGATCATTATGATGATATCCCGTTAGCTATGGCTGCTAAGTTTACCTATATTGTTTCACCATCAATAAAGTCCGAGAGATTATTTTCCGACATGCTCAATGCAGGGCGTTATACGATAGTATAACGGTACTATTTTAAAAATGATAAAAGCGAGACTGTGTTTGTCGTCTCGCTTTTTTTTCGGCTTTAAACCACCTCCAAAGGAGTCCAAATGAGGTGATTTTTCATTTGTTTAATGCGGATTTACTCGTTGCCGAATGTTATCACTGGCGTGTCTGCGCTAACCGCTGGTTGACTTTTTTGTGTTGGGTCTTCAATTACGAGAGCCGTAATTTTCTGCGAAGATGGTTTACTACTCGTCATGAGCGACATTATTCTTCCCGTTGTGGAATTCCTTCCCTCCTGCGTATCATTCTTTTTCCAACTAACCCTGGCTTCTTTTTTTCCATTGCTAAAGATTAAATTCACTTTACCATCGGTTGTCACATTGTAATTTTTTACCGAGTAATTTTTTATTAAATCGGCAATTTTCTCGTATGACTCCATGCTTGGCTTTTTACTCCCATTTTTCCTGAGCAATCCAAATCTATGCTCTATATTTT
>NZ_JBFAML010000095.1:0-1070 GCF_040660295.1 Micromonospora sp. NPDC049891
CCTGTATCACCCTGAATGCCGTCAGCATCGACAGCGTCGTGGACAGCGCGCAGCCCAAGGATGAAAAAGCGAACAGCACCACCCCGGCTATAAAGATCTTTTTATTGCCCACCGCGCGGCCCAGCGCCGCGAAGGGCATCAAAGAGGCGACAACGGCAAACTGGTAGGCATTAATAATCATGATGGAGGCCGATTCGGAAACGCCGAAATCTTTGGCGATAACCGGCAATGCCACGTTGGCGATGGTACTGTCGAGCATGGCGATGACCGTGCTTAACGAGACCGCGAGAACGGCGAATATATTTAGTGTCTCTTTTTCCTGGTGTTTAAAAGTCATGTTAACGCTCCAAAAACGTGAGTAGCTTCATGCCGGCGGCAAAGACCCCGTTTTTTATCCGTTTTAATATTTACGTTATAACATATCAATTAAAGAGGAGAATAAATCTCATTTGAAATATTAGATTAAATAGTGTGTCAAAATAAGAATTAACAAATGCAAAACAAATTTATATCAATACAAACATTCAATAAACAAAATAAATGCAGTATAAAAAACCAGTGAATTTAAGGAATGACATTAAAAGTAACAGCCGCTAACAGACAACCCCGCCGGCGCATGAAATTGTTATGTTATAACAAAAACACCCTTTCCTTTTATGCTGGTTAACCTTATGGCTAAGACGGACCTTTTGAACACCCGGTTATCTCGCCGCAGAATGATGTTGGCAGGGTTGGCGGCCCTGGCGCTGAACGGCGCCGTTTCCCCGCTGGCTCACGCCCACGGCCTGCCACGTCCCAAAAAGCAGAACGGCCCTCAGGGGGCGCGAAAAAGATTCCTGGTCATGTTGGATCCCGGTCATGGCGGCATCGACTCCGGCGCCATTGGCCACACCGGTTCGCTGGAAAAACATGTCGTTCTGGAGATCGCCAGAAATGTGCGTGCACAGCTTGATCGACACGGCATCGATGCCCGCCTGACGCGCGACAGCGACGTTTTTATTCCGCTGTACGATCGGGTGGAGATCGCGCACCGGCATGGCGCCGATCTTTTCATGTCCATCCACGCCGAC
>NZ_JBFAML010000096.1:0-1011 GCF_040660295.1 Micromonospora sp. NPDC049891
TCGCCTCATACGCCTACGTGGCCGTCGTTTGGCTGAACCACAAGAGCACGTTCAATCGCATCAAGGAGAGCGATCGCGGCCTGCACTGGGTGAATCTCTTCGTCCTGTTCAGCACCGCGCTGCTGCCGTTCCCGACCGCCGTCGTCTCGAACGCGTTGCAGGAGCACGACCAGCAGGACCAGCGCGTGGCCGTCGCCTTCTACGCGCTGATCGGCGCGCTGCTCTGCGCGAGCTGGCTGGCGTTCTTCCACTATCTGGCCCGGCGCAAAGACCTACTCAGGGAAGAGGTGAGTGGACGGCATTTCCCCGCCGAGCGGGTGCGGGCATTCGTCGGGGTCATCCTCTACGTCGCTGCAGGTCTCATCGGTTACCTGGTCGCGCCGCTCGCCGGCTTGGCGATCTTCGTCGTGCTGCCGGTGCTCTACGCCGTCACCAGCGCCGGTCTATACCAGGTGCCTCTCACCCGCCGGATCCCGCGTCGCCCCCCGGCACCAGGGAGCTGACGGTCAGACGACCGGCTCGCAGCCCTCGTCGGGATCGCCCTCCGCCACCCGGCTGCGGGCGGGTGAACCGCCGTTTCACCCCGACGGGCGCGGGTACCCGCCGTAATCCGTTCGAAGGGGGATCCGAGGTGAACTACACCGAGTTCATTCAGTCCGTGGCAGGACGACCGAAGGTTCCACCGGGGCAGGCGGAACCGATCACCCGCGCCACGCTCGAGACGTTGGCAGAGAGGATCACAGGCGGCCAGGCGAGGGACCTCGCCTCCCAACTCCCTCAGGAACTACGAGGGCTGGTGGGTAGGCCCACCGAAGATCCGGAACGGTTCGGACTTGCCGAATTCTTGGAACGGGTGCAGTCGCGGGCCGGGGTGGATCGCCAGGTGGCCACCGACGGAGCACGGGCCGTGCTGGACACCCTTCGTGAGGCGGTCAGAGCGAAGGAGTACGGGGACACTGTCGACCAGTTGCCGCAGGAGTTCTGGCAGTTGACCGGGCCGAGGGCGGAACG